>NZ_JBFRYB010000001.1:0-319490 GCF_040892595.1 Zhongshania sp. R06B22 | reverse complement strand
CTAAAGCCGGCCTTGCCGGCGGAATTAGCGCTTGAGCATAACGGAGCTACTGCAGATGGTAGTCGTATATCTGCGGCTTATTCACATCAGCTCAGTGATATTCAAGTTGGCGGTAGCGGTCGTGTTATTAAAGTACTCCCCGACGATACTAAAGGCAGTCGTCATCAAAAATTTATTCTTAAACTCGCCTCTGGCCAAACACTGTTGGTCGCCCACAATATTGATTTAGCCCCTCGTTTGCCAGATTTGCAAATAGGCGATAGCGTTGCGTTCTACGGCGAGTATGAATGGAATAAACTGGGCGGGGTATTGCACTGGACGCACCACGATCCGGCCGGTCGACATATCGGTGGTTGGTTAGAATATCGCGGTCGACGTTATCAGTAGTGTCAGCAGGGCATTGATATTGGTTTTCGAAACCATCGAAAGAGCAGATTATGATCTGTTAGCCTTTAAGCGCTTGCCATAATCCCAGTGCGCTAATGATCAGCAAGGTCACTCCCAAAACTCTAAAAAATAGGGGCGTTTCAGCGTCTAGCATTCGCTGGTGAAAACGCAGACCGATAAAGTGACCAATAGCTGCGCAAGGAAGTAGCCACAAATGGTGAATTAGCTGCAAGCTCACCCCAGCGTATATAAATGCAGCAAGCTTGATACTAACCAAAATAAACCATAGCGCGAACAAGGTGTCACGTAGACGTTCACGAGCGACGTGTTGGGCGGCCACCGCAATAATCAAAGGAGCGCCAATCAGCGACGTGCCGCTGATATATCCGCCGGCCATCAAAAAGATCGCGTCGACAAATTTATTATTACTTTTGAATGGCTTGTTTACGATGTAGGTCACAGCGTAGACCGACACTACCACAAAAATAATGATACTCAGTATATTGGCAGGCATGGTGATTAAGCCAAAGACCCCAAGTAACTTAGGCACGATCATGATCGCTAGCATATATCTAAGATACGCCCAGTCGACGGTGCTTTTATGACTGCGATTTGCCGCCGTTGATTTACGATTATTCAAGGCTAGAGTGATGGACGAGAAGAATAGCAGTTGCACGGAAATTAATGGCAAAAATACTAGAGGCTGCTTGTAGACCAGCAGCAAGAAAGGCAGTGACAATACCGCTCCGCCAAAGCCTAGCCCAGAGCGGACAAAGCCGCTCCAGATGAAAATTAGGCCAATGAGCAGGTATTGATAATAGTGAAGGTCTGACATGGATATCCGCTGGGACTTAGTAGCTATATGGTCTTGTTCGCGAAGTTCACAGCTCGCAGCATAGCTTGACGATGGTGCTTGCCGAACGCCTCTCAATATTTATTTTCGTATTCTCGCCGTCGCCTATAGCTAATAAAGATAAACGGCGTACTCTGGCAAGAATCACTAGTACAGCAGTGGTGTTCCCAAAAACCTATTCGCTATACCGGCAGATAATTTCAAAATGAAGCTATCGCCTCACTGAATGGAGTTCGGCTAATGAGTAAAGAAAAGAAGAGTAACAAAGAATCGAAGAAAAAGCCGTTGCTGACGCAAAAGGAAAAAAAGCTAGCCAAAAAGTCAAAAGGGGATACAAGTAAAAGTTCGCCTTTTTCCTGATACGCATTTATAAACTTATACTCCGGTGCGTTGCAGCCTATGCTCCGCACCAAATACACACCTGCTTACTTGCTAGGTTTGTGAAGCTCTTCTAGCAGCTGGTTTTTCTGCGCCCATAGATCAGATACCCACTGCTGAAAGTCTGTCCTAAACTGCTGGTCGTTCAAGTAGTCGCGGCTTAAAAATTGCGCTGGAATAGTCTGTCGTTCAATACGAACAATCACCTTGGTTATTCGGCCAGATAGAAAGTGCCAAAAACTGCGATCGTCGCTGGGATAGTGAATCGTAATATTCAGCATGGTGTGCAGCTGTTCTCCCATCGCCCCCAAAACAAAGGCGGCGCCACCCGCTTTGGGTTTTAGCAGATAGGGATAAGGCGACTCCTGTTTGGCGTGTTTGTCAGGAGTAAAGCGAGTGCCCTCCATAAAGTTAAAAACTGTCACCGGTGTGTACTTAAATTTCTCGCAGGCTTTTTGCGTTGTTTCTAAGTCTTTGCCTTTGAGGGCTGGATTTTTAGCAATTTCCGCTGCCGAGTAGCGCTTCATAAACGGGAAGTCTAATGCCCACCACGCCAAACCAATAACTGGAACCCAGATAAGCTGTTGTTTCAGGAAGAATTTGAGCATGGGTATTTTGCGAAATAACACTTTTTGGGCAACTAAGATGTCCGCCCAGGACTGGTGGTTGCAGGTTACAAAATACCAGTCTTTAGGATTGAGCCCCTCGTCACCCTCGATATCCCAGCTAATATTGTTGACCACCTGCAGCAGCAGATTATTAAAGCCTACCCACAAGTTGGCAATCTCGATGCAGACAATCGTGAACCAGCGTCGCGTGATAGCTAGTGGAATCAGTAACTTAAGCATTGCTACGCAGAGTAGAATGGGCACCAGAAGCAGTGTGCTGCAAATCATAAGCAGCATAATTAGGCTGCCGCGCAACCAATGGGGAAGAAATGTCAGCATAGTTTCATATCTGTAACTTTTATGATGTTGGCCATTGTAATGTGATTGTTGGGGCAGAGTAAAAACTTTGTCTTCCCTGCGCGATGCCGAGGTGGCTGCTAAGTATATACGCTGTTTTCTGAGAATCGTTGATAGTCGCTACTTTCGTCGCATAGCGATTTAAATTGATTCCCAATGTGGTGTGTGTGATGAGTGTTACGGCTACCACCTTGAGTGGATAGTCGGAAAATATAATGATGCGTAGTGAGTAACCACTTCCAATAATATACCCTGAAATTGAGGTTAGATTTGGGCTGCGACCCTTTTGACGGCAGGGGCTTAAATGCTAATTGTTTAAAAACGAGGTGGTATTGTTTAGGGTAATATCGTATTTCTTTTTGCATGCGCCTGCGAAGCTTGCTAGCGTCAAAGTCTCTTGAGACTTTAACTTATATCAGCGGTGATCAATGCCTTTTAGTGTCAATCTAGGTCATCAGCGTTACGTCTTTGCGGACTTGAAAACTCTGCTTGCCAAGGCGACGCCTGCACGTTCCGGCGATTATCTTGCCGGCATTGCCGCTAGTAGCAACGAAGAGCGCGTGGCCGCGCAATATGCCTTGGCAGATGTGCCCTTGCGACAATTTCTCAACGACCTTGTTATTCCCTATGAAGAGGATGAGGTCACTCGTCTCATAATAGACAGTCATAATGCCCCAGCCTTTGCGCCGGTCGCCCACCTTACCGTGGGTGGTTTTCGTGATTGGTTACTGTCTGACGCCGCATCCACAGAAGTATTAGGTGGACTAGCCCCCGGTTTAACACCGGAGATGGTTGCGGCGGTAAGTAAGTTAATGCGCATACAGGATCTGATTTTAGTGGCAAAGAAGTGCCGTGTGATTACGCGCTTTCGAAATACCATCGGCCTCGCCAATCATTTCTCCACCCGTCTTCAGCCTAACCATCCCACTGACGACTCGGCAGGCATTGCCGCGAGTATTATCGACGGCTTGCTGTATGCCAGCGGTGACGCGGTGATCGGCATAAATCCGGCCTCAGATAATACCCAAACGGTGTCACGGCTACTGTATTTACTAGATGATGTTATTACTCGCTTTGAAATTCCGACCCAATCTTGCGTACTCACTCACGTCACCACTACGCTGGAACTGATTGATCAGGGTGCGCCTGTCGACCTAGTATTTCAGTCCATTGCAGGAACTCAGGCTAGCAATAGCAGTTTTGGCGTTAATCTGGCGTTACTGGCAGAGGCGCAGTCGGCCGCGCACTCATTGCAGCGCGGTACCGTGGGCAATAATGTCATGTATTTTGAAACCGGCCAAGGCAGTGCGCTTTCTGCCAATGCCCACCACGGTGTTGATCAGCAAACCTTGGAAGCCCGTTCATATGCGGTGGCCCGCGCCTTTTCACCTTTGCTGGTGAATACCGTGGTGGGCTTTATTGGTCCGGAGTATTTATACAATGGTAAGCAAATAATTCGCGCCGGCTTAGAAGACCATTTCTGTGGGAAATTACTCGGTCTGCCGATGGGTTGCGATATTTGTTATACCAATCATGCCGAGGCTGACCAAGACGATATGGATATGTTGTTAACCCAGTTTGCAGCTGCCGGCGGTAGCTTTATTATGGGTATTCCCGGCGCCGACGATATCATGCTGAACTACCAGACCACTTCCTTTCACGATGCCTTATATGTCCGTCAATTACTGAACTTATCGCCGGCACCGGAATTTTTCCAGTGGCTGCAGTCATCAGGAATTATGGATAAGCAGGGTATTTTATTTTCCGGGGATGAATTGCCCAAACTTTTTGCGCAAGCCCTGAGATTGGAGGGCGGCTAATGACGGATAGTAATGACGATACCCTAGGAAAAGACGCGTGGAGGGCCTTGAGGGCCTACACCCCCGCCAGGATTGCCCAAGGTCGTAGTGGCGTGTCACTGCCCACCGCGGCAAATTTACAGTTCCAATATGATCACGCCCGCGCCAGAGATGCTGTCAATCTTCCATTTAATACCGGGCAATTTGTTACTGAATATTGCGTCGCCTTTCCGACTTTGCCCCAGCCTCAAATTCTGCAAAGTGAGGCCACTAGCAGAGCTCAGTATTTGCAGCGGCCTGATCTTGGTCGGCGTCTGCCGGAGTCAAGTTGGCAGGGCTTACTTCAGTCTTTAAATAGCGATGAGGGCTGTGATGTTGCCATCGTCGTTGCTGACGGCCTGTCTTCCGCTGCTGTGCAAGGCAATGCGCTAGGTCTACTACGCTTACTCATTCCAGCGTTAGGCGCACAAAAACTTAGCTTGGCGCCATTGTGTGTCGCCACCCAAGCGCGGGTTGCACTTGGGGATGACCTTGGCGAGGCATTGCGAGCGCGGTTGGTGATTATGTTAATTGGTGAGCGGCCGGGACTAAGTTCGCCGGACAGTTTGGGCGTGTATTTGACCTTTGCGCCTAGGCGCGGCTGCAGTGACGCTGAGCGCAATTGTATTTCTAATATTCGCACCGGCGGGCGTAGCTATGAGCAGGCCTGTGATACCGCTATGTACTTGATAAGCGCGGCGTTTAAAAAGTCGATAACAGGTGTTGGTTTAAAAGATGAATCTCTATTGGTGCTTGAGTCATCCGCAACGACAATCCCTTTTTTTAAACCAAAACCCCGACTTCCACACTTGTAAGTTCAGTACAGTAATATCAGCAAATGCATCATAGGGATAAGCCCGTATGGGACTTTCAGTGGTGTCCCGTCACAATAATCGATACCGAATATAGGCGCAGCTATCATTCTTTCGACGTGATTTTTACATCGAAAATTGCTAAGAATTTTATGATAGGAGCGTTGATTTTAATGAGCTTTAAAAATTTCAAACGGGGCTCCCAAGTAGGTCCTCAGTAAAGCATTATGGGAGGCGTCGCAGTGGATATTCCAGCAATTTCCGACAACGAAGAGACGCGTATAGCCTCTTTGCGAGCTTTAAATATTTTGGATACCCCTTGTGAAGAACGCTTTGATCGCATTACGCGTTTTGCAAGCCAGCTATTTGACGTTCCTATCGCTCTGCTTAGTTTAGTTGAGCGTGAGACGCTGTGCTTTAAATCATCTATAGGGCCGAATATTTGCGATACCTCTCGTGCGGTTTCACTCTGCGGTCATGCGATTCTTGGCTCCGGTATTATGATTGTCCCTGATGCCCGTATTGATGCGCGTTTCGAAGACAACCCATTGGTATTAGGTGATCCTTATATTCGCTTTTATGCGGGCTGTCCGCTATTCGCGAAGGACGGATCAGCGATAGGGACCTTGTGCCTTATTGATCAACGGCCGCGTATATTATCGGCTATTGATCTTGACGTTTTTCACGATCTTGCCTTGTTGGCAGAGCGCGAAATACTTCAGGCGGAGCCGAATATATTAGATGAAAAAAGCAACACCTGTAATCGTAAGGGTTTTCTGCTATTGGCTGAAAAAGGTCTTAATTTATGCGCACGGAGAGATATTCCGGCGTCCTTAGTTTTTATCGAATTAGAGAACGTTAATGATGCCGGTGTTGATCTTGGTGATGAGGAGTCAGACCGCATTTTGCTGCAGTTTAGTGAGAGTCTGAAGATAGATCTCGAGCATTCTGCTCTGGTTGCGCGTATAGGCGTGGATCAATTTGTGGTCTTGCTAATCGGTGTGTCGACGGTCGGTGCCGAGCTGGCTGTCACCAAATTTAAGGCTGCCATTGAATCCCTGCATATTCGTGAAAACTGGCAGCATAGGCTACCCTTTAATTATGGTGTGGCAGAGTTTAAGGCAAGTAAACATTCCACGGTAGACAAGTTAGTGACCGATGCTGATATCGCGATGTATGATAATAAAAAACAAAAGCGTTATGCCGCAAGAAAAGAATTAATTTAGAAAGACATACTTTATTTTTATAAAAAATACTCTCCAATCTAATAATCTTCTTCATTGCTTGCACTTAGCACTTCACATTATTCATTGATAATCGCCTTATTATGCTGCGCCTTAAGTTTAAGGCGCGCTCATTTTTAGCTTAAGCATAATCGGTGATTCACAGCACTATTCAGTCTGTGGCGGCTCACAATTCAAGCGAATATCCGTGCAATCAATATTCTCACCACCGCGGGTCGTAAAATACCGTGCACTGCTGTAATGCCGGGAAAACCTTGGCGCCCACTGCTGATCATCCAGCAAGCGGGCATCGGCATTGTCAAAGCCAGCCTCGCCTGCACGTTTTAACCATCGGTCAAACCAGGCAACGGTGTAATGGGTAATCGCGGGTCTTGCCCAGCCGCCGACACAGCGATTGTCTATGACCTCTGCGCACCACGAGGTGGCCGGCAGTTCTGGTCCCAAGGAATAATCTAAGTGGGTGGAGCCTGCAATGGCGATCTGATAGACGGGCATGGACGCTTCACGCCATTCAGAGAAGCCTTGTAAAAATCCGTTTCGATCTGGATCTAAGATAAAGGGTATTGGAGTAAAGCCGTACTCTGAAGTGAACCCCAAGGCCGGCACGCGTGGTACCACAGGTGGTGCACCTTCTGGTGAAACCACTGCCTGTAGGAGAGGAAAGGATGAGGGTATAAGATTGGTAATTGTCGCGCTGGTGGGCTGGTTGCTACTGCCCAGCGCATCCCAGGCCACAATTACTTTAACGGGGTTAAGCTCGCTCAGAAGGCCCGGCCATGGATCTGACCCGGTCGCGCCATAGCTCTGAACCCAAGTCACGCCGCCGGCGCCATAGGAGTGGCCGGCAATGCCAATGCGCTGCGCATCTAGGCTTTCGGCCATGGGATTGAAGGCTGCAGTGATTGTTGGGTAGGTCCCCTGGCAATTCGCCTCGTGGGGGTAAGGCTGTTCGGCTGAGGACAGTAAAAAGTCGATGTCATCGACCAAGCCTTCAAAGAACACCGCACCGTTGATGTTGCCGCCCTGGCCGCCTTGAGGTGTGCCTAAGTCGGACTTGCCCTGACCCCTAGGGTCGTTGGTCAACACCATATAACCGGCGCGAACCAAGGCTTGAGCCGCCCACCAATACAATTGCTCCCCAGCCTGCACCGACCCATTCTTAATGACGACGGCGGGCAAACGACCGTTTATATTCCGGGGGCGCCAAACCCGACCTGAAATACGCGCGCACTCGCGGTCATAATAGACAACAGGTATCACTTCAGCTTCTTGCTCGTAAAAGACGCGGCCATCTCCCCCTTCGACGCCGGGATATCGAAACGGGTCGCCAACACAGGGTCCCATTCCCGCCGAGCACAGTGGTGTTAACGGTGTATTTCCGAAGGCCGGTGGCAGTCCCCAGCTGGGATCGTCGATGAAGCGCGCAGTCATCTCGGCAAAATTGCTAAGCTGCTGCGCTAATGAGCGCTGCACAAAAGCCGGCGCTAGCTGCTCGAACTCAGCCTCGATGGTACGCGGCCAGTTTTCAAGTTCACATTGCGTCCACAACGGTGAGGGAAACGCTGCGGTGTCGCATGAGGTATCTAAAATCAGGGGATCAGGCGTAGCGCTAGCAGCTGGCGATGATGAGTCATTGTCAGAGCAGCCGGCAAACAAGACGAGTGTTATCGCGCTCAATGTTAAGCGCCCCGCAGACCACAGCATTTTTTGTGTCACTCGCTATTCCCCAAACTTCTCGTTTATTTTGAATCGTGCGGAATACTAAGGGAAACGGCCCCAAAATTGAATCCCTTACGCGCCATCATGTACTATGAGCCACTGTTGACGGCGCTCTAGGTCTTATGCGGTTTCTACATTGGACTACATAGCAGTGAAGACTAGATCGCCATAATAAGATTCGGCATCCCATCCGCTATTATCGGTGTCGGTCATAATAGCTATGACGTCAATGTATCTATAGGTTTTGCGGTTGGCTTCTTCACTACCTTTGTCGCCAAAAGTCGCAATTAAGTCTTGGTATACATTGCGTTTTTCTTGGTACCAAGTACCTGTCTCAGATTGCTTGCCACGGATTGCCATCATTTTGACCTTTGCGCCAGCAAAGGGATTATCCCAAACCACGCCTTTATTTTGATTGCTAGACCAAACGTAGTTTAGTGATTTGGTCTTCCAAAGTCGTAAGCCGCCATCGATAACGACATAAATTCGAGCGACAAAGTCATCGCCATTTTTACTGCGCTCGTCTAACTGCGGAAGCGTCTTCTCTACTAGCCAACTCCAACTCAGGTACGGCGTCTTGGTGAGATCGATTTGCTTTTTTAGCACTAGCCCAGAGGCTGACTGACGACTAAGTGCCTTTAGTGCGATGCGCCCTTTATGCTCGCCTATGGTGTATATCGATTCACCTGCGAAGACTTTCGTTTCCCAGCTAAGAATACCGTTATCATTCAAGGACGTTAGATTTTCCGCCGCGCTTACATTCAAAGCAGCTATTGCGCTAAAAACTAACACACACCATCGAAACATACGGTCGTCCTATCTCTACCTTAGCGTGGATAAGGTATTTTTCTGAAGATGCTAGCAGCAAAAATGACTGCAACTTTATGATCCAACACATGACCTTCTTTTTCAGCGTATCTAAGGAACCAAATTGTCAAAAACTCACTGTACTCTAGGATATAGTCTCTGATTGGAAGAAGTGTAGTAATTGGCTTGCTGGTCCACGAATATCTGTGCGTAAAACAAAGGTCTGACTTAAACTGTCCGCCAGCATAATATATTCGTAATAAGGTCTTAGATAATAATATAGATGGCTGCCGCTCTTGCTGCAAAAAAACGATCTCTGAGCAATCGGACGACTAAAATACCATCATAATCAGTCCAGATTGACTAAGCACAAGGCCAGCAACTTACCGGACGCTGGTGTTCTGCAGTCGCAAGCCCATATTTGGTTGAGCTAAAAGCAGGATTGGTTTTAGATTCCCGGTGGTATTCCGCAGCTCGATAAGCAGCCCTAAGCGCGCGAGCGGGTGATGAAACCTTAGTTTTTTCTTCCTCTGCAAAAACTAACCTCTAGCTTTGCTTGCAATGGGTACATCTAAGCGGATAAGCCGGTAGACTAGGCAAATATAGTCGCGGTTCTGTAGAATCGAGGTTCTTAGCGCAATATCCCTTCATCACTTGGAAGTGCCTACCTTGGCCAGAAAAACCATAGAATTACCGCAACGATTCCAGTTCAGCACGGAGTATACGGTCCTGTATTCCGATGTAAATGTGGCAAACCATCTTGCGGCAGATCGCATACCCGCCATCGCCATTGAAGGCCAGCTTCGCTTCGTGATTGCCCTAGGTTATGAGCAGGCAACCGCATTTGAAGAGGCGGGTTTGATTATGGCCCACTCGGAAATTGCGTATATTACTGAAACCGACTACGGCGATCGCTTACGTATTGATGTGGCGGCAGTAAACTTTAGCGCCAAGAGTTTCGACTTGGTTTTCCGCCTATTTAATGTAAGTAAGAATATTGAAACCGCCAGGCTCCGCAATACTATGCTGTTTTTTGACTACAGCAGCAAATCGGTATGTGAAGTGCCGGCAAGCTTTAAGGAAAAAGTGGCTGCAAGATAATAGCGTCGGTAATACGGCTTAATTCCCTGTTGCCCTAAACTTGTTTTTAAAGCGTGTTTAATTTAGCTCCGACCTTGCAATTTTTTTGCGCTGGTCTAATCACGTTGAGCACAGGAAAGTATATGACATATATCTTGCGAATACTGTTGTTACTACAGGTGCTGGCATTAGTATCCACGAGTGCTTATGCGGATGATGTTGAGCGCCTGCCAAAATGGGAGCTGGGCGCCGGCTTGGCCGCGGCTAGTTTTCCCGACTACCCCGGCTCGGATCAAAATCGAAGTTTAGTCTTACCTTATCCAAGTGTGATTTATCGCGGTAGTCGCATCAGGGCGGGCCGCGATGGTTTGCGCGGCATGTTATTTAAAGGTAAGCGTTGGGATTTGGATGTTTCTGCGGGAGGCAGTCTATCGGTTAATAGCGAAGACAACCGCGCTCGAGAAGGTATGAATGATTTGGGTATAAGCGTGGAATTTGGGCCTTCACTGCGTTTAAAATTTATCGACGAGGCAGATCAAAAGCTGCAGTTGCGCTTCAACTTGCGCGCCTTGTTGGTGACCGATGATTTCCCAGTATTGGACTATGAAGGCTGGCTGTTTAACCCTGAACTGCGCTGGCGTCGTCACTTTGGCGAGCGCTATATACTGGGAAGCTCTTTAGAGTTGCGCTACGCAAACAGGGCCTACCACGATCATTTTTATGGGGTGGCGTCACAATTTGCTACCGTCACGCGGCCAGAGTATCGGGGCCAGCGCGGATATAGCAGTGTGGGCGTGAGTAGTTTTGTGACAATGAAGCTGGATCAAAATTGGCGCACATCGGTCCGTCTTGGCTATTACGATCTGCACGATGTGGCATTTAACGACAGTCCCTTGTTCCGCAAAAACAGCGGCGCGTTTTTCGGTTTATCAATATCTCGTGTCTTGTGGCGTTCAGAAGCCACCGTAGGTCCGGCGCGCATCGATGACATTACTTTGTAAGCCCAGCTGATCTTAATGGCGACCTGATTGCGGTACAATCTTGGGCTCTGTCTTTGTTCGAGTCTGTAGCATGCCTGATTCTGTTGTCCACCTCAGCGCTGTCGTTATCGGCGGCGGCCCAGCGGGCCTGATGGTTGCGGAACAGTTGAGTAAAGCGGGCGTGCTTGTCGATCTCTATGATGCAATGCCCACCGTCGGCCGAAAGTTTCTGCGGGCCGGTATTGGCGGCCTAAACCTAACCCACAATGAAGACTGGCAGGATTTTACTGATCGCTACGGTGATAAGGCGCCTTTGCTAAAGCCGATACTAGATAGTTTTACCGCAAATGATCTGCGCGATTGGGCGGCCGGATTAGATGTAGAAACCTTTGTCGGTAGTTCTGGACGGGTTTTTCCTGTGGAGAAAAAGGCGGCACCGTTGCTGCGGCGATGGTTGCGTCGTTTACGTGATAATGGCGTACGTATTCACAGTCGTCATCGTTGGCTAGATTGGGACGATAGCGGCAATCTACGCATTCAAGGCCCTGATAAACTCCTAACCGTAAAAGCAGAGATGACTTTTTTTGCCTTGGGCGGTGGCAGTTGGTCAGCCCTGGGTTCTGACGGACATTGGCTGGCGAAATTTAAAGCGGCGGGTGCTAGCTGCCAAGAATTCAGACCCAGCAATTGTGGATTTGAATACCCTTGGTCGGCCGATATTCTAAGCAACTATAGTGGCTCACCACTGAAATTAATTGCGGTATCGGTTTGTGATAACCGCGGTGTGGAATGGCGCCAGCGCGGCGACGCGGTCATCGCCTCCTACGGTATTGAAGGTGGTCCCGTATACGGTATATCCGCTGCCATGCGCGATGTGATAGAACAGCGTGGCGAGTGCACAGTATATTGGGACCTTGACCCAGATCGTTCGCTGGAAAAATTACAGGCAGCAATCGCTAAGCGCCGGCCCAAAGATTCACTCGCCAATGTTCTACGTAAGCAATGTGGTTTGGTCGGAAATAAGCTTGCGATGTTCAAGGCTCTAACTAGTAAAGCGCAAATGGCGGATCTAGACGGCCTTCCAGTGCTAATAAAAAATTTGCCCCAGACGATTACAGCAATTCGCCCATTAGATGAAGCAATTAGTACCGATGGCGGAATTTGTTTTAGCGCCATTGATGATAAGCTGATGTTAATGCAGCGCCCAAATACCTATTGCGTGGGAGAGATGCTGGACTGGGAGGCCCCCACCGGAGGCTACTTATTAACAGCATGTTTTGCCACCGCAGTTTGGGCGGCGAAAGCAGCCTTAGCGCGTAAAGCCACTAGTGAATAATAATAGTATCGCATCGCTAATATTAGCGATGTTAAGTCTTATAAAAATTATACGGAGATGGAATGGCCATTATTGAATTTTCTAAAGAAGAGAAAGACACGATTATTGCCAAGGTGCAACGCTATTTTGAAGATGAGCTGCATCAGGATATTGGGAAGTTCGATGCAGAATTTTTAACAGACTTCTTTTCTGAAGAAGTAGGAGCGTATTTTTATAATCGCGGTTTAAATGATGCAAAAATGTTAATGGAAGATAAGTTGGCTGATATCAGCGATGCACTGTATGAGATTGAGAAGCCTACAACGTTTGCAAGATAAATAGTTTTTACATATTTTATTTTTAATTTTTTTATAATAGTAAAAGGATTTTTCTGTGGTATCAATAGAATTGGCGACGCTGTTAAGCTGTGAGGGGCACAGCATTGTCTTGATGCCTAGTGACGCCAGTGCCCGGCAATGCCGGGACCGGGTCGCGCACTTGCGCGGCAGTCATGATCAAGCATTTATTGAGACTGTTACAGTAATGCCTGTCGATCAGTGGCTGGCAGAATCCTGGGATGCCACCTTCCCCTCCAAACAAGTGTTGCGGCCAATTCAGCTGCTCGCCTTAGCCAGAGAGATCATCGAGGAAAGCGAGTTCTTCCCTAAAGATTGCCTAAATAGTATGGCGATCACCCGCCAGTTTGTGGACGCCTTTCAGCTGCATGCGCAATACCAGCTCAGTAGTGATGAAGACTATTATCGTTTTTCAGCGGAATATCAGGCTTTTTATCATTGGCAGCGTAGCATGCAGGCTAAATTAGATTCTCAGTTGGCACTCAGCGGCCAGCAATTGCCAGCGCATTTAAGTGAGGTGCTTAATACCTCAGGTATTGATCTTCCTGATCAATTAGTACTTAGCGAGGGCCTTGAACTTAGCCCTGCTGCTCAGGCATTTATTCGGCGCTGTGCTGATAAAACAAGCCTGATGACACTGCTTGATGAGCAGCTTGGCGACACTCCGCCCAGATTTAGTTCTGTTGCGCAAATAGGTCAAGAGTGCGAAGCGGTGGCGGCGTGGTTAAGAGCTAAGTTTGAGGTAAGCACCAGTCTTCAAAAGCCTTTACAAGATTCATTGTTTGCGATTTTAGTGCCGGATATGAATCGTTATCAAGCACCACTAAACAATGTATTGCAGCGTCAATTTTATCCGAGTGGTTTGTTCCCCTCGGCGAATAGCGAGGTGCGTGAACCCTGGGTATTTGAGGGTAGTGAAACACTGCTGTCTTACCCGCTGATAAAATCGGCCTGGGATTTAATCTCCCTTAGCGGCAGAGCGTTGCCGCTAGAGCAACTTAGCCGCATTCTGCGATCTCGTTTCGTGCGGGGCTGGCCAGAATCGCGGAGCATAAGGGCTAGTTTAGACCTCCGTTGGCGAGATTATCTAAGTCCAGAAACTAGTTTGCGCAATGCGATTTCGCTGGCGCGCAAATTTGAGGAAGAGGAGCCCGGCGTTAGTGACTTTTTACATGATCTAGAAGCGATGCTTAAAAGTATGCCTGCGCGGCAACTCCCCTCCTCTTGGGTACGATTCTTCGATCAACTTTTGCTGACCGCTTCTTGGCCCAATGCTAGTGATGATGACGTGGTTGTGGAGCAGTGTCGCCGTGGTTTTAGTCAGGCCATGGATGTGTTCCGCGCACTAGATCGTCAGCTGGGCGAAATCAATCACGACACCGCCCTGTCATGGTTGCAACATATTTTGAGTACTAAGCGATTTTCGGTCGCGCGGGAATGGCCTTGCCCAGTGCGGGTTATGTCTTACGATGATGCGCTTGGCTTGAAGTTCGATGGGGTTTGGATAATGGGCTTGGATGATAACGCCCTGCCGCGTCGGGTAGAGCCTTCTCCGTTTTTGCCCCTAGAACTGCAGCAGCGTGCTAACTACGCCAATAGTGATCCGGGCTTGTGCTTACAGCGCGATCAACAGGTGTTGCGCGGCCTGTTAAAGTCTTCTCCAGAAGTGCATGTCAGCCACTGCAGAGAGAATGAAGTGGGTAGTCCGTTGGGGCCATGTACCTTGTTAAGCGAGTATATTGATGACGATGTGTGGCTTGGCGCAAACCAATATATGGCGCAGGGCCGCGTGGCTATGCCGGCTGCCGATAACGTCAGAGCAGTTAACCCTGAGCAGCGCGCTGCAGTCCGCGGTGGCACGGGCTTATTTAAAGAGTATGCGAGTAGTCCATTCTTTGCGTTTTTAAAATATCGATTAAATTTGCGCGAATTTCCGGTCGCCGCTGAGGGCTTAGATCATCGCATACAGGGTATTTTGATTCACGACACTATGCAGTATGTCTGGGAAGAATTGCAGACTAAAGTCGCCTTAGACGCCTGTAGCGACCTGCAATTAGAGGCATTAGTAAGAGCGAGTTGCGAGCGTGCATTAGAGAATCCGGAGCTCAGTGTGGCCCGTTTTGGCGAGTCGCTACTTAGTATTGAAAAAGAACGAGTGATCACCTTGGTTTGCGCGTGGATGGATAAAAATGAGCGACCACGCATAGAAGACTTTGACGTGTTGTCTACCGAGCAATTAGTGGAAAGTGAGTTGATGGGTATTCCGCTCAGAATTCGTATGGATCGCGTCGATAAGATTGGCGATAAGCGTTTGGTTATAGATTACAAAACCGGCACCATCGATGGCCGCTCCCTCAGTGTCGATAATTTAACAGAGCCTCAGCTTCCCATTTATGTGCTGGCGCAGAAGGACGGGATGGCAAAGCTCGACGGTGTGATGTTAGCGCAGCTTAAAAGCCCGGATGATTTAAAAATTCATATGCGCAGCAATTGGGCTAGCAGTGTGGTGGCTAAGAAACCCCATAGTAATGACGTTGATAGTCCTGAAAAATGGCAGGCGGAATTAGAGGCTTGGTCGACCGCGCTACAAGATATGGCGGTAGGTATTTTGGCGGGAAATATTGAACATGACTTTAGTCAAAATCACAGTCGTGGCTTTAATACTTTTTTGCTGCCTTTGCTGCGAGATTTAAGTATTGAGGAGGATGCTCAATGAGCCAGTATCCTCGTCCGCCCGATCAAGCGCAGCGCGAGCTGGCCGTTGATCCCCGCCGCTCGGTATTAGTGCGAGCGCCTGCCGGTTCAGGGAAGACCGGGGTATTATTACTTCGTTATTTACACTGCTTGCTCGCGGTTGACCAGCCGGAAACTGTGGTCGCAATTACCTTTACCAATAAGGCCGCGGGCGAAATAAAAGAGCGGGTTATCTCTGCATTACAAGACGGTGCTGAGGCCCTGGCGAATGTGGCAAAAGGCGAGAAACTCGCTCTGCTTGCTAGCGGGTTTGAGCATGATATTCGGGAGGCAGTATTTAAAGTACTAGAGAAAGACGCGCTAAATCATTGGCACTTACTCAAGAACAGTGCCCGCTTGCGGATCACCACCTTTGATAGTCTTTGTGGCAGCTTGGTGAGGCGTTTACCCTTGCTGTCAGGTCTTGGCGCGGCGGTGCCCGTCACCGATGCCGAGGCATTATATCGCGAGGCAATTCTCAGTTTATTTAGGCAGTTAGACGAGAGTCATTGCCCCCCTGCCCTTGCCGTCGCCCTGCAAAGCTTATTGGCCTACGGCAGCAATCGCATAGAGACATTGCTGCCCTTACTGTCGGCCCTGCTGTCAAAGCGCGACCAATGGTTGCGAGATGTTATTAGTGGCGATCTCGATGTAATGGAAGCGGCTTTGGCCGAAGAAGTGGCAGCTCAGTTTGAGCCAGCGTGGGAGGCCTTGCAGGAATTAGATGTTGACCAGCTGATAACGGCATTTGTCGCGTCGTCGGGATCAAATGAAGCGCATGCTTGGGCGGCGGATTTACGCAGTAGTGAGCAGCTCGGTATTGCAGATTTTGAGTTGCTGCAACAATTGGCTGCGGCCATGCTCAGTGGCAAGGGTGAGCTATATAAACCGCGCTCCTTAAATTATGCGGGTCTAAAAGCGGGTCAAGCTGGCACCGCTGAGGCCAAGAGTTGGCTTAAGGGTTTGGAGGACGACGGTTTATTTGAAACAGCGTCGCTGTATTTGGCCAGTATTGCCAACTTGCCGCCGCCGTATTTGCCGGCCAGTAGCCGCGAGCTGGTGGGGCATTTTCGAATTGCCCTCGCGTATTTGCTGGCACATCTGCGGCTGAGTTTTGAGCATAAAGGGGGTGTCGACTTTGGCGAGATAGCGCAGCGTGCTATCACCGCTCTGAGTGCCGAGCACGGCGAAGTGATTGGTGACGCGCTGTTGGTGGAAGATCGTGTTCGGCATATTCTAGTCGACGAAATGCAGGACACCTCGGTTAGTCAGATCGAATTGCTTGAGGCCTTATGCCAAGGCTGGGAAGAAGACGATGGCCGCAGTGTATTTTTCTGTGGCGATTTACAGCAATCGATTTATGCCTTTCGCGGCAGCCTAGTCAGTTTGTTTGATGAGTTGCTGCAGCGCGGTAGTTTCGCCGGTAAAACCCTGATGCCCTTGCAGCTAACTGCTAATTTCAGGTCGTCGCCGGATTTGGTGAATTGGGTAAACGATTGCTTCAAAATTCTATTTACGGATCGCGGCCGTTACTACGAGGCGGCACTGCCCCAGCGTGATAATGACGGTGAAGTGTGTATTCACCCCCAAGTATTGGGACAGAAAGTCGATGCTAAGCTGAGCGTAGGGCAAGCCGAGGCGCAGGAAATTGTGGCCTTAATTCAGAAGGTCCAAGCCAGCGACATCGCAACTGCTAAGAACTCGTCAGTGGCGATATTGGTTCGCAACCGCGGTCACTTAAAACATATTGTACCGGCCTTAAAATCGGCGGGAATTACCTTCTCCGGCCAAGACATAGACAGCTTGACGGCGACCCCCGCGGTAATGGATTTTATGGGCCTGCTGCGCGCGCTGTGGCATGAGGCCGATAACGTCGCCTGGGCCCGTGTTGTGCGTGCGCCTTTTGTGGGATTAAGTTGGGACGACCTGCTGCTACTGCGCGAATCTGGCGGCCTACTTCGCGACGCTATTATGAATATTGAGCACTGCAGCGAGCTCAGCGACGACGGAAAGCAGGCACTCACTCACTTGCGAGATACCGTGACGTGGCTGGAAAGTTGCCC
Organism: Zhongshania sp. R06B22; assembly: GCF_040892595.1. NCBI lineage: Bacteria > Pseudomonadati > Pseudomonadota > Gammaproteobacteria > Cellvibrionales > Spongiibacteraceae > Zhongshania > Zhongshania arctica. Next base: position 301,960 of record NZ_JBFRYB010000001.1, on the reverse strand, counting down.
GCAGAGCCGAGATTTGCGGTGGGCGCTACGCAGTGCATGGTATTTACTCGGTGGCCCAGCCTGTATCGAGCCGCATCAGCAAGGCGATATTGATCGGGTATTGGCGCTTCTAGATGAGTATGCGCCGGCCGGATTATTGGAAGACATTAGAGTGCTAGAGCGTGCCCTAGAGCGCCTATACGCCACCCCGCCCAGCAGTAATATAGAACTGATGACCATCCATAAATCCAAGGGCTTGGAATTTGATGTGGTGATTTTGCCGGGCACCGGCGCATCCGGTCGCAATGCTGATCGCGACTTGCTCGCGTGGCAGCGGCTGCGCGGCCACATGATCTTTGCTCCCAAGCCCAAGCGGTCCGGTGCAGATGCAGCTGCTGGAAAGTTATACGACTATATGAGCAATTGCCAAGCCCGCGCCTTGGACGAAGAAATTGACCGATTGATCTACGTTGCACTCACTCGCGCCCGGCGCGAACTACATGTGTTTGGGCAGGCAAAAATAAATGGTAAAGGTGATGTCGCCCCGACCGCTGGCAGCGTGTTGAGTCGTTTGTGGGCGAGTGTTAGTGATAGCTTTGAATGCGCTGATGTCATTGAAGTCGACGATGTTGTCGCGCCCTTGCGGGTACCAATTGCGCCGCGTCTGCGAGACTTCCAGATCGTTAGCGAGCCGATATGGCAGCCACCGATGCCGCCGGAATCACCTTTGCAGCGCGCCCAGCGTCAAACGGAAAACGCCGTGTTAGAAGACAATATAGAAGACCGCGCGGTGGGGATTGTTTTTCATGAGCTTATGGAGCGCTTGGGGCGGCGTAATGATCGCGAACAATGGCTGTTGGATAACGACCGCCTTCGCGGTGGAGTTACTCAGCGCTTGCGCCATCACTGCCATCCTGAGCCGGGTCTAGATGACAGCGTGGCGAGAGTGATGGAGCTGGTTGCGAATACTTTGAACTGTGAGCAAGGTCAGTGGATTCTGGCCAGTTACCAGTGGCAGGCCAGCGAGCAAACCATTCGCAGAATGATTGGCGGGCAGTGGCAAACCTTGATTCTAGATCGAGTTTTTATCGATCAGGATCGCTGTTGGATTGTGGATTACAAGACAGCTAAGGCCAAGGGTAATCTACAGCGCTTTTTAGCAGAGCAGGCGGAGCGATATCGCAGTAAAATGACGATTTACCAGCAAGCATTGCGCGCAACTGGGGTAGAATGCCCGATTAGCACGGCCTTGTATTTTCCAGCACACCAGCAATTGCTAGTACTGGACGAGGCGTGACTTCAAACAAAGAGACGATGGCCAGTGTGGGCCGGTTTAGGAATGATTCCCTACATGAAAAAGCTGCTTAGTTTTACTTTATTGTCGATGCTATTAGTGGGGTGTTCGCAGTTTAAAATCACTAAGCCGCTGAGCTCGGCTAATTTACATAAGCCCATGCAGGCCGACGACAATTCGCAGCCAGATGACGTCAGCGACATACAGATATTAGCGAGTAGCGCGTCGCGGAATATGCTGCTCGGTAAATGGTACGGTATTCGTACTATGGAAAACGGTGGCCAAAAAGAGTGGCTTACCGAGCGCTCTGCCGATGGTACCTATCGGGTTGATTTTCGATTTGTAGATACTGATGGCAGTGCGCGATCACAATCTGAAGTTGGTTTTTGGGGGGTGTCGGGCGACATTTACTTTCGCATATTTCGTGGCTGGGTCACTGTCGAGGGTATGAAACCCGCCGACCCGACGGTTGCAGATCATTACGACGCCTACAAAATTGAAGGCTTGGATGACAACGCATTTAGTTATATTCATCTGACGAGAAACCAACGTTACACGGTAAAAAAAGTCCCGACGGACTTCCGCTTGCCAATAACTGTGAAGAGCAAGGAAACCGAGCCCCTCACCTTTAGCTACTAATCGGCCTTAGGTGCTTGCCAAGCGGTCGCAGCACTGATTTTATCGTCATCGAATACGCCCAAGCTACGCGCCCTCTTCGCCCATAGCTCACGGGCTAGCGCCTGCATATTCACCGCGGTGTCGGTCTCGTCCACAATCTCCATTCCGAGCATGGTTTCTATTAAGTCCTCCATGGTCACAAGGCCCATCACACTGCCGTATTCATTGACGATTAATGAGATTTGCAGGTGCATCTCTGTCAATTTATGTAGCAGCTCAGAGGTGGCTAATGTCTCAGGCACGGTAAATAACTCGCGCCGTAAACTGCTCAGCGCTGCGTCGGGACTGCGTGACATGGCGAGCATTAGCTCGTCTTTGCGGATGTAACCGGTGATATTGTCGGTTTCACCCGCGTAGACGGGAATTCGGGAAAACAAAATTGCGGTATTGCCATCGACAACATCCTTAACAATGGCGTTCTCAGGCAGGCTGAAAATGACCAGTCTAGGCGTCATCACATCCCGTGCTTGCAGGGACCGAAAGCGAATTAAACTGGCCACAGCGCGGGCTTCTTTTCGATCTAATATGCCCTCATTGACGGCAACATCTGCGAGGGCAACAAATTCCTCGCGGCTGATTGAGTGCGTGCCTGCGCCTCGAGACAGCAAGCGCGTAATGCCCTGCGCCATAAGTACCAAGGGGTACATTGACCACACTATAAACCGCAGTGTAAGGGCACACGGCGCAGATAGTTGGCGCCAGAATAAAGCGCCTAAGGTCTTAGGAATGATTTCTGAAAGGACTAAAATCAATAGCGTTAATACCGCTGAAATTAAACCGAAGTAGGCTGCGCCGAACAGCGCCGTTGCCTGTGCCCCGGCTCCCGCTGCGCCCACGGTGTGGGCAATGGTGTTCAGACTTAGAATTGCCGCCAGTGGTCTATCAATATCGGTTTTATACTCGCGCCACAAGCGGCCGTTACGACGCCCGCGGGCTTCTTCCGCGGCAATATAAGACGGTGTTACGCTCAGCAATACCGCCTCCAATACTGAGCATAAAAAAGACACGCCGAGGGCAATGGATATATAAACTAATAATAAAATCATGATGGGATCGACATAGAAAAGTATGTCAGATTGCCTCATTGCCAGCTTATAAAGTCAAGCGCAGAAAGTCCTTTTTCTGTGCAATCGAGAAAATGCGAAGGCTGAGGAAATACAGCTGGGGCTTATATATTCCAGTCACTACTAGCCGTGTGGTCTTCCTTACCTTGCTCCCGTATTTTTGCGATGCCAAGATGATGAGACAAAAACACCTTGCCACTTAAGTGCTTGATGAAATCAGTTTTATCGAGCACGTCCATCACTGGGCCTTTCACCTCAGAAAGGTGCAGGGTAATACCGCTGTCTTGCAAGCGCTGGTTGATGGATTCTAATACCTCCAGCGCACTGAGATCGATTTCATTGACTGCAGTACACATCAAAATGACGTGCTGAATCGCTGGGTTGGCGTCGACTAACTCATACACCCGATCCTCTATAAAACCGGCATTCGCAAAATATAAACTCTCATCAATTCGCAGAGATAAAATATCGTTGTGGGTAATGACTTTGTGACGGTTGATATTGCGATAGTGCTCAGTGCCCGGTACTTCTCCGACCACCGCCATATGTGGCACCGAGGTCTTATATAAATGCAGTGCCAGCGAGGCAAACACGCCACAGGCCACGCCGGTTTCTACGCCCAGTAACAGCGTAATCAGCAGTGTGGTCATAACCGCGATAAAGTCGCTGCGAGCGTAGCCCCAGGATTTTTTGAGAATGGAGAAGTCCACCAGTGATAGCACAGCCACAATGATGGTCGCTGCCAAGGTGGCCTTGGGTAAAAACGCTAAATAGGGTGTGAAGTACATTGCAGCGGCGCCGATTCCCACGGCGGTAAACATGCCCGCGGCTGGGGTCACAGCACCAGCGTCAAAGTTGACAACTGAGCGCGCAAAGCCGCCGGTAACGGGATAACCGCCAGAAAATGACGCGGCGATATTGGCGGCGCCAAGGCCGATAAGTTCTTGATTAGGGGTAATACGCTGGCGACGTTTGGCTGCCAGGGTGTGGCCAACGGATACCGATTCGACAAACCCGATAATGGAGATAAAGACCGCCGACATCATTAGCTCTCGCCACGCGTCGTGACCCAGTTTGGGCATTTGCAAGCTGGGGAGGCCGGTCGGTACTTCGCCCACCAAAACCACGCCTTTGCTGCCAAGGTCAAAGTAGTAGGCAGCATAGCTGGTGGCAATAATGCCCAGTACTGGTCCGGTTTTGGCTAGCATACCGGCGGCTTTGTCGCTAAGTCCTGCGCGAACGAGCAGGGGCTTGAGTCCGCTGCGCACCCAAAACAAAAAGATCAGGGTGGGTAGGCCCACGGCCACCGTGGTGAGATTGGTACTGCCCACAGATTCATACAGCGAGTGCAGCAGGCTAAAGAGGCTTTCGCCATCTGCTTTAATACCGAGAATATGTTTGAGTTGGCTAAAGGCGATGATAATACCCGAGGCGGTAATGAAACCGGCAATCACGGGGTGGGATAAAAAATTGGCCAGAAAGCCCATGCGCAATATGCCCATACCTAGCAGGAACACACCCGATAGAAAGGCGAGTAATAGCGCGGCCTCTATATAGCTGGTGCTGCCCGCGCTGGCGATATGGCCAATCGCCGAAGCAGTCATCAGAGAGACAACTGCTACCGGTCCGACAGACAGGGTGCGACTGGTGCCAAAAATTCCGTAGGCGACCAGTGGCAGCATGCTGGCGTACAAACCCATTTGCGGCGGCAGCCCTGCGAGTAGGGCGTAGGCTAGCGACTGGGGGATCAGCATAATGGTGACGATTACCGCCGCCAGTAAATCACTGAGTAGCACCTCGCGATCGTACTCTTTTGCCCAAGTAAGAATGGGCAAATAGTTTTTAAGCGCAGTCAGTTTCAATGACATTCCCCTAGTTTTCATCAGTCATTGTTGGTGTTACCAGCCATTCTTTGCCCTTGAGCATGCCCTGCCAGTAAATGGGTGGCAGTAGCCTTTCTTTTAAAAACCAAGCTGCACGTGTTGGTTTGGTGCCGTCGAGTAGCCACTTTGGCATACTCGGTAACAGCTTGCCGCCGTAACCAAATTCGGCCAGTACGATTTTGCCGCGCTCCACGGTCAGAGGACAAGATCCGTAACCATTGTAGTGGGCAACGCAATGCTTGCCTTTAATATCGGCAATAATGTTGGCGGCAACAATAGGAGCTTGCACCCGCGCTGCGGCAGCCGTTTTGGCATTGGGGGAATTGGCGACATCACCGAGCGACCAAATATTGTTGTAGCGTTTGTGGCGCAGGGTGGTTTGGTCTACATCTACCCAACCGGCCTGATCGACTAATGGGCTGCTGCGAATAAAGTCCGGCGCAATTTGCGGTGGGCAGACGTGGATCATATCAAACTCGCGGCTGACTATTTCGGTATTGCCGTCGGCTGTGGTGGTTTCAAAGTAGGCGGTTTTTTTGTCGCCATCGATGCGCACTAGTTTGTGGTTAAACTTCAGTGCCGCGCGATATTTTTCTACGTATTTCATTAGCGCAGGCACGTAGTCGGCGACGCCGAATAGTACTGCCCCAGCGTTATAAAATTCGATATCAATTTTTTCTAAGCATTGGTTTCTATACCAGTGGTCGCCAGACAGATACATGGCCTTTTGCGGCGCCCCAGCGCATTTAATGGGCATGGGTGGTTGGGTGAACAAGGCGCGGCCGCCCTTTAAATTACGGACCAAGTCCCAAGTATAAGGTGCAAGATCATAGCGGTAATTAGACGTTACGCCATTGCGACCTAGGGTTTCGCTAAGGCCTTCTATGCCATCCCAGTTGAGTTTTATGCCGGCGGCAACGACTAGTCGGGTGTATTTAATGAGGCGGCAACCTTCCAGGGTAACGGTATTGCTGTCGGGGTTGAAAGCGGCGACGGCGGCTTTAATCCATTCTGCGCCCTTAGGAATTAAAGAGGCCATGTCGCGCATCGTTTGCTCGGGCGTAAAAATACCTGCACCCACTAAGGTCCAGCCGGGTTGGTAATAGTGTTTGTCGGCGGGGTCAATGATCGCAATGGACAGTGATTTGTCGCGTGATAGCAAGCTGGCGGCGGTGGATATCCCCGCTGCGCCACCGCCGACGATAAGCACGTCGTAGCTGCGCAGTGTTTTCATTTCGCCACTTTTACCGGCGATGCGCGCCGCTACGCCGCTCATGTCGTAGCCAGCAAGTTTTGCTGTAGCGACGATATCCGTCAGGGGTTGGTGGTTAGCTTGGCTTAAAGCCCAAAGGGTAGTTGAGCGCATACCGCTGCGGCAAAAAGCGTGAATGGGGCCTTCCTGCTCTAGTAATGTGGCGAACGCGGTGGCTTCTTCGTCGCGAACCATACCCATAGTTACGGGCAAATAATGGCATTGAATGCCGTGTTCAGTTGCCGCTTTTTCGATCTCTGAAAATAGTGGTTGGTCTGAGCCTTCGCCATCGGGGCGATTACAAATTATGGTGCGAACACCACGTTTTGCAAGTTCACTTATATCGCTAGGCAGCAGCTGCTCAGAGACGCTTAATGTTGAACTCAAAGCCTTAATATTCATTGGAACTCCGGATGACGACATTGGAAAGTGAGTGATTTACAGCAGATTCAGCGGCAACTTTAGGTAGACCACATCGTTGCTGTCAGGCTTGGGGAGATGGCCAGCTCGCATATTTACTTGCAGCGAGGGTAAGATCAGTCTTGGCATACCTAAAGTCGCATCCCGCTGTTCGCGCATAGTGACAAAATCACTTTCACTGACACCCTGATGGACGTGAATATTATCTTCGCGCTCTTGTTTTACGGTGGTTTGGTATTCGACATTGCGACCGTTGGGCATATAGTCATGACACATAAATAAACGCAGTTCGTCTGGCAGTGACAGAATACGTTGAATGGATTTGTATAACGTTTTGGCGTCGCCGCCGGGAAAGTCTGCGCGGGCACTGCCGCCATCGGGCATAAATAGCGTGTCGCCAACAAAGGCCGCGTCACCCATGATGTGAGTCATGCACGCGGGGGTGTGACCTGGAGTGTGGAGTGCATGGCAGCGCATCTCGCCGACCAAGTATTCGTCGCCATCTTGAAATAAATGATCGAACTGTGAGCCGTCACGGCAGAAGTCGCTGCCCTCGTTGAAAATTTCGCCAAAGGTCTTCTGAACAGTCGTAATCTCTGCGCCAATACCAATCTTACCGCCCAACTTATCCTGAATATAGGGCGCCGCTGACAGGTGGTCGGCGTGAACATGAGTTTCAATAATCCACTGCAGCTCGAGCTTATGACTGCGAATATAAGCGATAATTTTATCGGCACCGTTTAGGCTTAATCGGCCGGCGGCATAGTCAATCTCCATAACGGAGTCAATGACCATACAGGCATTGGATGCCGGATCTTTTGCGATGTAAGAGAATGTGTTGGTGGGCTCGTCGAAAAATGCCAACACCTCGGGTTTTGCAGTCAAGTCGGTTTGAAACGGTAATTTTTTCATCGATTAAATATCCTTTTTAACTTATTCGTAAGACAGCGCGGTGGCCTTGCCGTGAAATATTCGGTAAACAAAAAATGTATAAACTAGAATAGCTGGCAGCGTTAGGACAACGCCGACCAAGGTAAATTGTAGTGACTTCACCGATGCCGCGGATTCCCAAATAGTGAGGCCACCAATAACAATGTCGGGGAAAATACTATAGGCCAGACCGAGGCTAGCCATGAGGCAGATCGCGACGGTGCAGGCATAAATTAGCCAGCCGTTGTTGTTGCTGAGAGCCCGAGGTTTGTTAAGCAGCATCACAATACTGCCATAGCAAATTATGCAAACTAGCGGGATTGGCATTAACCAAATAGCGTTTGGCCAAGTAAACCATTTTTCGGCAATACTACTACTGACTATGGGGGTCGCGATAGAGACCATAAAAAGCCCCAAGCCCATTGGCCAGATTGCCATCCGCGCCCATTTGATGGCTTTATCACGTAAGTCGCCTTCGGTTTTCATCAGCAGCCATCCGCAGCCTAAAATCAGGTAGAGCGCGGGCAGTGTGACGGCGATAAGCGCCGAAAAAAGTAGGCTTGTGGCGGAGCTCTGCAGGCCGGTGATGTAGGCGCCGAGCATCCAGCCCTGCGCCGACGATGCGATCAGTGAGCCTGCAAAGAAGGCTTTATTCCACAAGCCGCGACGGTGATCCCCCGCCTTTACTCGTAGATCAAAGGCCACGCCCCTAAGGATTAAGGCCATTAGCATTATGGTGACGGGTAAATACAGGCTGGTAAGAATAATGCCGTGGGCAACGGGAAAGGCGATAAGTAAGACCCCGACGCCTAGTACAATCCAGGTTTCATTGGCGTCCCAAAACGGGCCGATGGAGGCGATCATCATATCTTTTTCGGCTTCGTTCGCCAGTGGCACTAACATGCCGACGCCCAGATCATAGCCGTCGAGAACGACATAAATTAGTAGCGCTAGCCCCATTATGCCCATGTAAATAATTGGTAACCAATATTCCATTGCTCAGACCTCCTTGCTAGCGGGGTTGCGGATTGCCGACAGACTTAGTGACGCTGCGGGTTTGGCCGACAAGTGTCGAATCGCGCCGATGTAAGACGCCAGTAAGAAACCGTAAAGTAGGATATAGCCGATCAGAGTGCCGCCAACCGTGGCGCTGCTGTGATCGGCGACAACATCTTGGACTTTGAGTACGCCGCTAACGATCCAGGGTTGGCGGCCGATTTCGCTTACATACCAGCCAGCCAAAACGGCTGCCCAGCCAGAGAATGTCATTGCAGATAGTGCATATAACAAAGGCTTGCTGGCAGTATTCTTGCCGCGCAACTGCCATGCGGCCCACCAGGCCACCAGTAACATTAAGCCGCCAATCGCCAGCATGATGCGAAAAGACCAAAACACGATAGCGACCGGAGGATGTTCACCCTCAAATTCATTGAGCCCCTTTACCTCGCCCATAGGGTCGTGGGTAAGAATCAAGCTGGCGGCGTAGGGGATTTCGATCGCGTAACGGTTGGTCTTAGTGCTTGCGTCTGGTAGGGCGAAGAGGGTGAAAGGTGCACCTTTTTCGGTTTCCCATATCGCTTCCATTGCCGCGACTTTTGCAGGCTGGTGTTGCAGAGTATTGAGGCCGTGAAAATCCCCAACTAGGATTTGTACAGGGGCAAGTACCGCCGCCATCATTACACCGGTTTTCATCACTTTCCATGTGGCGGGACCGTCGACATTGCGCAATGCCCGCCATGCGCTAACACCGGCAACAAGAAAAGCTGAGGTGAGCATGCAGGCGATGACCATATGGAAAAAACGGTAGGGGAAGGATGGATTGAAAATCACTTCAAGCCAGCTGTCTACCATGACCACGCCATTTTCAAGATAGTAGCCTGTGGGGGTTTGCATCCACGAGTTTAGGCTAAGAATCCAGAATGCTGATAGGGTTGTGCCAAACGCCACCAGAAACGAGCTGGTCAAGTGCATGCGGTTAGAAACCCGATCTTTACCAAATAACATAATGCCGAGGAAAGAGGCTTCTAGGAAAAATGCGGTCAGTACTTCGTAGCCGAGTAGCGGTCCGGCTACATTGCCGGCTTTCTCCATAAAGCCCGGCCAGTTGGTGCCAAATTGAAAGCTCATGGTGATGCCCGACACCACGCCCATCGCAAAAGTGAGGGCGAAGATTTTGACCCAAAACAGGTAGGCGTACTCCCAAGCTTGGTCGCCGGTTTGAGTAAATCGCACACGAAAGAATAAAAGAATCCATCCCAAGCCAATTGAAATAGCGGGAAATAAAATATGGAAGCTAATATTCGTCGCAAATTGGATGCGGGCTAAAATAAAGGGGTCGAAATCCATATAGATCATCCTAAGGTGAACGGCGCTGCTTGTCAGATCTGCCATCACGCGTTTGTCGAACGTTATGTCTGTGCCACGTAACACCCATACAGCAAAGCGTGTGCCATGCACGCAAGATAAAGAAGTGTGTCGTTAAGATATTGATTTATATAATTTATTTTTTTAGGTGAGGTCGTTTTTACTAGATTGCGCTGGCAAAGTTACTGTGTATTTGCCATTATTGGCAAAACTCAATGACAAAAATGACAATGCCATGCAGCTCATAGCTAAAGATTCAGATAGAGATGTTGCCTACATGCTCGATGGCTTCGATTATCCCGCCATATTGGTGTCTGCGGACTATGAGATTTTGGCAAGCAATGAGCTCTATCAAACGACTTTTGGCGAGATAGACGTCGACAAGGGCGCGCGCTGCTATCAAGTTTCCCATGGTTATCAGGTGCCCTGTGATCAGGCTGGCGAGAGTTGCCCGCTGGCGGCATGTAAGAGTTCCGGCAATAAGGAGCGAGTGCTGCACGTTCACACCACGCCTAGGGGCAAGGAGCATGTCGATGTTGAAATGCTGCCGATTCGGGGCGCCAATGGCGAGCTAAAATACTTTGTTGAAATCCTCAAGCCCGTTTCCATCGCCAGTGCCGAACTTAGTACTCAGAATATGGTGGGCCGCAGTCCGGCCTTTAATACCCTTGTTGAGATGATTAACTTGGTGGCGGCGCGAGATACCTCGGTATTGTTAATGGGTGAATCTGGCACCGGTAAAGAGTTAGCGGCCAAGGCGATTCACGACGCCAGTACCCGACATGCGAAACCCATGGTCACGGTTGAGTGCGCGGGTCTCACCGAAACCTTATTTGAAAGTGAGTTATTTGGTCACGTTAAAGGCGCGTTTACCGGTGCGACAGCTAATAAGCGCGGTTTGCTGGAAAGTGCTGAAGGCGGTACCTTATTTTTGGATGAAATTGGTGATGTGTCCCTAGGTATGCAGGTTAAATTACTGCGTTTAATTGAAACTGGCACCTACCGTGCGGTGGGCAGCACCGAGCTCAAACGCGCTGATTTTCGACTAATTTGCGCCACCCATGAAAACTTATCTAACAATGTCGCCAGTGGGACGTTTCGCGAAGACCTCTACTATCGTGTTAATGCGTTTCCGATTGTATTGCCGCCGCTGCGCGAGCGTGGGGAGGACATTGGCTTAATCGCTAAATCGATACTGGAGAAATTCAGTAAGAAAGATATGTACTGCCTGACCGAATCGGCGATCAAGCTGCTTCAAGGCTGTTATTTTGCAGGCAATGTCCGCGAGCTTCGCAACGTCTTGGAGCGCGCTATCATTTTTGCGTACTCCAATATTATTGACGTAAAAATATTGGAGCGCTGCCTGCTCGATATTCGGCCTCGAAAGGCCGCCGCAGCTGAAAGTTGGGAGGATTTGAAAACCAAGGAGCGGCGCTATTTAAATGATTTACTGGCCTTCTGCGATGGCGATAAAGCCAAGGCCGCAGAGATAGCGGGTATTAGCGCGCGATCCCTTTACAGGAAGTTAGAGGCTGGACAAAATTAGAGTATGCCAAGCTGCGAATTGCAAGCGGTGTCTCTAGTCGGTACTGATATTGGCCATCTTAAAAGCGGGTGTCTATACTCAGGGCTCATCACTGAATAAGCATGGATCCATGGACGAAAAGACGATCATCCGCGCCTTTGGCGTGACCGATATTGGCCGGGTGCGTCGCCATAACGAAGACGCGATTCACTTGGCGGTTGATCAAGGATACGTCTTGGTGGCAGACGGCATGGGCGGCCATAACGCCGGTGAGGTGGCGAGCGCCTTAGCGATAGCCGGGTTTACGCAGTTTTTAGCTCAGGATCATGACAGCGACGACACTGTGGCGGAAATGTCAGAATTTTCGACCCAGACCTTGGCGCTGCGAAATGCCATCTACTGTGCAAATACCAAAATATACCGGGACGCCCAGCGAAATACTGAGCGCAAGGGTATGGGCACCACGATAGTGTCGGCTAGTTTTGAGGGCGCAAGGCTTGCGGTTGCGCATGTCGGTGACTCTAGGCTTTATCGGTTTCGTGAGGGCTATTTGACGCAACTCACCAGCGATCACACCCTGGTTCAAGAAATGCTAGATCGCAAAGAGTATTCAGAAGAAGAGGCTCGTAACTCCAGCAATAAAAATGTCATTACCCGCGCGCTAGGTTTAGCAGATATTGTCGACGTAGATTTATTGGAAGAGCTATTGCGGGAAGGCGATCTATATTTGCTGTGTTCAGACGGTTTGACGGGGATGGTCGAGGACGCCCAAATTGCCGCTGTGCTCGCCTCTTGTGACTCTCAACCAGAAGCGGCCGCGGTGAAATTGCTGGGAATGGCGAATAATTCCGGCGGCAATGATAATATTTCGATTATTGTAGTGTGTGTGGACAAGGTGGTCGCTGGGCAGGAAAGCGCCTCAGACGAAGAGCTAGACTGGTTTGATTAGAGTGGATACGGTGATTTCATCGCCTAAGCTAGGGAGTATGTTTCAATGACGGGCATGTATTATGGCTAAACTGGTTCTCGGCTTTCAGGGCACAATACTCGAGGAGTTCCCGCTGAGCAAAGAGCGGGTATCACTTGGTCGTGCGCCTGACAATGATGTCTGCATCGAAAATTTGGCGGTTAGTGGCCATCACGCCGTCATTGAGACGATACTCAAGGACAGCTTCTTAATTGATCTCGACAGCACCAACGGTACCTTTGTGAATGGTCATGCCATCACTCGTCATCCCTTGCGCAATGGTGACTATATTACGATGGGTAAGCATTCACTCACCTATCACAGTGAAGTGTATTCCAGTAGCGACGCCGAGGTGGAGAAAACTATCGCAATGCGGCCGGACAGCAAGCGTGCCCAGCCGGCGGCTATTCCAATGATTGGCAAATTACAGGTGCAAAATGGTGCTTCAGCTGGTCGTGAAATGACGCTCAGTAAACCCTTAGCCAAGCTCGGCAAGGCGGGTTTCCAAGTTGCGGCAATTAGTCGTCGCCAGCAGGACTATTATTTGGAGCACGTAGAAGCTAAAGACGGCCGCACGCCAAAGTTAAATGGTGTTGAAATTGGTTCACAGCCACGGCAATTAAATAGTGGTGATCTGGTGGAAATTGCCGGCACCCAATTAAAGTTTGTATTGGTAGAGGCGCCAGCGGAATTGTAGTTTTCAAATATTGCGGCTTATAAGAAAGGCATGGCGTCAGCGTCGTGCCTTTCTTGTTTGTTTAGACTAAGGCGGCGACACAAGAATACCAAGTCTCGTCCTTGGACCGTCGCTAAAGCTTGCCGGCCAGTGTGTCGCTTGCGGTCTTGACTATAGATGATTGGGCCGCTGCGGTGGAAAATATTGTTGCGGCGTAAATGCCTAGTTTGAGCGTAGTGACTTCTGCTTGATAGACTGAATAGTATTTTGTTGATAGCTATTCTAACTATAGATAATACCCCTTAATATTTTTCGCCCAACACGCAACTGCCAAGCGTTGATCGCCTGCTGCAGTCATTGGTTTGCTGGTTGAAAAATATAAGGAATTGAGAAGAGCGATACCGCAAAGCAATTTTTTATAAATCGAGGTTGCGGGTCAACACTTCCGCTGACTTAATAATACGCTTGGTACGATACAGATCGGGGTGTTTATCTTCGTCGGTGTAGCCTGCAGGCTCGCCAGTGCCATAATTGACTAGCCACGATGTTTCTGGGCGACGCTCACCAAGTAGCTTTTTCAGCTCCGGGGCAGTAACACCTAGGGCTTCGGCTGCCGCGCTATTGCTGCAACGGGTTTTATTTTCGTTAAGGTAATTCAATATAGCGGTAATTTTATCCTGCATGTTCAAACTATTTCCTTGCAAAGTAGGCGCCGCCATAGCTTGCTGTTAGAGATGCAGCGAAAGGCAGTTAAATTGATAGCGATAATATTGTCTGGCTTAATCTAATCACGGTCAGTCCGTAAGCCAAACCCGGTAATCACTGAAGCTGTACTGAGATTTGAAAACTCTGCGATGCTCATCCTACGGGGAAATAACCCCTAAATTACCAAGCGGTTTTCATGGGGCGTGGGAACCATAAGCGGCTTCGCGTCGGTTATTATGACGTAATACGCGCTGTTTGTCTTTAACCTCAGGGAGCACAGGGCTGATAGCGCGTATTTAGGTGGATATTAAGCGAAATTCTCCGATTAAATTGAGGCGGCGGATTTTAAGACAAGTATTTGATTTCTATGATATTAGTAAATTTCGCCATTTGATTCGCTGCAGGAGAATCACTATTTTAGCTAATAATAGAAACTCCGCTACGCTCCGTTAAGGTATTAACATTGGCGCGCTCAAGAATTTTCACCACCGTAGATTGAATGGTTTCGTCTTCTCTAGCGTCAAGTTTGCAGGCAAGTGTTTGGGCTTGCGGTTCCGCCCCTTCTTCTACCACAAACGAAATGACCAGTTCCGTTGCCGCGTCTGGCGTGGCGCCAAAGTATTCTAGGGAGATCAAAGGATAGCCGTTGAAGCCTTTTTTGATCTGCTTGGCGATACGCTTTTTTGCCTTGTCTATGTGCATAAATTATATCCTTGTGGAAACTGCAAAGACGCGAATGTATTAAGGGCATCTGATGTCAACTCGACGCAGGCTGGTGCCGGCACCGATTTAATTAAATACGCCGCCATGTGAGTTGGCAAGCGTGTTAGACCTAGAAAACAAAGCCAAGGGACGTGGTTTTCTAGATGACCGCGTTATTTTTGAGTGCCTGCAAATTCTCGGGAGATATATCAAGCAGTTCGGTGAGAATCTCATTGGTATGTTCCCCGAGCTTCGGTCCCGGCCACTGGGTGGCGCCCGGTGTGCCACTCAGTTTGGGTGACATGCCCGGTATAGTGACGGTGTTAGTGGCGTCGATATTTACTTTCTCAAACAAGCCGCGAGCCTGAAAGTGCGGATCATTTGCCATGTCCTCGGCATTGTAGACTGGACCGGCGGGGACTCTAACGGCTTCAAGTTTCTCAATAACCGTTTGTATTGGATGTTGGCGACACCAGTTAGCGATAGCGTCATCAATAACTTTTTGATGGCGGACTCGGCCGGCATTGTCAGCCATGGCGGGGTCTGCGGCAAAATCGTGGCGGCCCATTTCGGTCATCAGGCGTTTAAAAATAGAGTCGCCATTGCCACCGATGATGACAAACTTATTGTCTTTGCAGCGGTAGGTGTTGGTGGGAACGATGCCGGTTAAGGTGGTGCCAGAGGCTTCGCGGATAATTCCTTGCTCAGCATATTCTGGCACCACCGACTCGAGCATATTGAACATGGTTTCATACAGCGCGACGTCGATGACTTGGCCTTGATGAAGACCGCGCTCACGGGCATTTAGAGCCATTAATACACCGATAACAGCGTGCAGCGATGCAATGCTGTCGCCAAGGCTGAGGTTGGGTCGTACCGGTGCTTCGCCGGGAAATCCATTTAAGTAACGAAAGCCACTGATACCCTCACATACCGAGGCAAAGCCTGGCTTTTCGGCATAGGGGCCAGTTTGGCCGTAGCCTGAAATACGGGTGTAAACTAAGTCCGGATTGGCCGCTTTTAAGTCATCTGGCCCAAGCTTCCAGCCTTCCATAACCCCGGGCCGAAAATTCTCTACCAATACATCACATTGCGCGGCTAGATCTCGCACTATGGCTTGGCCGTCTGGGTGACGAAGATCTACGGTCACTGACTTTTTATTGCGACCAATGCTATACCACCACAGCGAGGTATCCCCTTTCATGCTGCGCCAGCGCCGAATAGGATCGCCAATACCGGGGGGTTCTATTTTGATCACTTCAGCACCGTAATAGCCTAGCATTGTGGTGGTAAACGGGCCGGCAATTAGCTGCCCTAATTCTAAAATACGTATGCCCTTGAGAGGCCCGTGTTTTGGCGGCTTGGAATCACTATTCATATGGCTTGTTTGCTCAGGATCGATGGTTTGAACGCAATATTTTAAAGGGCAAGTACGCGCCGCAGAAATTGGTAGTTAGATTTAAGAAGGTCGATGCTGACCGGGGCATTTGGCACCAAGGATTCAAAGGCGTGTGGTCCGCCGGCAACAACGTAAAATTCACAGTTAACCCCAGCTTCTGTCAGGCGCTTAGCATAGAGGGTGTCTTCTTCATAAAAGAGGTCTATATCGCCCACTGCCAGCCAACTTGGTGGCAAGCCCGCTAAGTTTTGGCGTCTTGCTGGTACTGAGTAAAGGGGCACTTGCTTTAGGCCGGGGGGCTGGCCAAGGTAGTATGTCCATGCACCGCGGTTATTTTTATTGTTCCAAAGACGGTGTTTTATGAGGTCTAGCTCGGTGCGTGTGGCGGTATGATCATCCAGCATGGGGCAGAACAGTGCCTGGCCTGCGGGCTGGGTGCCGCCGGTATCATGAATACGCTGGACCAAGCCCGCCGCCAGTCCTCCACCAGCACTTTGCCCGGATACCGCGATCCTATCTGGAGACACGCCTAGGGTGTCGGCGTTGTCTAAAAACCACTCCCAGGCGGCAAAACAATCATCGCAGGCGGCGGGGAAGGGATGCTGCGGCGCTAGGCGATAATCAACCGAGACCACAGTGATATTTAACTCTTTGGCATAGATAGCGCATTCGCGATCATTGAAGACGGCTGTGCCAATAATATAGCCGCCGCCATGTATCCACAGCAAGCCGGCACCGGAGGTTTTGCCGCTAGGCGTGTAAACCCGCACGCCGCTATTTGCTAATTTATAATCGTGTATGGCAACGCCGAACAGGGATTTCCGCTTTAGTTTAAATCTTGATATAAATTGCACAAACCGCAAAAGAATAGGGTTGTGAATCGGCAGTGTGGGTATTAAGCGATAGGTTTTTTGAAGCTGCGGATTAATGTTTTCTATTTTCATGCGCTCAGGTGATCTCTTTAAATTAGATGAGCTAGAGAGTTAAGGTCTGTTGCGACCGAGTTGATCATGGCTAGAAACCCATTCATCGGCAACAATGGCTGCTGCTAAGGACAGGTCGCCAGCAAGGACCGTGGCGGCGACAATCTCAGCCAGTTTGCGGGCCTTGCCTTGGCCGTAGCAATCCATTATTTCGAGACATTCGCGCTGGGTTGCCAGCCCCGTGCCGCCGCCGTAACTCGCGCAGATGATTGAAGGCAGGGTTACCGAGTAATACAGGTCGCCGGCTGGGGTGAGATCCATAAATGCAATGCCGGTATGAGACTCAACGACGTTGGCCTCGTCTTGGCCGGTGGCAATAAACATCGACGCAATACCATTGGCAGAGTGGGGGCCGTTGTAGGCAGAGCCGGCGAGTAGGCTGCCGAGCATAGTGCGTTGGCGCAGCCGAAACATGCGTTCAGGGTCCGCGCGCATCAAGTCTTTTAAAACGTCTTTGCTGATGGTGGCTTCCGCTACAACCTTCTTGCCGCGACTGTGCAAGAGATTCATATGGGAATGCTTTTTATCGGTCTCTATACCGCTAGACAGTGAAAAGTTTTCGATTACGCCCGGGTAGTTGGCGAGTATCCACTGGCAGGCTTTATGGGTGGCCTTGCCAGTCATATTTTGCCCAGCCGCGTCGCCGGTGGTGTAGTTAAAGCGGGTGTACAATTTATTGGCGATAACCCACTTTTGGATATGCTGTAGCTTACCGATAGATGTGGTGCTTTCAGCTTGCTGGCGAATGGCGGTGAGTTGCTCGTCTAGCCAGTTTGCAAAATGCCGTGCTTCGCGGGCACTGGCGAATTCAAATAAAGGTGCCCGCTGCATAAACTCTTCAATGACGGTGACGGTGGCGCCGCCGGATTCTGAAATTACCCGCATACCCCGGCTGTAAGAGGCGATTAAGGTGCCTTCGGTGGTCGCCATGGGCACATAAAAAACGCCCTGGGCATGTTCGCCGTTAATGAGATAGGGGCCGGCAACACCAACGGGCATTTGGACCACGCCAATGAAGTTTTCGGCGTTGCCTTCTACGCTGGCCGGATCGATGGAGTAGTGGCCGGTGTGCTTAAGTGTGGCACCGGTTTGTTCTTCAATAAATGTACGTCGCTGTGCGGCAGCTGCTTCAGAATAATTATCCCCTTTGATACGGGGAATAGGTTTACGTTCGCTCATAAATAATCCGTCTTATTGTTATTGTCTCCTTGTTGTAAGGAGCGATGATTAGGGTTTTGCGGCGATTAAGGTGTCCTCGCCTTCGCTGCGGGCAATGATTACCGCAGCGCAGGAATCGCTGAATACATTGACGGCGGTTCGAATCATATCGAGTATGCGGTCGGTGACTAATAGCAGGCCAATCCCTTCCAAAGGAAGGCCTATAGCGCCGAGAATAACTGAGATAGCGACTAGGCTTGCAGCTGGAATACCAGCGACACCGATGGAGGTGAGTAGGGCAACCATCACAATGGTAAATTGCTGCACAAACCCTAGTTCTAGCCCATAAACCTGAGCAATAAACATGGCCGCAACACATTCATACAGCGCTGTGCCATCCATATTCACCGTAGCCCCGAGCGGCAAGACAAAGCCGCTCACCTGCTTGGAGACCCCTGATTCTTCCTGAATACTCTTTAGGGTCAGCGGCAGCGTTGCTGAGCTAGAGGCCGTTGAAAATGCGGTGAGCAGTGCGGGGGTCATCGCCGCGTAATGCTTTCTGGGGCTAACCCCGCCGAGATAGCGCAGTGCCAGTGGCAGCGCCACAAAGGCGTGAATAAGTAGCGCGATCAAGGCGCTAATAAAGAATAGCAGCATCGGTTTAAAGGCCGCAAAGCCTGTAATGGCAACCGTTTTGGCAACTAGGCCAAATACCCCCAGCGGTGCGAACTTCATAACCCACATAGTGATCTCGGTCATGATGTCCATGATGCCCTGCCAAAAGTGCATCAGTGTTGCCGCATGCTCTGATTTGCTCCGCGCTAAGAAAAAACCGAATAATAAGCTAAAGAATATCAGCCCCAGCATTTCGCCATTGGCGGCGGCTGAGACAATATTGCTGGGAATCATGCGCACAAACACCTGCACAATATCGCCAGTGCCGCGACCTTCGACCTTGGCCAAGGATTCGCTAATTTCAGGGTCACTGGTGCTGATCGTGGCTGCTAGAGCCCGATTGTCGCCGCCGCCGGGTTCGATAATGTTGACCACAGCGAGACCGATCAGGATCGCAATAAGACTGCTGCACGCGTAAAACAGCAGAGTTTTACCACCTAGCTTTTCAAGCTTGTCGCCGCCTACACCGGCCATACCACTGATGATGGAAGACACCACTAGCGGCACTATTAGCATTTTTAAGGCGTTTAGAAATAAGGTGCCCAAAAATGCGTACACGGCGGTTAATTGCAAGCTGCCGAGGCTTGCGTCTGGACCGCCAATAACACCCGCTGCGACAGCTAAAAGGATGGCGGCAATAATTTGCCAGTGCAGGGGAATATTTCGCATAGTGACAGTGGCTCTTTGGCTTAGACAGTTGAAAGCTGTGTTAGATGTCATATAGACAGCGGCTAAGATACTGCCTTTACTCTAGCGTGCTCTAACAAAAATCACCAGTTGAGCGGCGGGAGTCGCCGCGAGGCAATCTTAGGGCTGGCTTTTCATTCTGCATACCCAAGGCTTAGTAGGCATGCAGAGCAAGGTGATTAGAGTTTAGCTTTTTACCGCTTCGCCGTAGTACATATAACCGGCGATTTTGGGTACGCCGACGGCGTAGCAGGTTTCCAGTTTATTAATGGTGAAGCCGCAGCTGGTGATTGATTCAGCAATAGGCCGATTGAGATGGCAGCCGCCGGCGATCTTTTTCCAGACTGGGGTGACTCTATTCTGCCAGTTTTGTACCGCACTGCTTTCAGCTAGACCGTGTTCACAGAATAGTAGTTTACCGTTGGGCTTAAGGACACGGTGCATTTGCTCTAAGGCTCGCTGCCAGTCGGGAATGGTGCAGAGGGTGTAGGTCAGCAAGACAGTGTCGACGCTATTGTCGTCGAGGGGGATCTCTTCGCCGGGCAGGTCCAGCCACTTTACTGTTACAGGCGATTTATCGAGATTGCTTTGGGCTTTTTTGCGCATTCCGTGAGAAGGTTCTAAGCCCCACACGAAATCGATAATGTCGGGATTGTACAGTGCGAGATTGATACCGCTGCCCATCCCCACTTCTAAGACGATACCTTTCGCTTGCGGAACAATCTTTTCTCGCAGGCCCATAATTGAGGACATCGAGCACGCTTTGTCGATGATGATTGGCAATATTTTATTATCGTAAAAGCCCATGGTATTTCCCCGTTGGCGCTGTGTGCTTGCTAATAATCAATCTAATGCCGCAGATTAGCATAGCTTTCGGCAGCCTAGTATCGGCAAGTCAAAGCGTCTGTATTAGTCTTGAAGTTTGGCTAGACTGTTCAGGGTGCCGATACAGGCTGCTGCGGCTTCCGTACCTTTCACCACAAAATGTTCGCGGAAGAAGCTGATGTGGTCTTCGCTATTGTGGAAATTATGGGGAGTAAGGACAACTGAGAATACCGGCGTCGAGGTTTCTAGCTGTACTTGCATAAGGCCGGAGACAACGGCGTGGGCAACGTATTCGTGTTTGTATATGCCGCTATTGGTGACAAGGCCTGCGCCCACGATGGCGGCGTATTTACCGGTTTGGGCCAGCAATTTGGCGTGCAGGGGTATTTCAAAGGCGCCTGGCACTTCAAAGCACTCGACGTTCAGGTCGCTATGCTCTGCTATTTCTTTCAGGAAGGAGTCTTTGCAGCGGTCAACAATATCGCGGTGCCAGCAGGCTTGGATAAAGGCGACGGTGGGTTTTGATGATGCTGTAGCTGTCGATGTCATGGTCTTGTCCCAAGTGAATACGGCAGGGCAAAGATGAGCTGACAGACCGGCAGTAGCATAGTGATGGCAACTAAGCGCTGTGGCGTGTAACGATCTCTTCTCATAACCGGACTTTAACCGTCGGCTCCGGAATTACACCGGATCTGCTGTCCCCGCTGACATTATCGTTTTCCGATGGTCAGCAAGCGCCCGCGGGCTACATGCTTGGCATGATTACCGCCGGTGGGGACTTTCACCCCGCCCTGAGAACCCTCGATAAGGCACTATCGGGGCGCGCGAATATTATCAATCTAAGAATGATTTGTATACGGACAGTTAATATTCAGTCGCCGTGCTCAATTAATATGCGAATGTGGCCACGGCGCAATGGCTAAAAAATAGGCGACGATGCTGGTGATTGGGCGAAAAAAAGGGCGGACTTATTCAGCCCGCCCTTGGTTTTTCGCACATGACAGCTGGCTAGTTACGCCATAATTGCTGGCAGTAGTTTTTGCAGCGCCATCTTTTGCTTGGTGCCTTCGCCAGTGAGAGCAAAGCCCAGCAATTCGCCGTCCTTGCCAACAAAGCGTGCAACCACATTGAGGCCGTCCTGTTCAACTTCCCAGTTGCCTGCGGCGTCGCGTGGCGCAGGGCTAACAGTAACCGGGCAAGCAGGGGTTTTGATGGTAACCGGCATAGCGGGGTAGCTCACTTCAGTATCTTGACCGCTAAGCGTTTTGGCCAGTGCTCGCGCCTGTGCCATTAGCGGGGCAACATAAACCAGAACGTGGCCGGCGACTTCGGCGCAATCACCCATGGCGTAGACGTTTGGCGCACTTGTTTCAAGTAGGCGATTAGTGGCAATACCGCGGTTCACGGTGATGCCAGCGTCTTGTGCCAGTTTGATTTGCGGGCGCACGCCGACGGCGGAAAGCACTAGATCGCAATTGATGGTGTCGCCATTGTTCAGGCTAACCACCAAGCCATCAGCAGCTTTATTTACTTCTGTGACCAGTTGACCGAAATGGAATTTCGCGCCCTTGGCTTCCAGTCCGGCTTGCACCGCTTTGCCCGCAGCTTCTGGTAATAGAGTTGGCAGACAATACGCCAGCGGATCAACAGTTTCAGTGGCGATGCCGCCGTTGATTAGGTCGTTGGTGAATTCACAGCCGATAAGACCACCGCCGATGATGCAGACTTTCTTAACATTGTTCTTGGCGACTGCGGTACGGAAGTCATCGTAGTCGAGCAGATCATTGACTGAGTAAACATAGTCCTGGGCGTTGCCTTTAACAGGGGGACGAATAACATCAGCACCCAGCGCCAAGACCAGTTTTTTGTAGTGAACCTGAGTTTCTTTGTCGCCAATGGTGATGATTTGCGCTGCGGTGTCGATGGCGGTGACCTTGGTCAATGTCCAAACGCTAGCGTTCAAGTCTTCACCCATACCGCCGGCGTCTTTTTGGGCAAGTGCGTCGGCATCGGTATTTTTGGTGAAGCCAGTTGACAGCATTGGCTTGGAATACGCCCGCCCGTCGTCGGCAGTAATCATAATGACGGGGCTGTCTTTGTCATGTTTGCGCAGCTCCCGAACCAAGCCGTAGCCCGCCAAACCGGTGCCAATCACAACAATGGCCGCCTCGTTGCTGGCGGAAGCGGGTTCTTCGTGGTGGGGAAGATCGCTTTCTTCGGATTTCTCAATCATCTCAAAATCTTCTTTGCCCACACCACAATCGGGGCAAAGCCAGTCGTCAGGGATGTCTTCCCAGCGAGTTCCAGCCGCAATACCAGAGTCAGGGTCGCCGACTTTTTCGTCGTAAACCCAGCCACAAACAATACATTCCCACTTACTCATTAACCTAATTCCTCATAAGCCACGTGCTTCTTTACCGGAAGCTTAGTGTAATTTTTAGTTAGATATCATCGCCTGTTTGGCCGATACCGATGCTTGCAACTCGCAGGTGATTCGCGCATTCTGCCGCCACACTTTAGTTTTGATTGCTGCGCGTTTATTGTGTGGCAACACCTATGTTCAGTGACCTTCAACACTGGAAGCCGAGTATTGTACGCTTTTCAAACATCACGATTCCAGTCGCATGAGCCTAAGTGGCTCGATTGTCAGAAATTTCCTCGTTCTGCCTTATCGGCTGCAGACGCGCATTGGCTGCTAGACACTGGGTCTTTAACGGCGCATTTACGGCGCCTATCCCATGGGCATTTCCATGTTGAAGTGCTCGCTCAGCGCTGGCAGATTCCGCGTTTATCAGAGCGCCGCTTGCTGGGTATGGGCGATCGCCACTGGGGTTTGGTGAGGGAGGTGCGTTTACATTGCAACCGTCAGCCTTGGGTCTACGCTCGTAGCGTTTTACCGGCCACCTCGCTGGTTGGGCGCTTAGATCGCTTGCGGACTTTAGACAGTCGTCCCCTTGGGCATCTGCTGTTTACTGATCCCCATATGTCCCGCGACCGCTATGAAATATGCAAGGTGCCCGCCGCTGCGCTGGATGAGTCAGTGCTTGCGCCGTATAGCGAAGATCTGTGGGGCCGGCGATCGCGGTTCTTGCTCAGTGGTCACCCTATTATGGTAAGCGAGATATTTTTACCGGCTTTTCGTCCCTGGTAACTTTTCACCGAGCTTGGTGGTGCTGATATACTTTTTCCAGAAAATCCCAATGGTCAGCTTATGAACGCATTACTCCAGCAATTAAAAAAGCAAACTCCTCAGTATCGCGCCTTAATGCGGCTAGATCGACCGATCGGCACGTATCTGGTGTTGTGGCCAACCCTCTGGGCGCTATGGTTTGCGGCAGAGGGGTTTCCGGCGTGGCATTTGCTGATTATTTTCGTGGCGGGAACATTTTTGATGCGTTCTGCCGGCTGTGTCATTAATGATTATGCGGACCGGAAAATTGATGCCCATGTTAGTCGCACTAAAGATCGGCCCTTTGCCACTGGCGCGGTCACAGAAAAAGAGGCCTTGCTGCTGTTTGCGGTCTTGTGTGCGCTAGCCTTTATTCTGGTGTTGTTCACCAATTGGCTGACTGTTGGATTTGCCGTTGTCGCCGTCGCCTTGGCGGCTACTTATCCCTTTATGAAGCGCTATACCCATTTGCCTCAGCTAGTTTTGGGCGCGGCCTTTGCCTGGGGTATTCCCATGGCCTTTACCGCCCAAACCGGCGAACTTCCGCCGCCGGCAGCCTGGCTTTTGTATATCGGTGTCTTAATTTGGACAGTGAGCTATGACACCTTTTACGCGATGGTAGATCGCGAGGACGATTTAAAAATCGGGGTGAAATCTACCGCTATCTTATTTGGTGATGACGATAAGGTGATCACGGCGATGCTGCAGGTTTGCGTTGTTGTGGTGCTGTTGATGGCCGGGCCGCGGTTTGGTATGAGTTTTATTTACTATGCCGGGGTGATCGCTGCCAGTGGCCTTTTTATCTATCAGCAACAGCTGATCCGCTATCGTCAAACCGATAAATGTTTTCAGGCCTTTTTAAATAACAACTGGGTGGGTATGGTTATTTTTGCGGGCATTGTGCTCCATTTTTTGATGGGAGCATGAGGGGTGTTTGATCTTGAGTTAGAATTTGTTGCCAGTATTGCCGACGTCGGCGCAGAGGTTTGGAGCAGTGCGGCAGGCTGTGATTACCCCTTCACCCGGTACGAGTTTTTACACGCCCTTGAAGCAAGTGGCGCGGTGTCTGAAGACCGAGGTTGGCAGCCCCATCATCTTGTTATTCGCCGAAGTGAGCAGCTTGTTGGCGTTATGCCTTTTTATATCAAGACCCATAGTTATGGCGAGTATGTTTTTGATTGGTCATGGGCAGATGCATACCAGCGTCATGGGCGCTCGTATTACCCCAAACTATTATCCGCTATTCCGTTTACACCGGCGACCGGGCCACGGCTCTGCTTAGTGGATGAGAGTGAACGCAGTAGCATTATGGCTATATTGGCAAAGGCTCTGCCGGCGCATGCTAAGGAACTTGGCGCGTCATCCGTGCATATTTTATTCTCGCGGGCAGAAGTGGCGAACACATGGTCGCAAGAAGGTTTAATGCAGCGCATTGGACCGCAGTATCACTGGTATGACCGCAATTATCGCGATTTTGACGGCTTCTTGGCGGCGTTTAGTTCGCGTAAGCGCAAGGGTTTGCGAAAAGAGCGCCGCGTGGTGCTTGAGCAAGGCTTGAGCTTGCAGGTATTGCCGGGGGCTGAAGTGAGTGCTGAGCAGTGGCGCTTCTTCTTTCACTGTTACCAGCTCACTTACGCTAAGCGCAGTGGTCACGGCGGGTATTTGCCAGAGACTTTCTTTACCGAGTTAGCGGCAACGATGCCAGAGCAGTTGGTAATGGTGCTTGCCAGCCACGGCGACGAACCGGTGGCCGTGGCACTCAATTTTCGCGATCAACATACGCTTTATGGCCGTTATTGGGGCTGTGTTCGGGAGTATGAGTTCCTGCACTTTGAGGCCTGTTATTACCAGGGCATCGAGTACTGCTTGCAAGAAGGCTTGCGGCATTTTGATCCTGGCGCGCAGGGAGAACACAAAATTCAGCGCGGCTTTACGCCAATATTGACCTATTCAAACCACTGGCTGGTGGACGCTGATTTTTCAGCAGCGGTGCAGCGGTTTTTAGACGAGGAGCACCTCCATATTGGGGATTATCTGCGCCAAGCTAGCGAAATGTTACCTTTCAAGCAGGCCGACGGAACGTAAGTCCGTCGGCCTCTATGGTTTACTGCTGGGCGTTTTTTAAGACGCGCTCAACGTAGAGCAAACAGATAATGGGTAGTAGGAAGCTGCAGCCTATTTGAACGGCGTGAATAATGTCTTCCAATGTCCACTGGGTGCCGCTGCTATACCAATACGCCACTATTGGCATGGTGATAAAAATTAAGGTTGGCAGGTAGCGCCAGAGGTAATAGGCCATGCTAGATGCGGCTTCACTGTCGGCTCGGCGATAGCAGTAGAAGGTGATTAGCACCACTAAAAAACCGATGATCAGCACATAATAGCTACCTAATATGCCGGCAAGTAAATTCAATATTGCGCCGAATACCAAGCTAATTAAACTGACATTGACGAGTCCGCGCAGTACACGTAATTTTCGTCTTTCCATAATGAACCCCCTTATATCTTTGCCAATTACCCGTGAATATCTTTGACTAACAAGCCGTATTTTAGCGCAGATTCGGGCAGGGGTTGATCCAGCGGGATCTTGACCCGATGACCCGATCCGGGTGCGGCGCTAATCGCCTTGCCGTGCTTGTCACTGAGGGTTTTTAGGGTGAAACGGCTGTTGCCGCCGGGCATCATTAACTCCAAGGTGTCGCCAGTTTCAAAGCGGTTTTTGACATCGACGGTAATCACTGAATCCCGCGCATCGACAATTTCGCCAACAAACTGCTGCTGTTGCGCATTGTTTAAACCCATTTCGTAATTTTGGTAGTCCTTGGGTGGATGGCGTCGGTAAAAACCTTCGGTGTAGCCGCGGTTGGCAAGGGTATCTAGCTCGTCCATCAGATGCATGTCGAAGGGTTTGCCATGTGCCGCGTCATCAATGGCACGTCGATATACTTGGGCAGTGCGCGCAACGTAGTAATGAGATTTTGTGCGGCCCTCGATTTTCAAGGAGTGCACACCCATCGCGGCTAGGCGCTCGACGTGTTGTACCGCGCGCAGGTCTTTAGAATTCATAATATAGGTGCCGTGCTCATCTTCGTAAGCAGGCATAAATTCGCCGGGCCGTTGGGCTTGTTGTAGCAGCACGGGTTCAGTCACGGGTTGGGGCTCAGGGATATAGGTTTGCACCGGCACCAAATCGCCGGTTTCGTCCTCTTTGGCGTCATGTGCTTGGTATTTCCAGCGGCAGGCATTGGTACAGGCGCCTTGGTTGGGATCGCGGTGATTCATATAACCAGATAATAGACAGCGACCAGAATAGGCGATGCATAGCGCGCCGTGTACAAAGACTTCAATCTCCATCTCCGGTACACGCTGGCGAATTTCTTCAATTTCATCCAGCGCCAGCTCGCGAGAAAGAATCACTCGCTCTATGCCGTTTTGGTGCCAAAATTTAACGGCCGCCCAGTTAACGGCATTGGCCTGCACTGATAAATGAATCGGCATATCAGGCCACTTTTCTCGCACCAGCATCATCAATCCGGGGTCCGCCATGATTAAGGCGTCGGGCCGCATTTCTATTACCGGAGCGAGGTCGCGTAGATAGCTGCGGATTTTGTCGTTATGTGGTGAAATATTAGAGGCTAGATAGAATTTCTTGTTCTGGCGATGCGCTTCTTCTATACCTTTGCCCAGCGTTTCCACGTCTTTGAATTCGTTATTCCGCACCCGCAAGCTATAGCGTGGTTGACCGGCGTAGACTGCATCTGCGCCGTAGGCGAAGGCATAGTACATATTGCGGAGACTGCCGGCGGGTGAGAGGAGTTCGGGAATCATGGTGGGGGGCCTTAGAATGACATGGGGTGCGTATGGTAGCGCAAACGTAGGTATTCTGCGCTATTGGTGTCCCGACTTGGCTTGGTTACACTCGACTTAGCAAGTAAACGAATGGCGTGTTGGGAAAGACAATATTGAAAGTATCTTTTACAAGCGTGTTGGCGTTCTTCCTATTAGCAATGTTTTTGTCGGGGTGTGCCGTTGCTCCAGTGTCGCCAATGGATAGCGATGGAGACGGCGTTGCCGACACCGAGGATAGATGTCCGGCGACAAATAGCGATTTAGGTGTTGATCGCTACGGCTGCGCAGACAGTGATAGCGACGGTATCATCGATACCGTCGATCGCTGCCCGGCAACCCCACTCGACAACGCCGTAGATCAATTTGGCTGCTTAGATAGTGATAACGACGGGGTTAAGAATGGCGAGGATCAATGTCCTCGTACGAGGGCTGGCGAGCGCGTAATGCACAATGGATGCTCTGCCCGGCAAGCGGTCAGCTTAGAAAGCGTGCGGTTTGACTATGGTGGCATCGAGATATCAGCTGAAGCGCGTGAGCGCTTGTCTCGTGTTGCAGAGGTATTGAGACTTTCTCCCCAATACCGCATAGCCCTGCAGGGGCATAGTGATAGCAGCGGTTCAGCGAATTTCAATTATCGATTGTCGCGGCATAGGGCGAATGCGGTGATGGCGGTGTTGTTAGAGCTGGGTGTTCCCTCGGCACGTATCGAAATCCAAGCCTACGGCGCGGCAATGCCAATTGCAGATAATAATACTGAACACGGTCGCGCGCTTAATCGTCGAGTTGCCCTGCGCGTGATTCGAGCGGGGTCCTCAAAATAGCCTGCCATTGGCGCTTATCTGCGCAGGCATTTCGTCACTACTACCATCAAGCACCGCTTTACTACTTACCCTAGAGCGGTTAGCATTTCGCGGCTTTCAAATGTTAAGCTGTACGCAGTTTGAATAAAAAATTACGCAATTATTGTGCGCAATGCCTTAAAGTGTGTTTTAAGGTTCGAGTTGACGTGGTAATTTGCGCTTTATAAGAAATAACTTAAATGATTCAGGGGATGTTTATGAGCAAGCAATGGAAGACTGCTCTTGCTGCCGGTGTGATTTTGGCATCAGCAGCGGGTGCGGCTATGGCTGAAGCCGAAAAGGAAAAAGGTTACTACGTTGGTGGTAATGCTTTTTATAATGAAGTTTTTGACGCAGACGGCACAGTATCAACGACTGCTGCTGGCGGCATTCCAG
Source organism: Zhongshania sp. R06B22 (assembly GCF_040892595.1). NCBI lineage: Bacteria > Pseudomonadati > Pseudomonadota > Gammaproteobacteria > Cellvibrionales > Spongiibacteraceae > Zhongshania > Zhongshania arctica. The sequence continues at coordinate 273,541 of NZ_JBFRYB010000001.1, read as the reverse complement.
TTTTGGGTGGGATTCCGGTTATCGGTGATCTGCTTAACGGTTTGTTGGGCGGCGGCGCAGGCGGTAGTGCCAATATCGAAGCTAGTTACGATAAAGATTTTAGCTACGGCGCAACCTTTGGTTATAAGTTTGAAAGCCCATACCGCGTAGAATTTGAATATCGTCAGGGCGAAAATGATATCGACAGCGTAAGTGGCGCCGGTGTCTCTTCTTCTAGCAATGGTTCGCTGGAAGTGACCTCGATGATGGGTAACTTATGGTACGACTTCTCTGCCGGTGAGCGTCTGCGCCCTTACGTCGGTTTTGGTTTGGGTCAAGCTAACCTAGATTTTGGTGACGCTGATGATGACGTCCTTATTGGGCAGTTAGGTGCCGGTGTTACTTTCTACTTGACTCCGCGCTTGGCGCTTGATGCCGGTTACCGTTACAGCATGTCAGAGGACGCCAGTTATACATCAGGCGCCGTTGAAACTGAGATTGAATACAGCGCACAAAGTGTTTTGCTTGGTTTGCGTTATAACTTCTTCGACGCGCAATACGGCGTAAAAGATGCTGATGGCGACGGCGTTTCTGACGAAATGGACCAGTGCCCAGGCACGCCTCTTGGCGTTCAAGTTGACAGCGTAGGCTGCCCACTTGATGGTGATAACGACGGCGTTGCTGATTATCTTGATCAGTGCCCGAACACTCCTGCAGGCGCAGAAGTAAATGCGGTTGGTTGTCCCTTAGATGGTGATGGCGACGGCGTTGTAGACGCAGACGATGCATGCCCTGACACCCCGGCTGGTGAAGCGGTAATGTCTAATGGCTGTGCACAGGATCAGGCTGTAATTTTGCGCGGTGTTAACTTTGAGCTGAATAGCGCTAAGCTGACCATGAACGCAGAAACTATCTTGAACGATGTTGCGGCAACCTTAAACAGCTCACCTGGCTTCAATGTTGAGCTGCAAGGTCATACCGACAGCACGGGCAGCGCTAGCTACAATATGAACCTTTCGCAAAACCGTGCTAAGTCAGTGAAAAACTACTTAGTTGGCAGTGGTGTTGGCAGTAATCGTCTGACGGCCACTGGCTACGGCGAAGAGCAGCCTATTGCTAGCAACGATACCAAAGACGGCCGTGCAGAAAACCGCCGTGTTGAGCTTAAGGTATTGGGTAGCGATGCGGCGATGGTTGCTGAGCCAATGGTGTACGAAGAGCCTATGCTTGAAGACACCATGATGGACGAGCCAATGGTCGAAGAAGCGGCTATGATGGACGAGCCAATGGTTGAAGACGCGGCAGCTGAAGAGATGATGATGGATGAGCCTGCTTCGGAAGAAGAGTATCAGCCATATGAAATGTCTGAGGACGAGATGGATTACTAAGTTGCGAATACGCAGTTAGCACCGTCTTAGAAAAAACCCGGTCTAGGCCGGGTTTTTTTATGCCTGTATTTTTTCCAATATCAGATTTGGAATTTAATGGCTTGCTTACCAAGCTTTGCGCTTCCAGATAAGTAGCTGGTTATTTGCTGGCATATCATGATCTGCCAGCAAGCTTAATCCAGCCTGGCGAGCGAGGGAATCGATCCTTTCAAAGTCGCGTATCCCACTCGCACTGCTGTTGTGTTTTAACCACAGATCAAAGTCAGCATTGCTGGCAGAAGTGAATTTTCCTTGATACTTAAAGGGGCCATAAATACATAGCAGCCCTGTGGGCGTTAGATGTGTATTCACTTTGCTAAAGAATAACTCCACCTCCGTCCAGGCCATAATATGGAGGGTATTGGCGGAGAAAATGGCGTCGTATTGTTGAGTCGGCCACGCGGCATCGTGAACGTCTAATGTCAGCGGAGCTGGCAGCGTGGTATTGCTGAGCCAGCTGCGTATACCTGCTATATTTTCACTGCGGTCACTGCATTGCCAAATTAATTGGGGCATATTAGCGCCAAAATACACGCCATGCTGGCCCGTCCCACTGCCGATTTCTAAGACATTACGGCATTCTTGTAACGCCGGTTTTAAATGATTTAATATCGCTTGTTTATTGTTTTCGCATGCCTGTGAGAAGGGCTTAGCATCGATCATAGTAGGGTCGCCAAAATTGCGCACCACCGGGTCGATGGCGAATAGTCCGTATAGGGAAGTCAGTTTAGCGTTTATGAGGGGAGTGCAACAATGGCCTATTGGTTGATGAAATCCGAGCCAGATACCTTCAGTTTGGAGGATTTGCGCAGTCGCCCTAATAGCACTGAGCACTGGGATGGTGTTCGTAATTACCAGGCGAGGAATATGATGCGTGACCAGATGAAGTGTGGTGATAAGGTCTTTTTTTATCACTCGTCTTGTCCGGTACCTGGTATTGCCGGCATTGCCAAGGTGGTTAAAGAGGCCTACCCCGACGCCAGTGCGCAAAATCCTGAGTCGCGTTACTACGATCCTAAGGCGAGTGCAGACAATCCCCGCTGGTTTATGGTGGATGTAAAATTTGAACGCAAATTTAAGCGCTTATTGCCATTAGCCGAATTAAAAGCGGCGCCGGCCTTGGGCAGCATGGCTTTGCTTAGGAAGGGCAACCGCCTATCTATAATGGCGGTGAGCAAGGACGAGTGGCAGCAAATTTTGGCGATGGTTTAAGTGCCTAGACCTCGCCGGCTTAGACGGCCGCATCTCTCAAAAACACCCATTCTCTTGCGGTAGACTGCTCTGAACTGAAGTAATAGCCCTCGCTATCAAAAGCCTTTAACTGTTCGACATCCGAGATACGCTTTTTAATAATATAGGCAGCCATCAGGCCCCGGGCTCTCTTCGCATAGAAACTAATAATTTTATACTTGTCGTTTTTATAGTCTTTGAATACTGGGGTGATGATGTCTGCTTTTAGCGCTTTTGGTTTAACGGCGCTAAAGTACTCGTTTGACGCGAGGTTCACTAAAATCTGCGAATCGATTTCCGTCAGTTGCTTGTTCAGCGCCTGAGTTATCTCGGTATCCCAAAATTCGTATAAATTCTTACCATTTTTATTTTCAAAGCGAGTGCCCATTTCCAGCCTGTAGGGCTGTATTAAATCTAGGGGTCTCAGCAAGCCATAGAGACCGGAAAGAATGCGCAAATGCTGTTGCGCAAAGTCGAAATCATCGCGGGCAAAGCTGTCTGCATTTAAGCCAGTGTAAACGTCACCACGAAATGCCAGTACAGCTGCCTTGGCATTATCTGGCGTAAATGGCCGCGACCAATTCATAAACCGACGGTGATTTAAGTCGCCAAGCTTAGGGCTGATCTTCATCAGTGCCGAAATATCGTCGGGGTTGAGCTTTTGCAATTGTGAGATCAGCGTCTCTGAGCGCTCTAAAAAATCGTTCTGAGTGAATAGCTCGGTGTGTGAGGCATTCTCAAAGTCTAAAGTTTTTGCCGGAGATATTACGAGTAACATAGGGCTTTCCTATTAGGCCTGTTCACAATCTTGTTTGCTTGCAGCTAAACGCAGAGAGCGTGGCTTAGGCTTTTAGTAAATCTTGCCACCAATTCAGAGCTTCGCCGCTGTCGGGATCGTAGACATTGCCGTAGTTCCAACTCGCCGCTTCACCGTTAATCCATTTACCCATAAGTTGTTCAATGCTGCTAAATCCTACGCCGAAATGGATGCTGTAGACCAAGGCGCGTTCAGTTTTTATGTCTAGGCAGCCGGCTAATTTTTCAATTTCTGCGGTGAGCTGCATTTCCAAGGCTTCATTGGGTTCACGCAAAAAAACCCGAATTGATAGACTGCCGCCGCGCTCAACTACGATAAAGCGGCCGCGCGAATCTGCATTGAGATTGATACTGTCTAATGCCGCTAAACCGCGCACGAACAGTGGCGACTTCAGTAAACGAAAATCGCCACTATTCTGGAGTGGCGTGGCAAGTACCTTCTCAAAAATAGGCTGATTATTTACTGGATGGGTGCCGGCGTATAACTCCAGCAGTGTTTCCTGATCGGCAAAGGGCGCGTTGTCTGTCATAGGTATTCGTGTGCTACTTAGCGATTCGATGTGTTGGTGGACAATGATACCGATTTTATCTGCCCACCGCACGGCGGGCTTTATAGTGTGGGTATTTACTGGCCTGGAAATTGGATGCCAATCGGGGGCGGGGTATAAAAGTCCTGGGACTGTGTTTTGTGTCCAATGCTGAGTAATTTAAAGCCGCCTTCGATTTGTAAAACGCCAGAGTCTGCTTGGCCTTTAAATGCGTCTTCCAAGGCCAGAAGCTTATTGCCGCGCTCGTTTTTCATTGAGCTGGCAAAGCGGCGAAAAAAGTGGCGTAGACCGTCGCTGGCTTTCGCTACATCTTTGTGGTCGGTGAGGACGGCAAGGAATTCAGCGCGACCGTCGCTGGCAGTGTAAACTCTACCTTTTATACCGGCTACATCACTGAATTGACCTGTGGGTCTTAGGCTCACCGCCGTAGAATCAGGTATATGCGCGGCTTGCCCTTGTTGCGAGCCGTTGATGATGTCACCTATTTGATCCACGCTCATGACGACTCGGGCGCCACCTTGCTGCAGCACGGCAATAGCTTGGTCGCCATTGATGATGGAGTAGCCAAGCTGACCGCGATCTACGCGAATATGTTGATCGTCGCGGTAACTAAGAACGAGAGTTTCTTTACCCATGGCATAGCGAGCGACAATGTCTGCCACTGCGCCGCCAGCGTGTAATGTAGCGGTAAAACCGAGCATAGTAAGAATAATAATAGAACGCATGGTGTCTCCTTGGCATCTGAGCCCACAGAATAGCTATAATGTGCAGCTAATTTAGGGATACCAAAATAGTGAAGCAGTGTGTTTGTTTAATAGATAGTGTGACCGAGCGACTTGGACGCCTACTCGCGTGGTTAATTCCCTTAATGATGCTCGGCACTGCTGCCGTGGTTATCATGCGCTATGGCTTTGGTCAGGGAATGACGGCCTTGCAAGAGTCGGTCACTTACTTCCACGGCACTGTCTTTATGCTCGGCGCGGCCTACACATTAAAGCATGGCGGTCATGTGCGGGTGGATATTTTTTATCATCGTTTCTCAGCTCGTACCAAGGCTTGGGTAGACAGTATAGGCAGTATCGTTTTCTTGCTGCCGCTTTGTGGCTTAATCTTAATTACCAGTTGGGATTTTGCCGATAATGCCTGGGCGATACGAGAAACCTCGGTGGAGCCGGGCGGCTTGCCCTTTGTCTATCTCTTAAAATCATTATTGCCACTGATGGCAATTAATCTTGGTCTACAAGGTATCGCCGAGTTGCTGCGCAATGCCATGATCTTGATCAGTCCGGAGCTCGACGCCCATGCTGATTGAGTTTCTACCTCTGCTCATGTTTGTCGTCATCTGCTTGGTTATCATGCTTGGCTATCCGGTGGCATTCAGTCTGGCTGGCACCGCCATGCTTTTTGCCGGCATTGGCATTAGTATTGGTCATTTTGATGCGTCATTTCTGGAGGCCCTGTCGGCGCGACTATACGGCACCATTACTAACGTCACCCTGATCGCCGTTCCCCTCTTCGTCTTAATGGGGGTATTGCTGGAAAAGAGCCGTCTGGCAGAAGAGTTACTTAGCAATATGGCGGCCTTATTTGGTCGCCGTCGTGGTGGCTTAGGGTTCTCGGTAATTCTGGTGGGAATGTTGCTGGCTGCCAGTACCGGAATTGTCGGGGCAACTGTTGTCACCATGGGCTTAATGTCGCTACCCACTATGTTGAAGCGTGGTTATGACCCGAGCTTAGCGACCGGCACTATTTGTGCGACCGGTACCTTGGGACAAATTATTCCACCGTCTATTGCCCTCGTTCTACTGGGGGACACCTTGTCTAGTGCATATCAGCAGGCGCAGCTTGACCTAGGAGTGTTTAGTCCTAAAACGCTTTCGGTAGGTGATTTATTTATTGGCGCGCTGGTGCCAGGTTTAATATTGGTTGTGCTCTATTTGTTGTATATGGGCTTTGTCGCCATGCGTCAGCCAGAGCGAGCGCCGGCAGCCACAGATATTGAGCCACCGCCATTAAGCGCCTTACTTAAAGGCCTTCTTCCCCCCATTGTTTTAATTTTTACTGTGCTGGGTTCTATATTGGTGGGCGCGGCCACGCCAACCGAGGCCGCCGGGGTGGGCGCACTGGGCGCCACTTTGATGGCTGTTGCAAAAGGTAAGTTGAACTTGGCGCTCATGGGCGAGGTCTCGCGAGAAACCCTGAAAGTGACCTGCATGGTCTTTATGATTTTAATTGGCGCTGCGGTGTTTTCTTTGGTGTTCCGTGGTTTTGGCGGAGACGCCCTAATCGAACATTTCTTTGCGCAGCTTCCTGGCGGGGTGATCACTGCCACATTCATCGTAATGCTAGTTATATTTTTTCTGGGCTTTATTCTCGATTTTATTGAAATTACCTTTGTAGTGGTGCCCATTGTTGGGCCAATCCTACTGGCTATGGGTGTAGATCCTATCTGGCTGGGAATTATGATTGCACTGAATTTGCAAACGTCATTTTTGACGCCGCCATTTGGTTTCGCCTTGTTTTATTTGCGCGGCGTGGCACCGCCATCGGTCACTACCGCAGATATCTATAGAGGGGTTATACCGTATATCGGGCTGCAATTACTTATGTTAGCTTTGTTGGCGTTTTGGCCTTCGTTAGCAACGTGGTTGCCGGCTTTTGTGCGCGGTCAGTAATGACGCTGAAATATTGACAATACACCTAAGCACACGTTAACTATGCGTGTTTTACTAATTCCTTGAAGAGATTACTTATTATGCGTGACATTGACGACACGCCCAAACCCACAGGGCAATTAGCCCTACAAACAGTGGCCATGCCGGCGGATACTAATCCCAGCGGCGATATCTTTGGTGGCTGGTTAATGTCGCAAATGGACCTCGCGGGCAGTATTACTGCATCGCGTCGCGCCGGCGGTCGAGTCGCAACGGTTGCCGTAGATGCGATGGCGTTTATGACGCCGGTGCGGGTTGGTGCCGTTGTTACCTGCTATACCGAAATTCTTGATGTTGGCCGCAGTTCTATTCGTGTTCGTGTTGAAGTATGGATTACTAGCGTTCATCAGGACGAGCCAGCGAAAGTAACCGAAGGCGAGTTTGTCTTTGTTGCGATTGATGGCAACGGTCGTACTCGCATAGTAGATTAACCTACCGCCTGCTGCAGAAAGACGATATAAAAGCACCTTAAAAAGACGCAGACTGCGAGCTCGCGACAATAAGGGAGAATAATAATGTCGATGCTCAATAAAGTCTGTTTAATCACTGGCGCAACCAGCGGAATTGGCCAAGCAACTGCTTTGGCCTTGGCTGCCCAAGGTGCCGAATTGTTTGTGGTGTGCCGCAATGCTCAAAAGGGTGAAGCCCTATTATCTGAAATCAGCAGCCGATATCCTGGCTGCGTCGTGACTCTTTTACTTGCGGACTTAGGCTGTCTGGCGGATATTCGCCGAGTCGCTCAGCAATTTTTAGATACCGGCAAGCCGCTACATTTATTGATGAACAATGCGGGGGTGGTGAATACTCATCGCAAGCTCAGTAGTGATGGTATTGAAGAAACCTTTGCAGTTAATCATTTAGCCTATGTTTTGCTTACCGAGTTATTGCGCGAGCGCATAGTGCAGAGCGCACCTGCGCGCATCGTGAGTGTGGCGTCGGCGGCCTACCTCTTTGTTAAAGGTGTGCAATTCGACGACTTAGAATTTGTGAATACACCGTATAAAACGTTTAAGGTCTACGGTCATTCAAAGCTGTGCAATATATTGTGGACGCGTCATCTTGCCAAGCAACTAGACGGCACTGGAGTCACTGTTAATTGTGTGCACCCGGGGCCGGTGAATACCGGGTTGGGGCATCAAGATCACGCGATGATTGGGAAAATTATTGGCTTAATATTGAAGCCATTTTTCCGCACGCCTATGCAGGGCGCGGCAACCTCTATTTTTGTTGCCACCTCGCCAAGCCTAGATACTGTGAGTGGCGAATATTTTTCAGATAGCAAAGTAAAGCCCGTCAAGGCCAGGGCAAAGGATGACGACAGCGCCGAGCGTTTGTGGCAGGTGAGTAAGGATTATTTAAAAATCGCGTAAGCTACTTTATTACTGCCTATAGGTCCCGCGCATTAATGTAGGCCTGTTCAGAAATATGATGGTATTCCTTGGCGGCCTCCATAAAGCTTTTCCAGCTGGTATACACTTTGTGGGTCATGGGGTCGCTATTTCCCAGCTCTTCTAAATATTCGTCAGAGGCTTTGTGAAGCCCGCGAATAACATCGTCGGGTAGCTTGCGTAGCTGCACACCATGAGTATCAACCAGTTGGTGTAAAGCGGCATTATTGCGTGCAGTGTATTCATCTAGCATGTCAGCATTGGCATAGCGCGCAGCTGTTTCCACCATGGCTTTCAAGTCTTCTGGCAGTGCTTCAAAGGCTTGCTTATTAATAATGAGTTCCAGAGTAGAGCCGGGTTCATGCCAGCCTGGATAGTAATAATATTTTGCTACTTCATGAAAGCCAAAGGCGAGATCGTTATAGGGCGCAACCCATTCAGTGGCATCGATGACACCGGTTTGCAATGACGTATAAAGCTCGCCGCCGGGCAGTGTAACCGAGGTGCCACCGAGGCGATTCCAGACTTCGCCACCGGAGCCGGGTATGCGCATCTTTAGGCCTTTTACGTCAGCTATTGAATTAATTTCCTTGTTAAACCAGCCAGCCATTTGGACGCCGGTATTGCCGCCGGCCATGGGTATTAAATTGAAGGGAGCATAGGCTTCACGCCATAACTCCAAGCCGCCGCCGTGGTATAGCCAGCCGTTCATCTCCTGCGCGGTCATGCCAAAAGGGACAGCGGTAAAAAAGATTGATGAGGGTAATTTACCTTTCCAGTAATACGCGGCGCCGTGACCCGCTTCGGCACTGCCGGTAGACACCGCATCAAAAACACCTAGAGCGGGGACGAGCTCGCCGGCGCCATAGACTTTTATTTGTAGACGACCTCGGCTCATTTTATTGACCATCGCCGCAAATTTTTCAGGCGCGGTGCCGAGTCCGGGAAACCCCTTTGGCCAGGTGGTGACTAATTTCCAATGAAAAACTTGCTGGCCGGCTGCGCTGCGTTCCTGTTGTTGGACGCTGTGATCTTTGCTGCGCTCACCCACATATAGCCAACTCATGGCAATCAATGCGGCGATCAGCGCCAAGATAACAAGCGGTGAGTAATTGGCTTTCGTCGCCTGATTCATTATTATTTTTCCTGTCTTACAAAGCCTGTAAATTGGCGTACTGCAGCACTAACCACTTACTGCCTTCGTCCTCAAAATTAACCTGTACCCTTGCGCTGGCACCTTGACCTTCAAAACTAATAACTACGCCGGCACCAAAAATACTGTGTAATACCCGCTGTCCTAAACCGAAGCCGATGGAGCTCGCGGCGGCTTGCTGTGAGCTGGTTGTGCTTTGCGCATAGCTACTGGGTCGGGTAACGGTATTATTAATGCGTACTTCATCAATGAGTTCATTGGGGATTTCGCGTACAAAGCGCGACAGACTATTAAAGCTTTCTTGACCGTGCAGGCGGCGTGACTCTGCGTAGCTTAAGTACAATTTGCGCTCAGCGCGGGTGATACCAACGTAGGCTAGGCGCCGCTCCTCTTCCAGCCGCTCGGGGTCATCCATCGACATTTTATGGGGGAAGAGATTCTCTTCTACACCGACAATAAATACCGCAGGGAACTCGAGGCCCTTGGCCGAATGCAGGGTCATTAATTGCACGCTGTCTTCGTGTTCGTCGGCTTGTTGATCGCCGGCATCTAGTGCCGCTTGATCAAGGAAGGCACGCAGAGGTTCAGTCTCGTCGTCATCGGCGCTGTAGCCGCGGGCGGCGGTAATCAGTTCTTGTAGGTTTTCTACTCTCGCCTGAGCTTTTTCGCCTTTTTCTTTTTCGTGAAAGGCGATTAGACCTGAGCGATCGATGGCAATGCTAACCTGCTCGTCCAATGGCAAATCTTGGCACTCGCCGGCTAGCTCTTCAATTAGTGACAAAAACCCTCGCAGGGCATTGCCCGCGCGGGCAGTCAGGAGCCCGTTTTCCATCACTGCAACTGCAGAACGCCATAGCGATAATTGATGTTCGCGCGCATATTCCCGCAGTATTTCTACGGTGCGATTGCCAATGCCACGGGTGGGCGTATTGATCACGCGCTCAATCGCGGTGTCGTCGTCGCGCAATGCAATAATGCGTAAATAGGCGAGGGCATTTTTAATTTCTAAGCGGTCATAAAAACGCTGGCCGCCATAGATGCGATAGGGCACACCGGCGCGAACTAAATACTCTTCCAGTACCCGAGATTGGGCGTTACTGCGGTAAAGCACGCCAATATCACTGCGACGGTAGTCATCGCGCAGCAGCTCATCAATGCGATCGGTAACAAAGCGCGCTTCATCCTGCTCGTTAAAGGCCGCAAACAAGGCGATCTTGTCGCCGTCTTCACCTTCGGTCCAGAGCTCTTTGCCTAGGCGCTGACTGTTATTGGCGATCAGCGCATTGGCTGCCTTAAGGATGTTATTCGTCGAGCGGTAATTCTGCTCTAGGCGCACAATTTGGGTATTGGCAATATCTTTAGAGAACTGTTGAATATTCTCGATGCGCGCACCGCGCCAGCCGTAAATAGACTGGTCGTCGTCACCCACGGCGGTCATGGCCATGCCCTTGCTACTCAGCAGGCGCAGCCACGCGTATTGCACCGCGTTGGTATCTTGAAACTCGTCCACGAGAACATGTTTAAAGCGCTGTTGGTAGTGGTCGAGAATCGCGGGATTGTCGCGCCACAGTTCCAGTGCCCGCAGCAGTAACTCGGCGAAGTCGATAACGCCCTGCTGGCGACAGACTTCCTCGTAGCGGCGATAGACCTTAAGCATGGTGGATAAATACAGATCGCCACCAAAATCATCAATATGGGCGGCGCGACGGCCCTCGTCTTTGTGGCCGTTAATAAAATACTGGGATTGGCGCGGTGGCCAGCGACTGTCATCTAGCTCTAGCTCGCGATGGATACGTTTTAGCTGACGAAATTGGTCGTCACTGTCTAGAATTTGAAAGTTGTCTGGCAAGCCAGCTTCGCTGGCGTGGGCTTTGAGCAAGCGATGAGCCAGGCCGTGGAATGTTCCTACCCACATGCCGTGGTTTAAATTGCCGCCCATTAGAGCTTCAATTCGGCCGCGCATTTCGCGGGCGGCTTTATTGGTAAAGGTCACCGCTAGAATGCTGTAGGTAGAAAGGCCTTCGACCTTAATCTTCCACGCTATGCGGTGAACCAATACCCGAGTTTTGCCGCTTCCGGCGCCCGCCAGTACCAGCGTGCCGGTGCTATCGGCGGTGACTGCGTCACGCTGCGCGTCGTTGAGATCATCAAGAATATAAGATACGTCCATGGCGCCATATTCTACTGGGAATAGGCGGCGCTGGCACCGCTAATCTCAACTGAGTACTAATTTGATTGCCCCTAAAGCCCAATATCTGCATCCTGCGTTACAATGAAATGCGAGATACCAATAATAGTCAGCCGGTGGACAGTAATTTGAGACCCAGAAATATCATCCGCGCCATTGAATCCTGTCATGAAAAAATGCGTCGATCTGAACGTAAGGTGGCGGACTACATTCTGGCAAATCGCAAAGAAGTGATTCACATGCGCATTGTGGATCTTGCGCAAGAAGCTCACGTCAGCGAGCCAACGGTAGTGCGCTTTTGCCGCGCGGTGGGTTGCGACGGCTTTCAGAACTTTAAAGTCGCGCTGGCCCAGCACATTGCTCACAGCCCAGAATACGAAGAATTTAGCTTTGGCGACGAAGACTCGGCCCGCCAATACACCTTTAAAGTGTTCGACTCCACCATGGAGGCGCTGAAAAAAGTGCGCGACAGCATCGAGGTCGCGGCTATCGAGCGGGCTGTGGAGCTGCTGAGTAATGCGCGCCGTGTTGAGCTATATGGCTTTGGCGCCTCGGCGGCGGTGGCCACTGATGCCCAACACAATCTGTTCCGCCTACAAATATCTGCCAGTGCCTATTCCGACCCACATGTGCAGGCGATGTCGGCGATGTCGTTAACACCCCAAGATGTGGTGATAGTGATATCGCAATCTGGTCGCACTCGCGCCTTGCTGGATGCAATAACATTGGCAAAGCAAAATGGGGCGCCAGTTATTGCACTGGCCCCCAGTAGCTCGCCGGTAACAGCCGCCGCAGATCTTGCCATATACATCGACGTAGATGCTGACGAGGGCGACTACACGCCACTGCCTTCGCGCCTAGCGCATATGGCGGTCTTAGATATTTTGGCAGTGGGAATATCGCGCAGCAAAGCAGGTGTTCGCGATCATTTAAAAGCCATCGAGAAAGGTTTGCAGGTACTGCGTACGGATATTAAAGAGTGAGTATCCGCTATCGATTGGCGTACTATTAAATGGTGGCAAGAGGCATTACTAAGTGAAATTAGTTTATTTTTACTTTAAAAGAGTGGAAATATCTACAAAAGCTGGTTAACTTACGGCTTCAAGGAAGAGCTCGCGACAAGAAGTTGCGCATAATAAAATCTCATGGAGTGAGAATCGGTGAAAGGATTTCAACCGTATTTAATAGTTACTCAAAAAATTGTACGCCGCTTCACTGTCACCGTTGCATTCAGTCTCTTTGCAACCGGTTGCGCTACTTATCAAACCTCAGATTCGGTTAAAAGTATGGATCTCCGCTATCAAGCTGGAGATTATACTTTGCTTGCGGAATCGATTGAGCAAGAGCTCAATCTCCTCGATTCAGAAACAGGAGAGTTAGCCACCGTAACCCCCAGTGGTAATATTCTATTGCATTTGGAAGCTGCGGAAAGTTGGCGATTAACCGGAAACAAAGAACGAGCCATAGAACATTACGACGTAATCGAAACCCTCTTTAAAGATGAGGATACCGAAGGCTATGGGAAAAAAATAGCTGAAAGTATCGGATCCGCGTTTGTCAACGATGGTGTACGTTCTTACGAGCCTCCGCCGGCTGAACGTATACTCACCAATTTCTATAAAGCATTATCATTTTGGTCATCTGGAGAGCTTGATAATGCGCGCGTTGAATTCAATCGTGCTAATGAGCGAGCTCGTATAGCCGTCGAGCGCTATCAAAAAATGATAGAAAAGGAGCAGGCGAAAAGCGAAGAAAATAGTAGCAACAAGAAGAACCTACATTCAGATGGCGTACAAAATGCACTTTCTCAAAATTTTCCGAATATTGAATACTGGGAAGTGTTTGACAGTTTTGTAAATCCAGCAGTCGCCTATATTAATTCCATATTTTTAGCCCAGGGCCCCGGCGCAGACATAGAGAAAGCCGAAACGCTATTGCAACGAGTTAGCGGCATGATCGGCGATAACGACATAATCAATGAGGATTTATTGAGTCTTCGTCAGTATGGTCGACTATCGAATGGCCACCCCCAGCGGTGGATTATTTTTGAAAGCGGCCTTAGCCCAGTGTATGGAGAAAAGAAGTTTTCAATACCTTGGATAACATCAAATGCACTTATTCAAGTAACCGTAGCGCTGCCCGAGTTGATTGACCGGCCCAGCGGCATGGTAGTGAACGGTGTAGCAATAGACAATCAAGCTATAGAATTATTACCATTCGCCAGGATGGATATGGTCATGCGAACGGAATTTAAGAAGCGATGGCCGGCCACCGTATCTCGTGCAGTGATTTCTGCAGCTACAAAAGCGGTTCTTCAAGATCAAATGGGACGAAAGTTTGGCGTACTAGGAAACCTCGCCGGAACGGTTTACGCAAATGCGAGTGCTTCCGCAGACACGCGCGGTTGGCATGCTATGCCAGAGCAATGGTCATTGGCAAAAGTCCCGGCCCTTCAAGAAGTGTCTTTACGAGTGCCATATGGAAATGGCGAGTATAAAGAAATCATGTTGCCAGCAAATCAGAATGCCTTGATTTATATAAAGCAACCGACTCCGTACGCTGCACCTCTAGTTGAATTATTTTACTTATAAAAGGAATATTCGGTGAAAAGAATAATTACGCTTCCTCTTACGATCTTTGTAATCTTTGCACTGCAAGCTTGTGGATTAGTAAAGCCACAGGAAAGCACACTGCCATCTTGGGCTGCGCACATATCCTATGAGGGTCGCTATCTCAATGTATTAGACGTTCGGGATTGGGTCGATGACAAAAAGGGCATGAAGGTTATGTTGCGCGCCGAATCAAGTGCAATGACAGACCTTAGAATTTCCTTTCGCGTTAACTGGTATACGGCTGATGGCCAACCAATCCAAACTGTGCTTGGGAAATGGCAGGAACGAGTTGTTTCGCCCGGCCAAACTATAGAGCTTGTGCAGGTTTCTCCAGGACCTCGTGCGGCGGACTATCGATTTGAAATCATTGAAAAATAAATTGAGGGCTTAAAATGAACAAAATTATTTCGACGTGCATATTGGCAATCGCACTGACCGGATGTGCTAGTGGTGTACAAATTGTCGACACCAATAATGATACTGCTGAAAGTGTAATGGGGCTGGAGTATCGCGACTTTGAAAAGGCCGCCAGTGAGTCGGTCCAATCCATGCTGGCAACTGGAGCCGTAACAAACCCTAACGGTGGTCGCTATGTCCTAGCTATAAGTCGAATGATAAACGACACCATGCAGCGTATTGATACCGATCAACTGGTCAAAAAAATACGTATTGAACTACTTAACTCCGGCAAGGTTGTGGTAACGACAGCTGTAGGCTTGAACGGCCCCGAGGATCAGATGACGATGGCTGCACGCGAATTGCGCGGCAACGGAGAATTCAACCAAAGTCGAGTCGCCGCAAAAGGGCAATTACAAGCTCCCGATCTATCCTTGTCTGGAAAAATTCTTCAGCGGAATCACAATATGTCGCGCGGCAAACAACAAGTTGAGTATTTCTTCCAACTTACACTAACCGATATAAACAGTGGATTAGCAATTTGGGAAGGCGAAACGCCAATTATAAAACGTGGCTCCGCAAGCACAGTAAGCTGGTAGGAACTCTTAATGATCAACGTAACTAAGATAAGTTTAGGCTTTGCGTTAAGCGTAATACTGGGAGCATCTGCCGCGTCAGCTGCGCAATTGACGATAGACGACAACACGTCTCTCTTTGACGCCATAGAAGACT
The DNA here is from genome assembly GCF_040892595.1 of Zhongshania sp. R06B22. NCBI lineage: Bacteria > Pseudomonadati > Pseudomonadota > Gammaproteobacteria > Cellvibrionales > Spongiibacteraceae > Zhongshania > Zhongshania arctica. Next base: position 258,358 of record NZ_JBFRYB010000001.1, on the reverse strand, counting down.
ATCAGTTTCAAATGGAATCGCAACTTTTAGCGCGCGGTAAAAAATACCATATGGCATACGGTATTGCGGGTATAGCAGGTGCTCAGGGCACGACGGCCTACGTTACCAGTGTTAACACTGCCTACCAGTTTGCACTAGCGCAGGCATACGCCCAACTAGCTAGCGAGCTGGGTGCAGAAATGATTTCAGCAGAAACCAGCGTCAACGTAACCAGTACAGGTGGGCCAGCAGAGGCCTTAGTTGCGGATTGTGAGCAGCAGCATAAAACAGCGCAAGAGAGCGCTAAAGCCGACGAGTCACTTATGGATGTTGTTAAAGGCGCAATTCGCTCATTCACTAGTACTGATCAAGAAAAGGCCGAAAAATCTAAGCTGGAGTCCGTGATCAACTGCACATCCACAACAGATCGACGACTGATAACCGATGTTGTTTCTCGCTCAGTGAATGATTCATTTTCTGGCGCTAGAATTGTGCAATCGGTAATTCACCAAGGACAACTTGGCATTATTATCGGGCTATCTGCTGAAACTGCAGAAGTCGCTGGTATTTTAAGTGCGCAACAATCTAGCGCAACGACCAATCTCGGCGCTAAAACAGAAATTCAAAAGTGGGTGCGCGCTCAGCTTGATGCGCAAACGGGATCAGTATTAGGACTCGTCGGCTCCCGAATGACTAAGCTGTCTAACGGTGAATGGGCTATTGTCGGTTTCGGAATCGCACCGGCAAGCGAGCCGTCTTCATCAAATGTCATGAATAGTAGTCGAATGCAGTCAGAGCGGAAAATATCGGAAACCAATGCCATTCGAGAACTAGCAAGGTTTTCAAATATGGCAGTGGCGCATAAGGTGGATCAGTCAACTAAAGACGATACACATGCCTACGTACAAAAACATATTGAAGATGGCAATACGAGTGTTAGTCAATTGCAAAAGAATGTGATTATGAGCCAGTTGACGCAAGCCTATAATACCCAGACTACATTGCGTTTAAAGGGCGCATCAAAAATATACGCGAAAAAATACTCAGATGACGGATCTGGCGTAGGCTTTTACCTTACTGCCTATGCATGGAGCCCCAGCATGCTTTCTGCTGCTCAGCAATTTCGGCAAGAGAGCAGCTCAGCATTTGATAAAGGCAACTCAACCAGTGGGAATCTAAGTGCGCCTAGCCAAGGTAAGGCAGTCGGTAACACGCAATCTGCACCGGTGATAAGCGAAGATTGGTAGATATTATGCAAAGTATACTTAAAAAATTGACGCTAAGCCTAAGCGCTTTTGCGGTGTGTTTGTTATTACCTTTGTCATTACATGCGCAACCAACTGGCACGCGGCAGGTAGAGGTAGAGGCCAGCGGTTTTGGTGGAACACAAGAGGAGGCGATACGCTCAGGATTAGCCGCAGCGGTTTCGCAAGTGAACGGAACTTCACTGCAAGCCGATCAAGTTACAGCAAGCAGCAATGTCACCGGCGCTGTAAGTAATAAAGAGGGCGTAAGTGAAGAAGTAGACGTCACTCTTTCAGCGTCAATATCAGCACGTACCCAAACCAGTGGTAATATTCATAGCTATGACGTGCTTTCCCTTACTAAAATTGAATCTGGCTACGAAGCAAAATTACGTGTTCGTGTTTATCGCTATGACACCCCGGCGTCTTCTGCACGAAAACGTATGGCGTTGCTTCAAACAAAGGCGAAAAGCGCTAAGTATTTTGTTTTTCGGAGCTACTCCGGATCAGACCTTGCCGACTTGGTCACCACAGCAATGGAGCAAGAGCTAGTACAAACACGGAAATTTGCTGTGTTAAGTAGAGATAACCTTGCGGAAATTAGCGCTGAACTAAATTTAATTTCTTCTGAAGCTACATCCCGTGAAGAAAAAGCAAAGCTAGGACGTATGCTCGGCGCAGACTTTTTGTTAATACCTGAGATTGTCAATGCGACAGGGTCAACTCAGAGCAAGATCATTAAAATAACAGGACAAACCGAAACATGGTCCGCCGGCAATATTGTGGTTGGCGTCAAAGTAATTGCCGTCGCAACGGGTGAAGTTAAGTATGCAGAGCAATATCGCGCATCAACTACGGCAGAGAACAGTCGTGGCCTGATTTCTAGTGTCGCAAAAAATGCGGTTACAGATATTGTTGAGAAAATATACCCGAAGCGAATAATTAAAGCTTCATCCTCCGGCGTAATCATTAACGCAGGCGGACGATCGATAAATGTAGGTCAAAGATATAATGTATTTCGGCCGGGCGAAGTTTTGTTTGATCCCTATACAGGTGAATCACTAGGTTCAGAAGAGACATTGGTCGGGACTATTTCAGTTAGCAAAGTGCTGCCAAAAATGTCACACGCTATAAAAATTACTGGTGGTGATTTTGAGCCGGGAATGATACTTCGTCCGACGGCAACACCCGCGTCTAAACCAAAAGCTCCAAGCCTAGTAAAAAAACCTGTGTCAGGTATAGCACTTCCCTTTGACTAATTAATAGGTAGAAAACCATGATGAAAGCAAAAAATATTATAAGCGCGGTAGTGCTTGCGGTCTGTTCTATGACGTCTAATGCTGACCAGTCCGCCGGTTATTTAATAGCTCAAGTATTACTGTCCGACTATGATGTTTCAGAGAATGAAATGCGCGGATCTTTAGATGATGGCAGCTTAACTTCATTTGATTTCGATAACGAGGGGGAGGGCTTTGCCTTCGGTTTGGGCTATCGCTTCACAAATAATTTGGCGATTGAAGGTGGGTATATTGATTTAGGTGAAGTCACCAGCGACGGTAATTCTAATGGCACCTTCTTCTACGCGCCAGGGAGGGTTCAGTCATCAATTGAAACCGATGGTGTTTTTGCCGGATTTCTATTTTCGCAAGCTCTTTCACCAGGTTTTGCATTAACCGCACGATTGGGGTTTCTAAGCTGGGACTCCGAATTTTCGATCAGCGATTCCAGCGGTGGGGCGAGCGGTGACGATGACGGAAGGGATGCTTACTTTGGGTTCGGCGCTGCATTTAATGCCAGCCCAGCCTTTCAAATTACGGCAACTTTTGACCGTTATCAACTAGATGATGTGGATGTCGATGTTATTGGCCTAGGCGCTAAAATGTTCTTTCGATAGCCTTTTAATCAAAAATAGATGTTTCTATATACGCCGCTTATTAGCGGCGTAATTTCTCGACGGCACGATACCATCCCCTTGCGGTAATGCTCACCCGCGCTCCATTCAATCTAGGCACCCGCCCTGCTCGAATAAAGACCTTGCGGTTATTAACACCTCCCCTGATGAGCGGACTCTATCTCCTGTGATTCTCGGGTTGTAGGTCTGTTTCTGGATACCGCAAGCGGTCTGAGCCGCTTATTCAATGGGCCCGATTTCTTTCAAATTATTGACAGCAAGCTAATTTCCTTAAGTTTCTCTTAACGATAGGCCTTTACGCTACAAGCATGAAATTTCCATGTGAGGGCATAAAGATGCATTCGACTCAGATTAACGCGGTTACCCAGGGATTCCGTGGCGCTGTATATACCAATCCTCAACTCAATGAGGCGCTGGATATGTCGCCGAGATTAAGTATTGTGAATCGCCACGCGCCAGAGCGTGCCGAGCTTGAGACCTATATTGCTAACAAATTCTCCGCCAGTTATGGCGCCAAGTTACGTGAGTTTCTGCCTTTTCTACTATTGATGCGGGCAGGTCCTGGTATTGCGGGTGTTCTCGGAATGCGTCGCGGTATTCATGGTCACGCCTTGTTCGTCGAGCAGTATATGGAGAAGCCCGCCGAGATATTGCTGGGGGATATCCTCGGTAGATCGGTGGAGCGCAGCAGTCTGGTAGAGATAGGTAATTTGGTGTCTACTTGGCGCGGCAGCAGTCAGATGCTGTTTATTGCCCTCGCCTCATTGATTTGCCGCGCTGATGCCGAATGGGCGGTATTTACCGCAACACCAGAAGTACAGAAATTACTGCGCCGCCTGCGAGTGGAGCAATACACCCTTTGCGAGGCCAATGGTGAGCGCCTAGGTGTGCAGTTGGCTGATTGGGGTAGTTACTACGACACTCGGCCAGCAGTGGTCGCAGTTAATGCCCGCAATGCAATTGAGATTTTTGCCAAGCAGCCGATGACGGCCATGTTACTTAGCACCTGCGATTCGCAGCTGTCAGAAGGTAATCATAGCCAAGGTTTGCGAGCGCTGTATGAGTAAGATCATTGCGGTGCTGCGCAAGTTTGCCTCAGAGTCTAGTGATCGCACCGCGCTTCACGGTGACGTCAGCTCTGTAAGCTACCGTGAGATGCTGGCAGCAATAGATGCTATTGCCGCAGAGCTTGGGGCGCAGGGTATAGAGCGCGTCGGTCTGGCGGCCGACAATGGCCCAGAGTGGATTATTGTGGATTTAGCGTGCCAGTGTGCCGGTGTACCCCTTATTCCGCTGCCGGCTTTCTTTACGCCTCAGCAGTTAAGTCACGCGGTTGATAGCAGTGGCGTAGACGCGCTATTCAGTGATCAGGGCGGGTTTGGCGTAACTGGCAAGACTTTATTTGGGAGTCGTTTTTTAGAGAGGTCCCAGCCATTTTCTGGCTTATCGACGATTAAGGCTTATCGCGTCATGCCAGCGGCAATAGATCGGGTGCCACTACCTTATGACACCGCAAAAATTACCTATACCTCCGGCTCTACCGGTAATCCCAAGGGAGTGTGTCTTTCCGTAGCGGCCCAATATGCAACAGCGACGGCTCTTAATGATGCATTAAAGGCGATGCCACTTAGTCGGCATCTCGCGGTTTTACCATTGGCGACCCTCCTCGAAAACGTTGCCGGTGTTTATAGCGCGCTATTGCGTGGTGCCGAAGTCATGCTACCAAGCTTGGCTACGCTGGGCTGGTCTGGAAGCTCCGGTTTGGATATTCAGGGCTTGGCGTCAATATTAACCATCACCAAGCCCGATAGCGCGGTGTTGCTGCCGCAAATTTTAAAAGGCTTGATCGCGTGCCGTGATGAGGGTCAGTGGCAGGCACCGTCTAGCCTGCAGTTTCTCGCTGTTGGCGGGGCGCGGGTGGCTCCGGAATTGATTGCGCGGGCGCGCTTATTTGGGCTGCCGGTGTATGAAGGCTACGGTCTATCGGAGTGTGGATCAGTGGTCTGTGTGAATTCCCCTGGCGCCGATAAGCCGGGGTCTGCGGGCAAGGTATTACCTCATTGTAGTGTCAGAATTGTGGATGGCGAAGTGATGGTTGCCGGCAATGCCTATCAAGGCTACTTGCAGTTAGATACTGGCGCACCGGAACGTGCCGAGGTCGTAACCGGCGATTTAGGTGAGCTCGATGATGATGGTTTTTTATGGCTCCGTGGCCGAAGTAAAAACCTGTTGGTAAGTAGCTACGGACGCAATATATCGCCGGAGTGGCCAGAGAGTGAGTTGTCGGCGCTCCCTAGTATTCTTCAATGTATGGTGATCGGCGATGCGCAACCATATTGCGGCGCCTTTATTTATCCAGCCGCCGGTCTCAGCCGCGAGCAAATTAACCGTGAAATTAGTCGCTGCAACGCCGTATTACCCGACTATGCACAGATTCGTCGCTGGGTCGCTTTACCCAAACCATTTACCACCGCGGATGGTCTTTTAACCGCCAATGGTCGTCTGCGTCGTCAGGATATTTTGGCGCACTACGACGATTTAGTAACAGCGTGCTTCAGCGATGTGATTGATCCTCAATCCGTCAATTTAACATTAGCAATATCTTCATCCACTGCCGCAGACATCGCGGACATCGACTTAGTTAGGGAGTAAGCAATGGGATTTTACGAGCAACTTCAAACAGACACGACTGCCGCTAGAGAGTCTTTATACACCATTGATTTTATTCAGCGCGGTGTCGCAGGCGCTTTAAGCTTGAACGATTACATCGCCTTTTTAACCCAGGCCTACCATCACGTAAAACACACCGTGCCTCTATTAATGGCCTGCGGCGGCCGTCTAGATGGACAGCATGAGTGGCTGCGCAACGCCGTTGCCGAGTATATCGAAGAGGAGCTTGGTCATCAGGAGTGGATACTAAACGATATTGCCGCCTGTGGTGGTGATGCCGAATTAGTTCGCAATAGTCGTCCCGCTCCAGCTACTGAGCTGATGGTGTCTTACGCTTACGACATGATTAACCGGGTTAATCCGCTGGGTTTTTTCGGGATGGTACAGGTACTTGAAGGTACCAGTATCGCGATTGCCGATAGCGCCGCAGAGGCTATTCGCGGCAGCTTGGGTTTGCCAAAGCGCGCGTTCACTTATCTCACTTCCCATGGCGCATTGGATGTTGAGCATGTTGAGTTTTTCAAGGGCTTGATGAATCGCATAGAAAACGAGGCTGATCAGGCGCAAATTACTCACAGCGCCACTATGTTCTATAGTCTATATGGCGATATATTCCGCGAGCTAGGGCATAGCGCCGATATTAAAGACGCTGCATGAGCATAATGAGTGACAAGGGGAAAAGTCAATGACAGCGTTAACAATTGTGCTGACTGGTGCATGTGGTGGTATTGGCCGCGCGATGGCTGTCGCCTTTGCATCGGCGGGTCATAACTTAGTATTAGTGGGCCGAAGTGCCGAGGCCCTAGCTGAGTTGAGAGACGGCTTAGCCAGATCGCGAAGTCATCGCTATGTGGTCGCAGACCTAGCCTCGGCGGCAGCTATTGTTGAGCTGTGTGCGGACATTGCTGATGGTCCGGCCATCGACGTGCTGGTAAATAATGCAGGGGTATCATCGTTTGGCCTGTTAGCGTACACCAGCGACGCGTTAATGGAACAGATGCTACAGTTAAATATGCTGGCGCCAATGCGCCTGTGCAGAGAACTCATGCCCTTGTTACTGCGCAGTCAAAATGCAGCGGTGATCAATGTCGGTTCTAGTTTTGGGGGTATTGGCTTCGCGGGTTTTACGGCGTATTGCGCCAGCAAGTTTGGCTTGCGGGGCTTTACAGAGGCACTGCAGCGAGAATTTGCTAATAAGCCGCTGGCGGTGCACTACTTGGCGCCTAGAGCGGTAAAGACCGCTATGAACTCAGACAAAGTGGTGGCCATGAATACCGAACTGGGTAACGCGGCCGATGAACCAGAAGTGGTGGCAGAAGCGGCACTTAAGCTCCTGACGTGCCGCAACAGCAGTAATCGTTATTTGGGGTGGCCAGAGCGGTTTTTTGTCCGTCTTAATGCTTTATTTCCGGCAGTGGTATCCGGAGCGCTGAAAAAACAGTTGGCGATTATTCTACGCTATGCCAAACCGTCGCTCATTAGTGATAGCTTGCCCATCAAATAGGATAGCTATTGATGAAAAAAATGACTGGTGCTTATACCCTAGCAATGCTGTTATTGATGGGAGCCTCGCCGGGGTTTTGTAATGACGTCGAAGTGAGCAGTTCAGAAGCCGTTATCCAGCTTATGCCGTCTGCCGGCGTTGCCGAACTGCAGACAGCATGGGCGCAGGCTCAGTATCCCGCAGATAAGAAGTCGCAGGAGAAGGACTTCGATGTTTTGCTAGAGCGGGCAAATAGCCTCGTGCAGGCGTCGCCAGCTGATCCGGACCTTTATGTTTGGCGAGGCATAATTAAAGCAAGCTATGCCGGCGTCAAAGGTGGTTTAGGCGCGCTGGGCTTGGTAAAAGAAGCTAAAGTCGATTTAGAGCATGCTATAGCATTAGGGGGCGGTTCACTGCAGGCTGCAGCGCGCACCAGTCTCGGCTCCTTGTATTTTCAAGTTCCACCGTGGCCAATTGCCTTTGGCAGTGATAAAAAGGCCGAGGCCTACTTACTTGAAGGTTTGGCCATGGCGCCAGCTGATATTGATAGTAATTATTTTTACGCGCTGTATTTATTAGATCAGCGCGAATTCGGTAAGGCGCGGCAGTATTTAGAGCTGGCGCACGCTGCGCCAAGGCGTATCGGACGAGCTTACGCAGACCAAGAACGTCGTCGAGAAGTGCTGGAATTAATTACCGAACAACAAAAACGAAAATGACTTAGTAAAGGTGGTGTAGTCGATTCATGCGAGTTTTGTTAATTGAGGATGATATATCGCTCGCTGATGGCACAGTGAAAGCCCTGCGGCGTGCAGGGTATGCGGTTGACCACGCGGCCAGCGGCAATGAGGGGCGGCGATATTTTGAAGCCGGCCAATTAGATTTGCTGATATTAGATTTAGGTCTACCAGACATCGATGGCTTGGTGCTACTGCGAGAATTGCGCAAATTGCAGACCGGTATACCGGTACTTATTTTAACTGCGCGAGATGCGCTCACTGACAAAGTTTCGGGTTTGGATGCGGGTGCAGACGACTATCTCACTAAGCCTTTTGCCTTTGAAGAATTACTAGCGCGTATTCGCGTGCTATCGCGTCGCAATACCCCAGTGCGCGAACCAGAACTTAAAATTGGCAATGTCTTAATTAATATTGCGAGTCACGAAGTGCGATTAGATGGCGAAGTGCAAAAATTGTCTCGCCGCGAATTCGCAATTTTACGCGCCCTGGCTGACCGTCCAGGCCAAGTCTTTTCTCGGGAGCAGTTAGAAGAAAAACTGTATAGCTGGGGAGATGAAGTAACAAGCAATACGGTGGATGTACATGTTCATAATTTGCGGAAGAAATTAGGCCACACACTAATCAAAAATATTCGCGGTGTTGGCTTCATTCTTGGGAGCACTGAGTGAATTCACTGCGCCGATTTTTATTGGTCAGTGTTCTGTCGGCGTTAATGCTGCTTAATTTTATCGCCGCACTGCATGGCTATCGCTCGAGCATGGCAGAAGCAGAAAATCTATTTGATCAAAAGTTGGCGTCGATGGCGCTACAGCTGTCGTCAGTGCCCTTGCGGACAAGCAATAATGCGCCGGCGCCAGACGACGATAATATGGTCTTTCAGTTGTTTAATGCCGAGGGGAAATTGGTTTGGCACTCTGTTCATGCCCCGGATCAATATATAGCCGCTAACGAAGGTTTCAGTGAAAATAATTTTAATGGTTACCGCTGGCGCACGCTAAGTTATTTTAACTTTGTGAATGGTCATCGCATAATGATTGCGGAGCGTTTGGATCTTCGCTACCGACTGGCAGAGAGCGTTATTCTGGAATCAATTGTACCGGTAATCGTGGTGCTGCCGGTTGCTGGCCTATTAATTTGGTTGATTATTGGCCACGGTTTAAAAAGTCTCGCGGTGTTGGCAGGGATATTAAGGCGTAAAGCCGCCGATGATTTAAGTGCTGTGGATGTTGGCCACGCTCCCGGTGAATTGATGCCGGTAATAGAGTCGGTCAATTCCCTATTGCGAAGACTGAATGCCTCTTTTGAACGCGAGCGCCGATTCTCCGCCGACGCCGCCCATGAACTGCGTACCCCGATTAGCGCGATTAAAATCCATTTGCATAATTTACGAGATGAGTATGGCGACGACAATGAGTCGGTGCTCAGTTTAGAACACGATGTTGACCGCTTGGCCCATTTAGTTGAGCAAATGTTGTTATTGCATCGCACGACACCAGACCATTATCCCGCCAAATTTGAGCGCCTGTCTCTGGCGGCTTTAAGCCGAGAAATCATTGCTGATCGATATCCGGATTTTGTAGCCAAGGATCAGACGATTGAATTACACGGCGTTGATGGCGAGGTAAATGGTGATCGCTTTGCACTGGGTATATTAATTCAAAACCTAATCAGCAATGCCTCCAAATATACCCAGCGCGGCGGTTCTATAAAGGTCGATATTGAGGTCCTACAAGCTGGTACCCGTCTCAGGGTTGTCGACAACGGACCCGGTATTCCAGCGGATGTTCAAACTCGGGTGTTTGAGCGTTTTTATCGCGCCGGTGGTGACCGTCACAACTCCGGCGTCAGTGGCTGCGGTCTTGGCCTTTCTATTGCGGAACATATTGCGGAGCTACACAGTGCAAGTATTTCCATGACGGTCGGCGACAATGGTTGTGGTCTCGCCGTCATCGTTGATTTCCCTATAGGTACGCCCGCGATCAAGACCCAAAAAAGTTTAACACTCGGTAGATACGGAGAGCGGAAGTGACTGGCTTGCGAGGAATAATGATGAGAATAAGTCCGCCGGTATTTTTGGTCTTCTGTCTGCTTAGCAGTTTGCCTGCCTTTGCCGGTAAGCCGGAATTTGAATTAGTTATTAGACAGCATTTATTTGAGCCTGCTGTGGTGGTTATACCCGCTAATATCAAAATTAAATTATGGGTGAAAAATGAAGACCCAACCCCAGAGGAGTTCGAAAGTTACGAGCTAAATCGTGAAAAAGTGATACTGGGTGGTCGGCGTGCCGTCATTTTTATCGGGCCTTTGCCTCCGGGGGAATATCCGTTTTTTGGTGAATTTAATCCGAAAAGTGCACAGGGTAAAATCATTGCTGAATAGATGTAAAAGGCAGGCCGACGCGGTTTTAAAAGGTGGTTTTGAATGTTGTTAACCAGTGTGATCATTGTGATTCGGGAAGTGCTTGAGGCGGCTCTGCTCATTAGTATTTTACTGTCGCTGTGCTTTCAGCTTGGTATAGCGCGTAAGTGGTTTAAGTGGGGAGTGTTAGGTGGCTTACTAGGCTCCATCGGCATCGGTAGTCAGCTGGGATTTATTTCCAATTTGTTTGACGGTATCGGACAGGAGGTCGTCGATGCTGGTTTACAAATATTTATTTATATCTGCCTATTATACATCTGCGTGGAGTTTATACGGCACTACTATCAGCGACAGGCTCTTAGTCATACTTTTCGGGCGATACTGATTGTCATTATTGCCTGCGTCATGACGCGGGAAGGTTCAGAGATTTATATTTACTTGTCGGCGTTCCGAAGTGTGCCGCACGCAAGTCTAAGTCTGTATAGCGGTTCGCTGATAGGTCTCGGTATTGGCATGAGCTGCTGCGCGCTGTTGTATTATTGGCTGTTAAGCTTTTCACTGGCGCGGTCGCTACTAATCAGCTGTGTTTTACTGACAATGGTTGGCAGTGGGATGATGTTGCAGGCTGGCAAGATGTTAATTCAGGCAGACTTGCTGCCGGATGGTCAGCTCTGGGATACCACCCGATTTCTCTCTGAAGAGGGGCTTACGGGACAAATATTGTATGCCCTTGCTGGCTACGAGGCGACCCCGGCACCGGCGCAGTTAATTCTGTATGTGTTTGGCACAGTCTCTATGAGCGGATTGATGTTAGCTTATTATGGCTATTGTCGACGTCGTCAAACCATCGCGGAAGTGATCAAATAATGAGTCTTAGAATGTATAAATATGGCGCCTTATTTGCGTTGCTGATGAGCGTGGTGACACTAGGGCATGCCGACGGTTTAGCGGTCGACAAAATTTACGAACCCTATGTAAATCTGCTGGAAAAAGAACTGGAATATAGGCTGAGTCACGCCGAGGGCGGCCTGCAAGCGCCCGACGGATTTATCATTCAGCGCCTGGGTTTTGGCGCGGCAGTTAATGACAGCGTGGCGGTCGAGGTGTATCTCACCGCTCAGGGGGAAGATGATGCACAGCGCTTGAGCGGCTATGAATTAGAGGCGCGCTGGCAAATGACAGAGCAGGGTGAGTACGCGGTCGATTGGGGCGCTCTTATTGAGTATGAGCACAGTCGAGACAGCGACGTTGAAGAACTTGCCGGCACTCTTATTGCCTTAAAAGAATGGGGCGCGATAGTCGGTACTATGAATGCCAGTATTATTTATGAGTCTAGCGAGTCAACGGGTGATGAATTTGAAACTGCGCTCTCCCTTCAGGCGCGATATCGTTATCGACCAATGTTGGAGCCAGCCCTGGAGTTTTATGCAGCAGAAGACTATCGCGGTATTGGCCCTGTGTTAGTGGGTTCGATGCGGCTTAAAGATGCGAATAGCTTGCGCTGGGAAGTCGGCACAGTGTTTGGTTTAGATGAAAGCAGCGCAGACTATACCTTTCGCCTAATGCTGGAGTATGAGTTTTACTGATCGTCAGAGCTGTGCTCAGGGTTGGGCTTTCCCGCCATTTTTTGCCTGAAAAACAAGGGGAAGTGGCTGTTGATATAGGATTGCTCACGCATAACATTATGAAAACTGATGTTGTTATTCAAGGTTACCACCGCACCACGTGGATCAAGCCGGTAAACCATCCCCTCAATATATTCTGATTGATTGTCGTGAAAGATAATTTTTCCGCACACGGCTTCGCCTACTTCGAAGGGTTCGCCGCGGTGTAGTTCTAACACCACACTTTTTTCAGAGATCTCTAGTACTTTATACGAACTGCCGTCTTCGCTGCGCAGCGGCGGCTGGGCGGTTCTGGGGTAAGGCAAACGAAAGAATCGTCGCCTTTGAATGTCTTTATCGCTGCTCATTATTAAGCTATTTTCCCCTAGTAATCTTGCCGCCGTGTTATGGGTAGAGCATAGCAGAAGTCGGATGTGCACATACACAGCTGGTATATAGTCTATATCGGCCCTTATCGGTAATTCTTAAACCGAAGCATACACCGTGCGGTTTGCCAGCCAGCGCTGTATCAGCGGTTTTACGTGGCTGGGATGGGATTGCATGATGCTTTGGGCCTGGGCTCGCACCTCATCAAGTAAATCTGCATCGCGCTGTAAATCCGCAATTTTGAAGGTCATTAAGCCCGTTTGCCGCGTGCCCAGCACTTCACCTGGTCCGCGCAGTTGCAAGTCTTGCTCGGCAATAACAAAGCCGTCGGTGCTGTCGCGGAGCGCCGTGAGACGCTGCTTGCCATTGCGAGACAGCGGTGACTGATATAACAGCACACAAAAGCTCTGACGGCTGCCACGGCCAACTCGGCCGCGCAGCTGATGTAATTGGGCCAGGCCAAGGCGCTCAGCGTTTTCAATTACCATCAGCGACGCATTGGGTACATCTACGCCGACTTCAATCACCGTGGTGGCGACTAATAAATTAAGCTTGGCGGCCTTAAATTCTGCCATCACCGCGGCCTTCTCTTTTGGCTTCATGCGCCCGTGCACCAAGCCTACGCTTAGCTCGGGTAAGGTTTCTTTTAAGAGCTCCCAGCTAGCTTCAGCTGCCTGGGCCTGTAATTTGTCAGATTCTTCTATTAGCGTGCACACCCAGTACGCTTGTTGGCCGCTGGCACACACTGCGCGCAGGCGCTCCATCACGTCGTCGCGGCGGTCATTGGCGAGCACCACGGTATTCACCGGCGTGCGGCCAGGGGGTAGTTCATCAATAACGGAGGTATCGAGGTCGGCATAGGCGGTCATGGCCAGAGTGCGGGGTATTGGGGTGGCGGTCATGATTAACTGGTGGGGCTGGCCCACATTAGCGGCTGCTTTTTGCTTTAGGGCCAGTCGTTGATGAACACCAAAGCGATGCTGCTCATCAATAATAACTAGGCCGAGCTTGGCAAATTCTACATCGGCTTGAAACAGGGCGTGGGTGCCCACGGCGAGATGAGCGTCATGATTAGCAATGGCGTCATTTTGCACTTGGCGTGCCTTACCCTTGAGTTTGCCGGTTAGCCACGCAACGTTTAAGCCCAGGGGTTCAAGCCAATCACTAAAATTCTGATAATGCTGCTCGGCTAGAATTTCAGTTGGCGCCATAATTGCTGCTTGATATCCACTGCTAATCGCCCGCAGTGCGGCCAGGGCGGCAACGGCGGTTTTACCGCTGCCAACATCCCCTTGCACTAAGCGCAGCATAGGAATTTCACTGCGTAAGTCTTTGGCAATTTCTGTCGCGACGCGTTTTTGGGCGCCGGTTAAGGTAAAGCCAAGCTGATTTAGAAATGCCTTTTGTATTGCGCTCGGACCGTTTAATGCGGGAGCCCCTGCTCGCTGGGTTTCGCGTCGTAATTCCTGCAAGGCAAGATTGTGAGCGAGTAATTCTTCGAAGGCTAGGCGCCGCTGGCTAGGGTGGCGTCCGTCTTGTAATTGGCTTATTGAGGCGTCTCTGGGTGGGTGGTGCAAATAGCGCAGCGCCTCAGCCAATGTCCATCGATTGTCGCCGATGTTCGTCGCTAAGGCGTTGCTGGGCAGCCATTCTGTAATTGGGTGGCGGTCTAGGTATTGCAGTGCTTGGTCGCATAGTTTGCGCCAGCTCGTTTGGGCAAACCCCTCGGTGCTGGGGTAGATCGGTGTCAGTCGCTCTTCTACTGCAATTGGAGTGTCGTCGCTTATAACCGTGTATTCGGGGTGGTAAAATTCCAGCCCGCCACTACCACGGCGCGCCTCACCATAGCAGCGCAGTTTGGTGCCGGGGATGAGCTGGGCTTTCTGTGCAGCATTAAAGTGGAAAAACCGCAGCGTGGTGGTGCCGGTGCTGTCCTGCAGCCGGCAAACGAGGCTGCGACGCCGACCAAATACAATGTCTGAAAGTAATATGGTGCCTTCGAACACCACGTCGGTATTGAGTTGCAGGGCTCCTAAGGGCGTGATGCGAGTGCGGTCTTGGTAGCGTAGCGGAAGATGAAATAGTAAATCTTGCACACTGGTGACGCCCAGCGCCGCCAGCTTTTCCTGCAATCGTGGCCCCACCCCTTTAAGGGTATTTACGCTAATCTGATCTAGTGCTTGAGTCATTAGTCTGCGCTGGCCGCGAAGGCGGGCGCAGTGGCTTTTATCGCCTTGCTAATAACAGCGACGGCCTGATGACGAGGGAAGCTAGCGCGCCACGCCAGCGCAACAGTGCGGCTTGGCGGATTGGCAAAGGGCCGCGTGCACAATACGCCGTCGCCATAGGGTGCAACTTGTGCCGCCGACAGCGGTAATATTGTAATGCCAAGTTTAGACACCACCATGTGTTTTAGCGTCTCTAATGAGCTTCCCTCTACAACCGATTGCAGCAGGCGATCGCCATTGGCAAAGGTTTTACTCAGGCCAGGGCAGGCGGCCATGACTTGGTCGCGGAAGCAGTGGCCTTCGCCCAATAGCAGCACATTTTCGTCAACGAGATCATCGTGATGCAAGGCAGATTTTTTGGCCAAAGGGTGGTCGCTGGGTAACAACACCACAAAGGGCTCTTCGTACAGTGGCTGGGTGACCACATCGCTTTCGTTAAACGGCAGCGCAACAATAATGGCGTCTAATGTTGAGGCGCGTAATTTTTCCCGTAGTACCGCGGTTAAATTCTCTTCTATATACAGCGGCATCTCTGGCGCGTGTTCGCGAATCAGAGGAATGCAGCGCGGATACAGATAGGGACCAACGGTATGAATGGCGCCTATTGCCAAGGGTGTGCCTAGAGGGTCCCTGCCTTGATTGGCCAGCTCGCGAATATGATTGGCCTGTTCGAGGACAATTCTTGCCTGCTGAATAACCTGCTCGCCAACGGGGGTGGTCTGTACTTGGCCACGGCTGCGCTCAAACAGTGGAATATCGAGTTCGTCTTCTAACTTCTTAATAGCGACACTGAGGGTGGGTTGACTGACAAAGCACTTCTCGGCGGCTCTACCAAAGTGGCCGGTATCTTTTAAGGCGAGAATGTAGCGCAATTCGGTCAAGGTCATAAATTATCCAGTTCAATAGCCAAGCGCTATGGCGCTTAATAGTACATTCTCGATTGCGAAAGGCAATGCTAGCTGAGCACTCTGATGCGTCGTTTAAAACGTGATCAGAATTTTTCCGATGTGTTCGCCACCCTCCATGCGTGCATGGGCCTCAGTAATGTCCTCAAAGCGAAACACCTTGTCTATGAGCGGAGAAAATTTGCCTGCTGCGATTAGCGGATAAACGCGCTCTTCAATTTCGGCTGCCATTTTTGCCTTCTGCTCGCCACTTTGCGCGCGCAGGGTAGACGCAGTAATGGTAAGCCGCTTCATTAGTACCGGCAGGAAATTAATGTCGGCGCTAAAGCCGCTTTGAAAGGCGATAAATACGATGCGGCCATCTTCGGCGGCGAGGTTAATGTCTCTCTGCACATAATCGCCGCCCACCATATCTAAAATGACATCCATGCCTTTGCGGTTTGGGGTGTCTGCCAGTGCGAGGGCAAAGTCGTCAGTTTTATAATTTATGGCTTTAATCGCACCTAACTCTTCACAGGCCGCGCATTTTTCGGCGCTACCTGCGGTGGTGTAAACGTGGGCGCCAACGGCGCTGGCAAGTTGAATGGCGGTTGTGCCAATGCCACTGCTGCCGCCGTGAACCAAAAAGTTTTCACCGGCCTTTAAATTGGCGCGTTGAAACACATTATGCCAAACCGTAAACAGCGCTTCTGGTAATGCCGCGGCGTCTCGAGTTGTGACACCCTGGGGAATCGGTAGACATTGGCTGGCCGGTGCGACGGTATAGTCGGCGTAGCCACCGCCATTGCACAGGGCGCAAACTAGGTCGCCGGCTTTCCAGCGGCGAACATCGCTGCCAACGGCAATGACTTCACCCGCGACCTCTAAGCCCAATACCGGGCTAGCATTACTAGGTGCTGGGTATAGGCCGTAGCGCTGCATAAGGTCGGGCCGGTTTATGCCCGCGGCCGTTACTTTAATTAGGACTTCATTTGCGGCTGGGCTGGGCATCGCTTCCGTGGCGATACTCAGGCTGTGATCTTCTTTGTTCACGCTAACAATTCGTCGGGTCGCGGGCGTAGTCATGGTCGTCCTCGTGATTATTAAAATGCTAAGATCGGCGCAGGATTTATAAAGCGGCGATGATCCGCCTCTTAACATCGATTATGACCGACTCGAGGCGGCATTCACAGCAGAGGACACTTGGGCATGAATGAGCAAAAATCACTTTTAATTGTGGGTTGTGGTGATATTGGTAATGGCTTGGCAGAAATCTATCTGGCGCGTGGCTGGTGTGTACAGGGTATGCGCCGAAATACTGACAAGCTGGCGGCCGGTATCACGCCATTGGCGGCAGATGTGTGCAGTCCGCAAAGCTTAGCAAACTTGGCTCCCTTGCGGGCAGACTATGTGGTGATTACCTTAACGCCCGCAGGCAATGGCGCGGAAGGCTACCGGGCGATATTTGAAGAAGGGCTTAATAATTTACTCGCGGCGATGGCTGAGCCTCCGCGTTTGGTGTTGTTTGTCTCCAGTACCGGGGTGTACGCGCAAGCCAATAATGAATGGATAGATGAACAAAGTGCCACTGAGCCCAGTCGTTTTTCGGGGCAGAGTCTGCTGCGTGCCGAGCGCGCCGTCGCAGCCACTGGATGGCCGTATTCGAATATCCGCTTTGGTGGTATTTATGGCACTGGGCGTTTGCAGATGCTGAACAAGGTAATCGATGGGGATTGCGCGCCGCCGGAGCCGCTGCATTACAGTAATAGAATTCATCGGGACGATTGTGTTGGATTTCTTAGCCACTTGATCGATCTAGTTGAAGATCAAGCGTCGATAGCAAGCTGCTACGTTGGTGTGGATGACGAGCCGGCAAGTATCCAAGATGTTCAAGCGTGGTTGGCGGCGGAGCTGGGCGTGGTTTACGCGGGTAACGGTCAGCCAGTGACTCGTGCCGGCAGTAAACGCTGTTCCAATAAACGCTTGCGCGACAGCGGCTACCAAATGAAATATCCAACATTCAGACAGGGCTTTGTGCCGGTGTTAAATGAATGGCGTAAATTAAAAGCATAGTAAAGTGGGAGCTGGCCGAGGGTGTTATCGGCCAGCGCTACTGTGGAGCTTAATCAGGCGGGCATTACTTACAGCGCTAAAATCACTTCCACTTCAATCATCGCGCCGCGCGGTAGCGCGGCAATTTGCACGCAGGCCCGAGCTGGGTAAGGGTGGCTAAAATACTGCATCATGACCTCGTTTACCTGCGTGAACTCGCCAAGATCCGTTAGTGAAATATTCACTTTGGCAGCATCGTTTAAGCTGCCACCCGCAGCTTCGGCCACGGCTGACAGGTTTTTAAATACCTGTGTTGCCTGCTCGGTAATACCGCCTTCAATCATTTCCATGGTGTCGGGAATAAGCGGTATTTGACCGGATAAATACACGGTGTTACCGACTTTAACGGCTTGGGAGTAGGGGCCAATAGCTTGTGGGGCATTATTCGTTGCAATGATTTCTTTGTTACTCACAGTGTTGTCCTTACAAGGTGTAATAAAATGGGAGTGAGGCGGCTTGATGGTGTTAATTGCGCTCTCTGGTGACTTTGATAACGGCTGGGATGTTGCGAACTCGGCGCATCACATTGGCTAAATGCACCCGCGAGCGCACCCCAACGATAAGATGGATCGTGCTGATTTTTGGGTTTTCTTCTTCTACGCTAATTTTCTCGATACTGCCGTCGGCGCCATTTACGCGGGTTGCCAGCACCGCAATAATACCGCGCTGTTTGGAAATCTCGACCTTCATTTCCACAGAGAAGTCGCGGTCGATATTTTCGGCCCAGCTCAGTGGTACCACGCGTTCTGGTTGGCTGCTAAGTTCAATGCTGTTGTGACAGTTTTCGCAGTGCACCACCACGCCTTTTTCAGAGCTGACTATGCCGACAATATGGTCGCCGGGGATGGGGTAGCAGCAGCGAGCAAAGTTAACCAGGAATCCTTCAGTGCCGTGAATAACCATGGATTGTCGGGTTAGTGGCGCACGCAACTTTTCGTCGCCATCGCGAATTTCATCACGCAAGTTAATCAATTGGCGGGCAGTTAAGTACGCAACGCGGTTACCCATCCCAATTTGTTCGTATATGTTGTCGGTCGACTTGGCGTGGGTGGAGTCCACCAGTTGTATTAAGTACTTGTCGTCTAGATCAGCTAGATTTTCATCCATGCTGGCTAGGGCGCGCTCTAGCATACGGTGGCCAAGGCTAACCGCCTCAGTTTTGCGCTGATATTTAAGGTAGTGGCGAATACCCGTGCGGGCCTTGGCAGTAACGACAAATTGTAACCACGCGGGATTGGGCTGCGCGCCTGGTGTGGTGATCACTTCAACGGTCTGCCCGCTTTCCAGGGTTTCCGACAATGGCGCTAAACGGCGATTTATGCGGCAGGCCACGCAGCTATTGCCAATGTCACTGTGGACTGCGTAGGCAAAATCAACCGCGGTGGCGCCTGCAGGTAATTCCATAATGTCGCCACGGGGGGTGAAGACATAGACCTCATCGGGGAATAAATCGATTTTGACGTTCTCGATAAATTCCAGGGAGTCGCCAGCGCGCTCCTGCATTTCCAGTAAGCCTTGTACCCATAGACGAGCGCGGGCATGGCTGGAATTACGCTTTGGTTCTTGATCGTTAGACTTGTATCGCCAATGTGCGGCAATACCGTTATTGGCCATTTCTTCCATATCGTGGGTGCGGATTTGAATTTCAATGGGCACACCTTCCATACCGAACAGCACCGTGTGCAAAGACTGATAGCCGTTTGCCTTGGGAATAGCGATATAGTCTTTGAATTGTCCCGGCACGGGCTTATATAGGCTGTGTACGCAACCTAAAACTCGGTAGCAGGAGTCAACGGAGTCAACCACAATGCGAAACGCATAGAGATCCATAATCTCTTTTAGGGACTTCCGTTTGTTGCGCATCTTGGTGTAAATGCTAAACAAGTGTTTTTCACGGCCAATCACATTGGCGGTGTGGCCTTCCTCTGTCAGGCAATTTTCAATGTTTTCGCGAATGCTTGAGATGGTCTTATTTCGATCACCGAAGCGGGTGGTAATCGCTTTGCGAATACGCCGGGCACGCATGGGATGCGTAGACATAAAACCCAGGTCTTCAAATTCAACACGAATATTGTGCATGCCTAAACGTTGCGCAATGGGGGCGTAAATCTCGAGGGTCTCGCGGGCAATGCGACGGCGCTTTTCGGCGGGCATCGCCCCGAGGGTGCGCATATTGTGCAGGCGGTCTGCGAGTTTTACCAAGATGACACGAATGTCCTTCGCCATGGCCAAAGCCATTTTCTGGAAGTTCTCTGCCTGTTGCTCGGCCTTAGATTGAAACTCGATACGGGTCAGCTTAGATACACCGTCAACCAGCTCTGCTACCACATCGCCAAACTGATCGCTGAGGCCCTGCTTGGTCACGCTGGTATCTTCAATGACGTCATGGAGCATGGCCGCCATTAAACTTTGGGCGTCCATATGCATTTCAGACAGGATAGTGGCTACAGCTAATGGATGGGTGACGTAGGCTTCACCGCTGCGGCGATTTTGACCTTCGTGGGCTTGTTCAGCGTAATAATAGGCCCGCTTAACCTGCTTTATCTGGTCAGGCGAGAGGTAGTCGGCAAGAGATTTTGCAAGGGCGTCAATCGATCCGGCCGGCTCTTTCTTGCCGTAACTTGGATTGAAAAAACTGTATTGATGCATTGGCGCCCCTATAGACGCAGAGTTACAGTGAGCTAGCGCCTAGCTCAGCGCTCAGATCTAATTCCTGGTCTTCTGCAGTAGGATTCGCCGCCATCACTTCTTCGCGAGTAATTTTGCCTTCAGCCAGTTCACGCAAGGCAATAACAGTTGGTTTGTCGCCCTCTTCTGGAACCCGTGCTTCTTTGCCGCCAGTAGCCAGTGCGTGGGCGCGCTTGCTTGCAACCATAACTAATTCAAAGCGGTTATCGACGGCTTGTAGGCAGTCTTCTACAGTAATTCGGGCCATGATGTGTATCCTGCGGACTAAATAAAATCAGCGCACAAATCGCGCGCTGTTAATGGGGGCTTAGTTTAACAAATAGCCAGCGCTTATGACAGTAGCGCAGAAAGTAAAACTCGATGACGGAGCTCCTGACTCGCCAAGGTTAGGCGACGGCTGCGAACAATGGCCTCTAAATCTGCCAGTGCGGTATCGAAATCGTCATTAATCACCAGGTAGTCGCTTTCAATATAGTGGGACATTTCCGCGACGGCGGCATCCATGCGCCGCTGTATCACATCGCTGCCATCTTGACCTCGGCCAGTGAGACGTTCATTCAAGGCTTCTTTTGACGGTGGCATAATGAAAATTGCCACTGTATCCGGCATTAAGCGCCTAACTTGCTGCGCGCCCTGCCAATCGATCTCTAAAATCACATCCTCGCCAGTGGCTAGTTGGGACTCAACCCACTGCTGTGAGGTGCCATAAAAATTATCAAACACCTGCGCGTGTTCAAGAAAAGCCGCTTTATCTAGCATGGACTGAAAGTCTGCATGGGACACAAAGTGATAGTTCACCCCATCCTGTTCGCCGGGTCGCATAGCGCGTGTGGTATGGGAGACCGACACTCCAAGCCGAGGAGTTTGCGCTAGTAACTTCGCGACTAAGCTGGTTTTGCCTGCGCCGGACGGTGCTGAAATGGTATAGAGCGTACCTTGACTGTGCATAGCGAAAAGGGCGTCCTTTTATCGAGTTCGCGGTGGTGGCCGCGATGTAGGCTAGGGATTATACGACCTGATTGAAGGGCCGTCACGGTCTATCAAATTGAAGGACGATGTTTGATCTTAGGCGTTTTTACACGCTGATCTGGCCGTGCGTTTTAGGGCTAATTTCATTTGCTGTCATCTGCTGGCGGAATATGACGGTTCACGCTGGGAAGATGGAGATATTCGGTGTCGGTTAATCTTCGGGCCAAAGACCGGCTGAAGCTCGCCTTCTGTTTTTGTTGCCAGCCACCCTTTGGCAGACTTTCAAGCGATTTAAGGACAGAATTTCGAGCTATTAGAAGACCTCATGCCAAACTCCTTGCCGCGCGGAGCGGCATAGAGCTGAAACCTTCTGTCGATTTTATTTTTAAAAGCATTCCCTTTTAGCATCACTCAATATTCTGAATCTGCTCATAGAGCACAACTTAGTATAATTATATATCAGGATATTATGGGTGATTTTTTACTTGGAGTCCCTCTATGCCCACCGATTAGCTTGGGTCTGCCAGTTAGGCTAATATCGCCCGACAGAGTGCGACTCCTAACTTAACTGATACCTGGATTGAGAGTAGTTCCGAAGGAGAAGGATAAAGATTTTGCGGGCTTTAAACTTGCAATAGAGGGCAAATACTCTATAATTCATCGCAAGTGGATTGGGCAGACCCGGTCGGCGTTACAACCTCGGTGGTTTCATCGGGGTTTTTCGCTGTTTGGGGTAGGGAAAATTTTCATGCCTAGCCCTTCATAGTTCTTACCCACCTCTTCGCGCCCCCCGTCACAGTAGAATTTCTTCTTCAGTACCTCGAAGGCTCGATTGTTTTGCTCTGGCCTCAATGTCTTGAGGCCAATCGGTCGAGCAACTAAATCGGCGAGCTGCAGCCCTGAAGACATCACCTTCTTATCGGCAAAGAGAATCTCGAAAGGTAGTGAGATACCCATACGGTTGTTGCCGTCACAGATTCTGCGAAACTCTAGCTCCAGCTCGGCGTCTTCCTTGCTACCTCTGCACTCAACGACGATATGGGTCTTCTTTTCGTGTTCGCCTTTTTCCTGCAAGAACTCATAAAGCGTTTCCATGCACATTCTTAGAGCTATGTGATAGGCGTTGTCGGATGCACTTTGCTTGCTGAGGGAGCGTTTATCGATCGTAGCGCTGATCAAAATGAAGTTGCTGAACTCTATAATTTCGGTCAGTTCATCCATGAAGGACTGCTGATGCTCTCTGCTCTGGAAGATATTGAACATCCCCTTTCGCCGCCGAATTTCGTTTTCATGAAGCACTACTTGGTCGTGGCCAAAGTGATTGAATTTGAATTTCTCCAGCGCCGGTACGATGGCTTCGCTGTAGTGGCGTTTGTGGAACACACAAAAAGCCAGCACGAAAATGGGGTAACTCTGATCGATGGTTTGCAAGTTGTGATCGCCACTCTCATCGACATAGACGATGTGCCTGCTAAACGGACTCCTCTCAGCCTTGGCGATCTCGTCAGCTGTTGGTGGATGCGCTAGTGCTTTGATTTTTGCATCGAATTCAAACAGCGGAAGTTGTTGATCCTCCGCGGCAGGCTGTTTGTCTGACTTCTCGTCCTTACTCATCGGTTTAGTCCTCTTCAACCATCGCATCGGTCAGATGTAGTTGGGTTTACTGGGCGCGTTTCAGGCAGGCTTTGAGCTGGTTGCATAGGGTCATCAGTTGATCGACTTTGGCGACGATGCTGTTTTTCGTCTGTTGGTGGTATGGCAATCAAGCGCCCTCGGAGCTGGGTCTTATTAATGGATACCAAGTTGGTTGTCTGCTTGTTCGACCCCGCAAAATAGTCACGAGCAAAAGGAGTGTTGAGATACTCCAGCCAAACGTCACTTTGCTCTTTTAAGAATATAATGGCCTTAAATGCGTGGTTCTGGTGCGCAACGTCAGGTAGCTCATCGTTCCAAATGGCCGTCCGCCCTTGAGCAAGAATCTTACTCAATATTCTGGATCTGCTCTCGCATTTGTTCTATTAAAACCTTCAGCTCTACCGCCGCCTGTGTGCTCTCCGCTACCACCGCTTTAGATGACAAGGTGTTGGCTTCGCGGTTGAGTTCCTGCATAAAGAAATCTAAGCGTCGGCCGCTGGCGCCGCCTTTTTTAATGACTCGTCGCACTTCTTTGACGTGGGTATCTAGGCGGTCTAGCTCTTCATCTACGTCAGCCTTTTGCGCTATTAATGCAATTTCTGCTTCTAGGCGGTTGGGGTCGAGCTCAACTTTGAGTTCGGCGAGGCGTTGCTGCAGTTTGTCGCGCTGGGCGATGACAATGCTGGGCATTTTGCTGCGAATATCGGTGACGATATCTCCAATGGTGTCTAGGCGTTGTTCGATTAATTGGGCGAGTGCGCTGCCTTCGCGCTGGCGGGTGGCAATATGTTCGTCCAGCGCGGTATTAAAGCCGTCCACTAGTTGTTTGCTTATGGCGTCGTTGTCTAGGGTTTGTGGTTCTAGTACGCCGGGCCAGCGCAGTAATTCCAAGACGTTAATGGGGGCGGTGTGGGCAATATGAGTTTTAAGGCCGTTTGCCGCGGTTAAAATTTGATTGGCGAGTTCGTCATTGAGTTGCAGATCTTGCTGCTGGCTGTGTTGTTGCACCCGCAATGCGCATTCAACTTTGCCGCGCTGGAGTTTGCTGCGAAGTGCGTCGCGCAGACTGGGTTCTAGTTGTCGCCAGTTCTCTGGTAACTTAAATGATAGCTCTAGGTAGCGGTGATTAACCGAACGTAGTTCCCAAGTGACGCTGCCCCAAGGGTAGTCAAAACGTTGGTGGGCAAAGGCGGTCATACTGCTGGTAGTCAAAGGATTCCCCTGCTTTTTTTGATTTTAGTTTAGATAGTGTAAGCCTAAATGGCCTGCGAAGGCGAAAAGTTACTGGCAGGAAATACTGGGATAAATCACTACTAGAATGGCACATGTCGGTCATTCGTGTGCTGCTAGGCGTGCTTTTAACAAGTGTGTGGATATTAGCGGGGGCCTAAGCATTGACGAGTTTATATTGACCTTGGTGCGGTGTTTTAACCTGTTGGCAACGCCTAGCGGTTATACTGTGGGCTTCAAAAAGGAGAGCAATATGACTGTAGTAAGGCCGAGTGAGCGCGCCTACGATGAAAAGCGTACTGTGCGGATTAGTCGTAATTTTACCTGCCACGCAGAGGGTTCCGTTTTAATTGAAATGGGGGATACCAAAGTTATTTGTACTGCGTCGGTGCAGAACAGTGTGCCCGGTTTCTTGCGTGGTAAGGGCCAAGGTTGGCTTACCGCGGAGTACGGTATGTTGCCACGCTCCACTGGTAGTCGTATGGATCGAGAAGCAGCGCGGGGCAAGCAGAGCGGCCGCACCCAAGAAATTCAGCGTCTTATTGGTCGCTCGCTGCGTGCCGCGGTTGATTTGACTATGTTGGGCGAGAACACCATTTATCTGGATTGCGATGTCATTCAGGCTGACGGCGGCACGCGAACCGCGTCCATCACCGGTGCGTATATTGCGCTAGCTGATGCGATTGCTAAATTGCGCGCAGATGGCTTGATTAGCGGTAATCCGCTGTTGCAGCAGGTCGCGGCAATTTCAGTTGGTGTGTATCAAGGTGTGCCAGTATTAGACTTAGATTACGCCGAAGATTCGACAGCCGAAACCGATATGAATGTGGTGATGGATGATAAGGGCGGTGTTATCGAGGTGCAGGGTACTGCTGAAGGTGCAACTTTTAGTCGCACTGAAATGAACGCGATGATGGATCTGGCCGAAAAAGGTATTGCCGAGCTAGTGACGGCTCAGCGAGAGTCCTTGGCTTAAATGCCTAAATAGGAGAGCCCTAGAATGGGCTCTCTGGTAGTTCAAAGTCATAATCCATAATGACGGGCGCGTGCTTGCCAAAGGCCTGCACTTTATAGATGGCGCCATATTCTACTCTTGGCGTCATGTGCTCTGATGTTATCTGCATATCTACCCGCCAACCGTTGGTGCCGGGCTCGCCGTCTGGCCACCAACTAAATTCGTCGGAGTCATTATTTACTAAGCGGAATGCGTCTGAGTATTGCTGTTCACGGAATAAGCGATCTAGCCATTGCTGCTCTTCTGCCAGGCTGCCGGGCTTACCGTGATTGCCGCGGACATCTTGAATGTCTATGGCGCGGTGAGCGATATTCCAGTTGCCACAAATGATAAAGTCGCGGCGTTTATTGCGCACTTTAGTCAGGTGGTTCAAATATTGTTCAAAGAACTGATTTTTGCGTATTAAACCGGCGCTATCACCTTCTTCTGCGGTGGGTGCCAATAAGCTACCAATACTAATATTGTCAAAGTCAGCCTGAATATAGAGGCCGTCCATGTCAAAGTCTAAAAAGCCGAGACCAGTCATGATGGCCTTAGGTAATTGGCGGCAATAAATAGCGACGCCATTGTGCTTGCCATCGGCAGCATCGAAGAAGTAGGGGTTATAGTCTCGAGGAAAATATACGTCGTCGCGGAGTTTGTATTCTGCAATACCAAGGTTTTGAATGCATATAATGTCTGCGTCTTGTTTTACGACCCAGTCAAAAAAGCCTTTTTTGGCTGCATCGACAATGCTGTCAGCGCAAAAACTGATGATTCTCATGTGTTTCCTATCGCGTCGACCAGTGCCAATATATTTGGCTTAAGGATGAGCAGTCTCAGCGGCAGTGTGAGCCAAGCTAAGACGCTTGAAGTCTATTATATTGGGTTATTCTGGGTTTTAGAGATTAACAATAGCTTAGACTACAATGAAACCCTAATGACAACAATCGCAGCGCTTAATATCTCGCAAAAAACTCCAAATTTGTCATCATGGCCGGCGTAGATCATGACATTTGGGTGCATTTATCGCTAATTCTGCGGTTTTTAGTAGTAGCATTCTAAAACTGGCGCGTAAAATGTCGCCGAAACATTCACCGAGTTTTAAATGAGGGTGCAAATGAGCATTCAGAAGTATCAGCAGCAATTTATACAGCAGGCTATTGTCAGTGAAGCACTTTGTTTTGGTGAATATACGCTTAAATCAGGTCGCGTCAGCCCCTACTTTTTTAATGCGGGTCGCTTTAGTACCGGCAGTGCGCTGGCCGCTCTTGGACGTTGCTATGCCGATGCGATTGTCGCCTCTGGGCTAGAGTTTGACCTTTTGTTTGGGCCTGCTTATAAGGGTATTCCTTTGGCAGCGGCGACGGCGTGTGCATTAGCGGACTATCATCAGCGCGATGTGCCTTTTGCCTATAACCGCAAAGAGAAAAAGGATCATG
This sequence comes from Zhongshania sp. R06B22, assembly GCF_040892595.1. NCBI lineage: Bacteria > Pseudomonadati > Pseudomonadota > Gammaproteobacteria > Cellvibrionales > Spongiibacteraceae > Zhongshania > Zhongshania arctica. The sequence goes on along the minus strand of NZ_JBFRYB010000001.1, from coordinate 231,799 downwards.
GCGAGGGCGGTAGCTTGGTTGGTGCCGCCTTGAGCGGTAGAATTTTAATTATTGATGACGTTATTACAGCAGGCACAGCGATTCGTGAAGCCATTGCCATGATTGAACAAGCTGGGGCTGAGGTTGCGGGTGTGGCAATTGGCTTAGATCGTCAGGAGCGCGGCCAGGGTGAGCGCTCGGCCATTCAGGAGTTGGAGCAAGACGCCTCTCTGGCGGTAATTAGTATTGTGGGTTTGAATGATATAGTCGATTACTTGTCTACAGCTAAGACTGACGACGCACTTGTGGCGCGTATTAATGCGTATCGTGATCGCTATGGTGTTGAGGTATAAGTCGGTAGAAAATATAGTTGTATCAGAAGGTATGTTAAGGAGTGTGTGAGTATTGTGGCTGTAAGTCGCTGGGCCTTATGGGTGGCAATGATTGTAATAGGAGCGCCCGAGTTGTGGGCGGGGACCCTCTATTATCGCTACCCTAGCACCAATGGCACCGTAGTTATCGACAGTAGTGTGCCGCCTGAGGCCGTGCCCCGGGGCTACGACGTTATCCGCGTGGATGGCTCGGTTGTTCGAACGGTGGCGCCTCAGCTTAGCGGCGCTGAGCGCAAGGCGCGGGCTTTGGAGTTAGAAGTTGCTGCGGCTAGGGCGGAAGCGGATGCGAAAAATCGTAAGTGGGATGAGTCGCTATTGCTGCGCTACAGCAGTGTGCTAGATATAGACGTTGCCAAAGAGCGTGCCATTAATAATATTAAGGTCCGTATTTCAATTCTGAAAAGTAATTTATCGGTTATTAAGCAGCAGATCTTGAGTAATCAGAGTGAGGCGGCGGAATTGGAGCGGCGCGGGGAAGAGGTTCCCAGCGCACTGATGAATACCTTGGCGTCGTTACGCCGAGAGGTCACAACAACAGAGCAACATATCAGCGGTCGATTACAAGACCTTGATGAGGTTGCTAGGGACTATGAGCGCGATAAAGACCGCTTTGCGCTTTTACAGTCTCAGGCTGAAAAACGGCTGCAGTATTACTCCTCTGACGACTAGTCGTATGTCCAACCGCAAATCGCCGCGCTTCTTTCCTTATATCGCGGTGCGCTATTTCTCACCGCGCTGGTAGCGATCCAGTTCTTCAGGATCAAAGCCCTGATCATTGTCTATAATCGGGTCGCGCATGAAATCCTCGTCGGGGTCGCGACGCATTGCCCGGTCAACGAGCCACAGGCAAAGCCGATCCAGCATCGACTGGTTTCTGGACGCTCGGGCAGCCAGCCAAATCAGCAGTTTTGCGGACAGCTCCCGCCTTTTATCATCGCTGTAAAACGGACTCATACTTTGGCCTCTGTCTTGGTAGCGTTTCCGCTTGGGCTTTTAATAATACGGCAAGGTACGCCCTTGAGGTGCGGAATCCCCTGTTCGCGGTCTAGATAGTCTTCATCGTCGCGGCAAAGTTGGGCATCGCTGTATTTGAGCGCGCCAGACAAGTGGCCTGCACCTTGCTGCATCTCCGGTTTCCACCAGCCATGCGGTACTCTTACTAAGCCGTCAGGCATAGCCTCTTTGATGGCAACTTGAGCAGAGATTTTGCCGATTTGGTTTTCGATGGTGACCCATTCATTTTCGCCGAGGTGATACTCGCTGGCGGTACCTGGGCTGACAAATATTTGTGGCTCCGGCGCGCGTTTACGCATTTCAGGTACTTGCCGCTGGGCGGTTTGAAAGTAGCCATCTTCACGTACGCCAGTAAACATTTGCAGTGGGTAGTCGGGATCCGCCGGCGGGTCTTCGCGGAAGTAGGGGAGTGGGTCGAAGCCCAAGTCTTCAAGAATGGATGACTTCAGCTCGACCTTGCCGCTAGGTGTCGCAAAGCCGGTTTTGAGGTATTTGCGAAATACCGGTTTGTCGAAATAGATCTCGGTGGTTTCGGAAAGCTCCTTAAAGCTCATGCCGGTGCCTTTCAATCGGTCGTCATAGAAATCATTTAGGGTTTCCCATGGCACCAGCTCTGGCCGGTCTAGGGCATTGGCAATATGCTTCCAAAACTCCCAAGTGCTCTTCGCCTCGCCAGGCGGTTCCATTGATTGCTCAGACGGGCGATAAGCTGACATCCAGCCAAAAGCATCGGTCAACCAAGGTCGCTCCAGCCAGCTATCGCCGGGCAATACATAGTCGGCTAATTGCGCCGTGGGCGTCATATGATGCTCGTGGGCAACGATAAGATCCTGATTCATCATGCCTTTGAGAATCAATGGCATATTGGCGTAGCTCATAACGGTGTTATTACCCAGGGCAAAAAATGCTTTCACGGGATAGCTGCCCTCGCCGGCCATTGCACGGAAGGTGGCGGACGGATTTGCCATGTAACAGCCAGTTACTTGATTGACATATTCGTGGCCCCATACGCGTTTGAGCGGCTCTCGCAAGGCTGCTTGGCCGCGATAGGTAAAGGCCGGGTGGGTGTCGGAACCAAGCTGTTTAGCCTTTTGCTCTTCGGATAGCACCTCGTGCATCTCAATGGTAGATTCTGGGACGATGTCAGGGTTGAAGCCCTGCAGGGTTTCCCCGCCGGCAACGTCTACGTAACCGCAGACGGAGCGCAGAATACTTTGTAGGCGAATCGCCGATGTACTGTTGCGCTGCATATCGGTGATTGGCGTCCAGGGAATAATTGAGGGCCCTGAGGTGGCATACATGCGCGCGGCTTTGGCGATCATGTCGGGGTCGCAGCCGGTGAGTTTGGCAACGCGATCTAGGGGGAACTCGTCGACGCGCTTGCGTAATTCCTCAAATCCGACCGTCCAATTGGCCACAAAATCTTTGTCGTAAAGTCCTTCGTCGAAGATAACCTTGAGCCAGCCAAACATCATGGCGCCATCGCTACCGGCTTTTAGCGGTAGCCAGATGTCCGCCCGCTCGGCACTCGAGCTCTTGCGTGGGTCGCAGACGATTAACTTCGCGCCCCGTTCTTGGGCGGAGCGAATGTAGTTGTAGATTGGTGTCCAGCTATGGCGGCGTGGATTGTGACCCATCAGTACAATACAGTTGGTATTGTTAAAGTCACCCATCGGAAACCAGCCATAAGTAAGCCGGTTTATGGCGGCGGTGTTACCCGCGCAGAGCGCGACGCCGCTGATCCAGTTGGGTGTGCCAACGTGGTTCATAATACGCCGCCCAAGACCGTGATCGGTGGCGGTGTTCCATTGGCTAGTGGAAACGGCCCAGGCCTCTGGCCCATGTTCAGTAATGACTTTTTTGAGACGCTGACCGATATCACTCATGGCATCTTCCCAGCTGACTTGCTCCCACTGGCCCGAGCCGCGTTCACCTACGCGTTTTAATGGATGCAGAATACGATCTGGGTGCGCGAATGCCTTGGGCGCAATAATTCCCTTCATGCAGATATTGTCGCGGAAAATCGGATTGTCTGAGGAGCGCACCTTCACCACCCGACCTTGCTTACTTTCTGTTACCACGCTGCAGGCGATATCGCAGGTAGAGCAGATAGTGCGCTTAATGGTGACGCCATCTTTAGCTGGGCGCACAATTAGTTTGGCAGAGGCAATAGCGTCAGGATCAAAGGGAACGGGGGCGGGCATGACTTACTCCTGATTAGACATGTGATTTATATGATTGTTAGTTCATAAAATGGACTCAAGTGTAAAAGTTAGTCCAAAATGTGGACTTTGTATATACTGTGTGACGAAAAACACTCTTACATGCGCGGTTAATGAAGGTGAGCAAAATGCAATGGGACGAGTTGAGTACGCAGCAATGTTCGGTGGCACGTTCATCCATAGTGTTGGGCGATCGCTGGACGCTAGTTATTCTGAGTGACTGCTTTCTGGGGGTGCGACGCTTTGACGACCTGCAAGCGCGACTGCAGATATCGCGTACTACCTTAACCCAGCGCTTGAAAAAGCTGGAAGCTCATGGGGTGCTCGAGCGCCGCGCCTACCAAAGCAAGCCCGCGCGTTATGAATATCGCTTAACGGAGAAGGGGCGGGATCTCTATCCCGTCATTTCGACGCTGCTGAACTGGGGCGATAAATACTATTCGGATGCGGCGGGTCCACCGATTCTTCGTCAGCACACCTCTTGTGGTCACGATATACAACCGATTTTGACCTGTCCGGATTGCGCTGAGCCGATTGATACGCGCAGCGTTAGGGCGCGCAAGCGCCCAGCTAACGTAGATTACCCCATGGTTAACCGGGGCCCGTTTCGTTAGGGACTAATTTACTTTGTTGAGGGGTATTTAGCGGAAGATAGTTTTACTAAGTAGCTGCCATTGCTCATCCCAGTGTTCGGTGGGGAGGCGCTTAAAATCACTGCGAACAAATTGGCCGATGCGACCTTCGGCGGCGGATAACAGAAGGTTGGCAGTGCTATTGGCGGTAATGACGGTGCGCAATCCTTCCCGCAATTCTGCTTCGCGTAAAATCGTTTTTAACTGGGTTTCTAGGCGGTCATAGAACTGGACGACGCGGTTGCGCAGACGTTCATTCTCACCGGCGAGGGCGTCGCCATTAAAAATACGGGTGATGCCCGGGTTGCGTTCGGTGAATCCTAGTAATAGCTGCAGGATATTGCCAAGTTGCGCGATGCTCTGGGTCTCTTCTTTAATGATGAGGGTGACGCGGCTAAAGATGGCCTCTTCCACAAATTCGATAAGCCCCTCAAACATCTTGGCCTTGCTGGGAAAGTGCCGATACAAGGCGGCCTCCGACACGCCTACTTCGGCAGCCAGCTTTGCGGTGGTAATGCGGGCGCCCGGCTGGCTTTCCAGCATGGTAGCCAGGGCGTTTAAAATTTCATCGCGTCGTGAGGGACGTTTGTTCATAGGGTATAGCTGACCTTAGCGGGCTCGGGGCCGGTGCTTAGTGATGTACTTAGTATTATGCTTAATCGAGTAGTGCATTGGAGTTGGTAATGAGCGTGCCTACGCCAGTGTTGGTGAAGATTTCTAATAATACGGCATGGGGTACGCGGCCATCTATAATATGAGCGCTGGTCACGCCGGCGTTAACGGCAGACAGTGCGCAGCCTATTTTCGGCAGCATGCCGCCATAAATTGTGCCGTCGGCGATCAGAGCGTCGACTTGCTCGGTGCTTAATCCTGTTAATACCTTGCCAGATTTATCCATCAGGCCTTCGATATTGGTCAATAGCATCAATTTTTCTGCTTTTAGCACTTCGGCCACTTTACCGGCTACTAAATCGGCATTGATATTGTAAGACGCACCGTCCGAGCCGACCCCAATAGGGGCGATCACTGGAATAAAGTCACTGTTAATGAGCATATCCAAGACTTCGGTATTAATTTCTTCGACTTCGCCCACGTGGCCAATATCGATGATTTCAGTTTTAGCCAGATCTGGCGTGCGCTGGGTAACCTTGAGTTTTCTGGCGCGGATGAGCTGGCCGTCTTTGCCGGTCAGACCAATGGCTTTGCCGCCATTGCGGTTAAGTAGCGACACAATCTCTTTGTTCACTGAGCCGCCAAGTACCATTTCTACCACGTCCATAGTCGCGGTATCGGTGACACGCATGCCGTCCACAAAGTGCGACTCTATCGCTAAACGCTTTAGCAGGGCGCCAATTTGGGGGCCGCCACCGTGCACAACAATCGGATTCATGCCGACTAGCTTCATCAGGACGATATCGCGGGCGAACTGTTCTTTTAGCTTGTCGTCGATCATGGCGTTGCCGCCAAACTTAACCACAATGGTCTTGTTGGTGAAGCGTTGAATATAGGGCAAAGCTTCGGTGAGAATGCGGGCAACATCACCGGCGGCGGCGCGACTCATAGACATGACGGGTTCTCGTAAAGTCGGTGGTTAAAAAGGACGCCTATTAAAGACTATCTACTAGTGTGGGATCAATCCTTAGCAGCAAATCCTTAAAGTCATTTTGTATGCGGGTAAGTGAGGCTTCACTATCTGCCTCAAATCGCATGGAGATGGCTGGGCCGGTATTCGACGCCCGAATCAGGCCCCAGCCGTGTCGGAACTCTATCCGCAGGCCATCAATATTGATGAGCGCGGCGTCGGTAAATTTTTGATTTTCTGCAAAAGTTTCGACAAGGGCGAATTTACGTTCATCGGCAACCGGTATCAATATTTCGGGGCTGCTGACGAGCTTGCGCTGACTGTTGATGGCTTCGTCCATAGTAGTGCCGGATAGCGTCAGTATTTCTAGGAGGCGGGCAGCGGTATACATGCCGTCATCGAAGCCATACCAGCGCTCTTTATAAAATATATGTCCAGAGAATTCGCCGCCCAGTAAGGCGCCGGTATCAGCCATTTTTTGTTTCATGTAAGAGTGGCCACATTTCCACATAGTTGGGCGGCCGCCAGCCTCGACTATAAGCTCTGAGAGCAGGCGTGAGCACTTCACATCAAAAAGAATTTCGGCGCCGGGATTGCGCGCTACCATATCGCTGGCAAGTACCATGAGTAATTGGTCTGCCGGTGGGCAGCGGCCCTCTGCGGTGACAATGGCAAGCCGGTCGCCGTCGCCATCAAATGCGATACCAATATCTGCTTGATTCTCGGCGACCGCTGCTTTAAGTGCGCTTAAATTACTCTCAATGGTGGGGTCTGGCGCATGATTGGGGAAGTTGCCATCGAGCTCGCAAAATAAGGGGATGACTTCGCAACCCAGCTCTTCAAAGAGGGTTGGCGCAATATTCGATGTCGCGCCATTGCCGGCATCGATCACAACTTTAAGGGTTTGGGCGATGACCACGTCACCGGTGACGCGGTCAATATAGCGTTGTTCAATGCTGTCAGTATCAAGATTTCCCTGGCCGCTCTCAAACTCTTGTGTCTCGATGCGGTATTTAAGTGCTTGGATGTCTTTGGCGCTAAGGGTTGCAAATTCTAAGCTGATTTTCATGCCGTTGTAATGACTAGGATTGTGGCTACCAGTAATCATAATGGCGTTGCCAACGTTCAGGTTATGGCAGGCGAAGTGCAGCATTGGAGTGGCGATAATGCCGATGTCGGTGACATCGATACCGGTACTGAGCAAGCCTTTGAGAAGGGCTTGATGGATTCTGGGGCTACTTAGACGACTATCGCGACCCAACAACAGTTTAGATTGGCCGCGATCGAGTGCTTCACTGCCAATGGCACGGCCAATGGCAAAGCAGGTGTTGTCGTTTAGCTCAGTGTCTGCAATGCCGCGGATATCATAGGCGCGGAAGCAGTTTGCGGCAATGCGGGTGGCATTGGCTTTTTTCTTGTGGGTCGCTTCTCCGGTACTCAATTCTGCTAGTGGCGGTGCGCTGTCCGGCGCTGGGAAGTTGTCGCGTTTTGACAGGCTACTTTGTCGATTTGCCGCAAGTTTTTTGGCCAGCGCCTGCTCTAGGCTCGGCGTTTCTTCAGCTTGGGGTGCTGCTGTGCCTTTGGAGTTTGTTGTTGCGCGTTTGGGAGGAGGGGGAATTTGATAGCTGCGGACGAAGAAGATGGCGTGACTACCCGCAATAAGGGCAACGCAAAGTACACAGATTAGCCATAGCAAGGTGCTGTCAGAACTAAGGCTTTGCACCGTAATCTCCTGCGGGTAAACCTGCAAGGTCCACCCTGGCACCGATAAGCCCCGACTTTGCATGGCATCAGGGTAGTTGATAATAGGCGGCTTGATGACAACGTCGCGGCGGCTTTTATAGGTTTGAATCAGCTCAATGCTAACGGTGTTTCCGGCTAGGCTATTAAGCATTTTTTCAAAGTACTGGGCATTAAACGTGACGTAGACTGCGCCGTGCTTGCCGGCTGTTTTAACGAATGAGATTAGCCACTGCCGATCGTGTTGGTAGGCTTCGATGACGAGAGCGTTATTTTCAATACTTTTACGCAGCATATCGATTTCGATATTATTGCGCAGCCTTAAGGTGTCGCTGCGCTCATCGGCAATACCTTGCCGGCCAATGTAGATAATCTTGGTGTCCAGTGCTTCTGGAAATGCGCGTTTAAGGCTTTGGGTAAAAAGATTGTCGGCGCTGATATTGCCTTGGCTGAGGGCGTTAGTGAGTTCGGCGTTGGTGGTTTGCTCGGTTACGCGCTCGCCAAGCTGAGTGATCACGTCGCGAACGATACCGCGCTGATGGTCGGCAATATTGGCGGTGACGGTGTCGATGCGCTGTTTTAAGGCTCTGGGTTCTTCAAAATGCTGGATCCAATAGAACGCGCCGAAAACCATGCCGATGCACGCTAAGGCGGAGAGGACGATATCGCGTTGATTCGAGGAAAATCGCGGACCGCCTTTTACTTTATTGCTTGAGGACTTAGTGGGCGTTGTTTCTGTCATGGTGGCGGTAATCTGGTCCTTGACTGCAGTGGAGGGTGTTTAGGTGTTACTGACCTCTATATGACCATAATGGTAGTGCTTACTTACGCTGTCTAGTTTTTCGCAGTAAAGAATTGCTTGGCGATCAAGGCCACTAACTGCGCCGCTAGTTGATTTTTGCCCATTTGAGCAATCGCGAGCTGGCCCTCCTTCCAAATTGCGGTCACGGCGTTGTCGTTGGCGTTAAAGCCTATCGCAGTATTCGAGACGTCATTGGCGACGATTAAGTCGAGCTTTTTATTTTCCAATTTGCCTCTGGCATAGCGTATGAGGTCTTGGGTCTCGGCGGCAAAACCGACGGTGATCGGTCGAGCGCTGTGATGAGCCACCGTACTTACAATGTCTGGATTGCGAACCAGGTCAATGCGCATGGTGTCGCCGTCTTTTTTGATCTTCTGTTCGGCAGTATTGGCGGGCCGGTAGTCGGCCACGGCGGCGCAGCCGATAAAGAGCTGGCATTTACCTAGAGTCGCCTCGGTGGCTTCGAGCATATTTTGGGCGCTAATCACGTCTACCCGTGTTACCCGCTCGGGGCAGGGCAAATTAGTGGGGCCGCTTATTAGCGTGACGATAGCGCCAGCGTCGGCGGCAGCGGCGGCTAGGGCATAGCCCATTTTTCCTGAGCTATGGTTGCTAATGTAACGCACTGGGTCAATGGCTTCGCGGGTTGGTCCCGCGGTAATGGTCATGTGTATGCCGTCCAGCAGGCGGCTATTAAAGACCTTGGCGGCACATGCGGTCAGTTCTTCGGCCTCTAGCATACGGCCTGGGCCAACATCACCACAGGCTTGTTCTCCAGCTGCGGGGCCAAACAGGGCGATATTGCGGCTCGTGAGTGTTGCGGTGTTGGCTTGTGTGGCGGGATCGCGCCACATACCCTGATTCATAGCAGGTGCTAAGGCGATCGGGGCGGCGGTGGCAAGGCACAGCGTTGTGAGCAAGTCGTCGCCGCGTCCGTTGGCAAGCCGCGCCATGAAGTCCGCGCTGGCCGGGGCAACTAAAATAAGATCTGCCCATCTCGCCAATTCAATATGGCCCATGCCGGCTTCTGCTTCAGGGTCGAGCAGGGTGGTGTGAACCGGATTGCCGGATAGGGCTTGCAGGGTCAGCGGCGTAATAAACTCCATTGCCGCGGCAGTCATGACAACCCTGACATCGGCACCGTGATCTTTTAAGCGTCGGATCAGTTCGGCGCTTTTGTATGCTGCAATGCCGCCGGTAACGCCGAGAAGAATGTGACGGTTGCTTAGTTGTTTCATATCGCCTTGTCGCTATAGCTCAGTATCGGGTTATTATGAAGCTTATCGACGCTGCCGACTACCGCGTAGTTTTTGGCTGCAATATTCCATGCTCACCAAGGAGGGTGTTATGGCGATTACCGATTGGCCTGCGGACGAGCGACCACGAGAGAAACTACTGCAGCGGGGTGCCGCCGCGCTGGCAGATGCCGAGTTGTTGGCAATTTTCCTGCGCACCGGCGTTACTGGTAAGTCTGCGGTGGATCTTGCCCGTGATCTATTGCAGGAGCATGGTGGGCTTAGCGCCTTGATTGCTGCCAGTCGCGAGCAGTTTTGTGCGTCTCATGGTTTGGGTGATGCCAAGTTTGTGCAATTACAGGCGGTGGTAGAAATGTCTCGTCGGTATTTGGCAGAGGCGCTTCAGCAGCGGCCGGTCTTTAGCAGTGCGGCGTCCACCCGGCAGTTTCTGTTGGCGCAGCTGCGACAAGAAATACGCGAAGTGTTCGCTGTGATGTATTTAGATAATCAACATCAGCTGATCCGCTACGAACCGCTATTTTACGGTACTATCGACGGCGCGGCGGTTTACCCGCGCGAAATTGCGAGGCGAGCCTTAGAGCTGCACGCCGCGGCGCTGATTGTGGCGCACAATCATCCCTCGGGTATTGCTGAGCCTAGCGATGCCGATATTCGGATCACCCGTCGTATCCGTGATGCCTTGGCACTGCTGGATATGCGCTTGCTGGATCACTGTGTTGTAGCGGGCCCCGAGGTGATTTCGCTGGCCGAACGCGGACTGATCTAAGGTGAAATATTGCGATAAAACTTGCTTGCTGCTCGTCGTTCTGATATAAAGTCGCGCTCCATTTGGGCCGTGTCCGGGATGCTACATTTCCTCAGGGCACCCGAGTATTGTGAGAAACACGCGGCGGCCCGGTTTGAACCTGATTTTATAAACCTTTTGCACCGTCACCACGGATAAAGGTTGAAGAGGCGACTATCATGTCTAGAGTATGTCAAGTTACTGGCAAGCGTCCGGTAACAGGAAATAATGTATCACACGCAAAAAACCGCACTCGTCGTCGTTTTTTGCCAAACCTGCACAGCCATCGTTTTTGGGTTGAAGCAGACAAGCGTTTTGTTACTTTGCGGGTTTCTAGCAAAGGCATGCGTATCATCGACAAAAAAGGTATTGAGACTGTGTTAGCAGAGCTTACTGCCCGCGGCGAAAAATACTAAGGAGACTGGTCATGGCTAAGAAAGGCGCGAGCGACAAAATCCGTTTGGTTTCTAGTGCGGGTACTGGTCACTTTTACACGACCACTAAGAACAAGCGTAACACTCCGGATAAATTTGAATTTTCAAAATACGATCCAGTGGTACGTAAGCACGTGATGTACAAAGAAGCTAAAATCAAGTAATTCTGCTTTTCTAAGTAGGCTTGATTTACTGCTGACATAAAAAAACCGCGCACTGCGCGGTTTTTTTATGTCTATTGTTTTACTTGCGCATTTATCGCTTTCTGGCGATGCGTAGCGGCATAACTAAACCTGCTTATGGTTCAAGGTGGTGGGTTTCGTTAAAGCGCAAAAGCTGCTTGGTGCTTAAGCATAACTCTGAAAAAGCAGTATTACTTTTACTGTATTTCGGCCATTGAGTCGTATCGTTATCTAAGTAATGTGCTATAGCAATACTGATGGCAACGCCGTGGGAGACAATAATAATATTTTCATTTTGGTGTTTTGCAGTGATATCGTCTATTGCTTCCACCATCCGCAGTTTTACAACATTTTGGGACTCGCCGTTTGGTGAGCAATAATCCGGGTTGTTCACTAATTCAGCCATCGCATTATTATCTTCTTGCCTCAGCGACTCAAACGTCACCCCTTCCCAGTCGCCAAGATCCAGCTCCATCAGTCTCGGGTCATGAGTCACCGTTAAGCCAAAGGACGTTGCGATTGCCTCTGCGGTAATACGAGCGCGCTGAAGAGGGCTAGAGTAAATTACATCTGGGTGTATATAGTTGGAAAAATAGGCACCTAACTTACGTGTTTGTTCGTAGCCGTCAGGACTTAGCTCAGTATCTGTTTGGCCATGCCACACTTTGTCTATATTGGCGTAGGTTTGGCCGTGGCGAACAAAGTAGATTTTTCCTTTTGTCATCTTTTCCAACATAGTATTTGTGAGAATTCTGCTACGCCAAATATATTTGCGTAGCTGTTTAATAGACCTTACACAGATAGAAAATATGTCGTCGTGCATTGCTATAGTAATCCATTTTATAGGGGCGTGGGGGTTCGCCGCCAAATCTGCACATACTAAGTACACTGCAGCTGCAGAATGGCTTGGATTGACCGGTGATATTGTCGATCCAGCAGCCATCATAGTGGCCAAGTGATGATCGAATGCGACGTTTGTCTACCTTGCGCAATTGCCGCGACGGTTGCATGGTGGTCTTGGTATGGTCGCTCGGTAAGCTCACCCCTTCGCGTCATCCTTTTTGCTGGGGAAGTGGTCGTTTTCTTATGTCGAGCGGAAATTATCGTTAAGTGGTTTGCCGCCTGTTTTCGAGGTAAGTCGGTAAGCCCTAATTTTTGAATTAATAAACGGGGAGTAGGTGCTTATGTTTTCTGGAATTGTCATTAATAAAGACGAAGCTGATCAGTCGGTTGCGGTCGCCCAAATTGACGAGGCGCAATTACCCGAGGGCAATGTGACGATCGATGTGGAGTATTCCACGATGAACTATAAAGACGGGCTGGCAATTACCGGCAGCTCACCGGTGGTGCGTAAATTTCCGATGGTTCCCGGTATTGATTTAGCCGGAGTGGTGTCAGAAAGCAGCCATGCAGAATATAAAACAGGCGACAAAGTGGTCTTGAATGGCTGGGGTGTCGGTGAAGGCCACTGGGGTGGCTTGGCTCAAAAAGCGCGATTGAATGGTGATTGGCTGGTGGCGCTACCCTCTGAGTTCACCACGCGACAGGCAATGGCGATTGGTACTGCTGGATATACCGCCAGCCTGTGTGTAGAGGCATTAATCAAGCAGGGTGTTAAGCCAGAGCAGGGTGAAGTGCTTGTCACTGCGGCAACCGGCGGCGTAGGTAGTGTTGCTATCGCCTTGTTGGCCAAAGCCGGCTTTAACGTGGTTGCGGCCACGGGGAAAGCTAGCGAAGCAGATTATCTCAAACAGCTTGGTGCCACCTCAGTTATTGATCGCGCAGAACTGGGCTTGCGCGGCAAGCCTTTGCAGAAAGAGCGCTGGGCCGGGGTGGTTGATGCCGCGGGTAGCCAGACCTTGGTAAATGCCTGCGCACAAACCCGTTACGGCGGCGCCGTTGCCGCCTGCGGCCTGGCGCAGGGCTATGATTTTCCCGCTACCGTCATGCCCTTTATATTGCGCGGTGTTTCACTGCTGGGAATCGATAGTGTGATGGCACCGAAGGCGTCACGAATGCTGGCTTGGGGGCGTCTTGCGCGCGATTTGGATGTCAACTTGCTTGAGCTGATTGTGAAAGACATCAACCTGTCTGATGCCATTGGCGTGGCAACGCAAATGATGGAAGGCACCTTACGCGGTCGAGTGGTTGTAGACGTTAATAAATAAGGTCATACCACCGGCGCGCAATACAAGAATGAGGCATGTGCTAGTGCTTCATTCTCACTTGGCATCTCGGCTTGTGATGAGGCGCAATATCCCTTGGGGATGGGTTTTAGGGATTTACAATTGGGGTGCCACAAAATCGCTCAATCATTTTCTGTAAAACGTCAATTGTCGGTTGTATTTGATCTAGCGCCATATACTCGTCGGGCTGGTGGGCTTGGTCTATAGAACCCGGCCCCATCACAATAGTTTGCATGCCTAATTGCTGAAAAAATGGCGCTTCAGTCGCGAAGCCGACGGTGCCGGCAGTATGCCCGGTGAGCTGTTCGACAAGGGTAACGAGCTCTGAATCGGCGGGTTCTTCATAGGCCGCTAAGCCGGGCATCAATGCGCGTAAACCAATATTGATAGCGCGACGTTCGGCCACAGGCGTGAGTATTTTTTGTATTAAGGCGTCGAGTTCGTCGTTGTTCATCCCCGGGGTGGTGCGGATATCAAAATGCAGTTCACATTGGCCGCAAATACGGTTTGGGTTGTCGCCACCGTGAATACAGCCGAAATTCATCGTCGGTGTGGGCACGCTAAAGCCGGGATGCTGATATTTCTGCGCCAGTTCTTGCCGCAGTTCCATGAGCCCGCTCATGACTTCGTGCATGGCGTCCATGGCGTTGTTGCCCAATAAGGGGTTTGACGAGTGGCCGGAGCGCCCGGTAACCGTAATTCCTTTCATCACGATGCCCTTGTGGGCGCGCATGGGTTTAAGTCCAGTTGGTTCGCCGACCACGGCATAACGCGCGCCAGAAACGTCGGCTTGAACCAGTGAGCGTGCGCCATCCATGCTGCTTTCTTCATCTGCGGTCGCCAAAATAATTAAGGGCGCGCGCAGTGTCTTGCCTAAGAAGGGTTTGAGTGCCTCGATGACAATGGCGAAGAAGCCCTTCATGTCAGTGCTTCCAAGGCCGTAAAGCTTGTTGTCACGCTCGGTGAGCGTAAAGGGATCGCTATGCCAGAGCGACTCGTTAAACGGCACGGTATCGGTATGTCCGGCCAAGACTAGGCCCCCGCTGCCGCTGCCGAGAGTGGCAATTAAATTGGCTTTTTTGCTGTTGCCGGCAATGGTTTGGATGCGGACCTGAAAACCCAGAGGTTCAAGCCATTCGGCGAGCTGTTCAATGACGTGGATATTACCCATGTCACAGCTCGGCATTGTTGAGCTGACGGAGGGAAGTTTAACAAGCCCTGTCATCATAGACAGAACACTGGGAGTGCTATTTGAGTTTGCCACGATGAGTCCGCGCTAGGTCGCTGGTAACGGGCCATTGTAGCGAGTCGCGCAAACAAAACCAGTGGATTTGTTTGCGCGAGGGTGGAGATCTAGTGATTAGCTAAAAATTGCTTTGAAGATGAAGAAGAACACGATCGATAGTCCGGCGCCGGCAGGCAGAGTGATGATCCACGACATGAAAATATTGCGGATAACGCTTAGATTTAAGGCGGCAATACCGCGAGCTAAACCAACACCAAGCACCGCACCAACCAATGTATGGGTCGTCGAAATGGGCAAGCCGCTACCGGACGCTAGCACCACGGTTGAGGCCGCACCGAGTTCAGCGGCAAAGCCGCGGCTAGGCGTTAGCTCGGTAATTTTGGTGCCGATGGTGGCTATAACCTTAAAGCCGTAAGTTGCTAGGCCGAAAACAATACCGCCGGCGCCAATCAGCAATACCCAGCTTGGTAGTCCGGACTTGGCGCCAATTTCACCGCCAGATTGGATAACGCTGACAATAGCCGCTACTGGACCGATCGCATTGGCCACATCGTTTGAACCGTGGGCGAAGGCCATCGCGCAGGCCGTAAAGACCATTAGTACCGCAAACATACTCTCTACACTGGCAAAGCGTGAGCGACCATCGCCTGCCGTCACATCTTTGATGCGACGCAGAAAAAGTTGACCGACACCGGATACTAATATGCCGATACCCACGGAGAGTATTATGCATTCTTTGAAGTTCAGGCCTAAACCGATGTGTTTGAGTCCCTTGGTCATGGTAACCATGGCGATGATAAAACCGACTAAAAACAGATAATACGGGATGTATTTTTTAGCGGCGGCAAAGGGGTCGGGGGCATTAAGAATAAATCGTTGGGCGCTGAGGAATAAACCAAAGGACAGGGTGCCTGCGAGCACCGGCGAGACCACCCAGCTTGCAACAATCTGTCCGACCTTGCCCCAAGCGACAGCGTCGGTGTCTATCCCTACAGCGGCAAAGCCGACTAAGGCGCCGACAATCGAGTGGGTAGTAGACACCGGCCAGCCCATCATGCTTGCCACAAACAAC
This sequence comes from Zhongshania sp. R06B22, assembly GCF_040892595.1. Lineage (NCBI taxonomy): Bacteria > Pseudomonadati > Pseudomonadota > Gammaproteobacteria > Cellvibrionales > Spongiibacteraceae > Zhongshania > Zhongshania arctica. Next base: position 216,276 of record NZ_JBFRYB010000001.1, on the reverse strand, counting down.
CAGATTCCAGCGGCGAGCAGGGAGGCCAGCATACCAAAGACCAGCAAATCGGGGCTATCAGCGATATATTCTGGATTAATAATGCCCTTGCGAATGGTCTCGGTGACCTCACCGCCAGCCAAATAGGCACCGCAAAACTCAAATACAATTGCGATCAAAATCGCCTGTTTGATGGTGAGCGCCTTGGCTCCCACCGAGGTTCCCATTGCGTTGGCCACATCGTTGGCGCCAACACCCCAGGCCATGAAGAAACCAAACAAACAAGCTAAAATTAGCAATAGTTGCCCGTGTTCAGCAATAATTGACATAGTAATTCCTTAATTATAGGCAGAATCTAGCGGGCAATGACGATTTGTAGTCGCGAGCCAACTTTTTGTGATCTATCAGACAGTTCACCGATCAAGTTAATAGTTTGATACAGAAACATGACGTCAACAGGAGGTAGATCTTTTTCAATAGCGTACAAAGCTGCGCGTATGTCGATTTGAAGATTGTCGGCGGAATGCTCCAGACGATCCAGTTCTTCGATCATAACCTCGACTAGGGCGACTTCGCGGCCGCGAAACCCGGTCTCCAGTAGTTCATCGAGTTCTTCAATGGCTTTCATGGCCTGAGCCGAGGTAGCAATAGCCAAATCGACGTATTGGCTCATGAGTTTGGTGAGTGAGTCAGGAAATTTCATTTTCCGACCCAGCATCAGCCCGGCAATATCCTTACTACAGTTGGCAATACGATCCTGCATTCTTACCAAGTCGAGTAAGTCTGGACGCGGGACGGGAAGAAAAAGATTACTCGGTAATTGCAGTCGGACTTGCTTTTTGAGCTTGTCGGCTTCATTTTCAAGGTGAACAATGAGTCGATGTGCCTCTTGGGCCTTGGTCCAATCACCCTCTTGGGCGGCATGAATGAAGGGTTTTAGTGCGGCGGCGCAGGCTTGGGCCCGCTGCATATGCTCTTGAATCGGCGCAAATGGAGATTTTCCAAACAAGCTACCAAGTGAATTTACGGGCACGGTGCGACTCCTTACGGCGTTCTTTTTAGGTGGTCGGGATTATACTGGCCTCCGTTGAGCCTCACCAGACATTAAATGCCGAGCTATATAATCACAGAGTTATTACGTTATTGTGACTAGCTATTAATGGTGTCGATGATCATCACAGGGTTTATGTTTAGTATGCACAGTAATCTCAGTAAAACCGGCCCACTTGACGCGGCCCCAATCATTCGCCAGCTGGTGGACGACGGGCTCTTGGACGCTGCCGTCGCTAAGCGGGTACGCCCGAATCCACCGCGTATTGGCGACCGAATCCAGCATGTACTGAATTATCTTGCTGCAGAGCAATTGCCGGATGCCAGCCGCTCCGGACGTGTGCTTGGCATGGATCGACTACTGGAATGGTTGGCGGGGCATTGTGACCAGCTACCGCAGCGTATCGACCCCTTGAAAATAGACGTACCGGCGGTCACTGGGGTGATGTCGTATGCCTTTGCACAGCGTCATCGGATATTGGCCTTGGCAGTTTCTCCACAGGAAGTGGTCATTGCTGGCAGCGAGCCCTTTGTTAGCGGCTGGGAAAAGGATTTGCAGCAAGTGTTGCGTCGACCCATTCGGCGGGTAATTGCCGATCCCGACGCTATAGACCGTTTTACCGTCGAATTTTACAGTCTGGCAAAGTCAGTGCGCGGTGCAAGTGGTGACAGTCGTCGCGGCGGCCAGGCTAATACCAATCTTGAACAATTACTCGAAATCAGCAATTTAAAAGATCTAGACGCCAACGATGGTCACGTTGTTAATATCGTCGACTGGTTGTTGCAGTATGCCTACGACCAGCGTGCCAGTGACATTCATATAGAGCCGCGCCGTGAACACGGCAATGTTCGCTTTCGTATTGATGGTGTTTTATACAACGTCTATGAGCTGCCCGCGTCGGTGCTGACGGCGGTGGTGAGCCGTTTAAAAATACTCGGTCGTATGGATGTGGCGGAGAAGCGTCGACCTCAAGATGGGCGCTTAAAAACCAAAAATGCTGGCGGTGACGAGATCGAGTTAAGGCTGTCGACGCTACCCACCGCATTCGGTGAAAAAATGGTGATGCGGATATTCGACCCCGAAGTGCTATTGCGCAGCTTTGAAGAGCTGGGCTTGCGCGGTGAAGACCGCCAGCGCTGGGACGGTATGATCCGCTCTCCCCACGGGATTGTATTAGTGACGGGGCCGACGGGCTCGGGTAAGACCACCACCCTATACTCTAGCCTGAAACAGATCGCCACCAGCGAAGTAAATGTTTGTACGATTGAAGACCCGATTGAAATGGTGGAAGACGCCTTTAATCAAATGCAGGTACAGCACAATATTAATCTGGATTTTGCCGGCGGTGTGCGCGCCTTGCTCAGGCAAGACCCGGATATCATCATGATTGGTGAGATCCGTGATTTAGAAACCGCCGAGATGGCGATTCAAGCTGCCTTGACGGGACACCTGGTTATTTCGACGCTACATACCAACGATGCCCCCTCGGCAGTAACGCGCTTACTGGAACTTGGCGTGCCCGCGTATTTGATTCGTGCCACGGTGCTGGGCGTGATGGCGCAGCGCTTAGTAAGAAGTTTATGCCCACATTGTAAAGAGACTGTGGCGCTCGATGAAACCGCGTGGACAACCTTAACCGCGCCCTGGAAAGTCAGTCCACCGGCACATATTTATCATGCACCGGGTTGTTTGGAATGTCGCAATACCGGTTTTTATGGCCGGCAGGGTATATACGAAATATTGCCGGTTGAGGGCCAGGTTCAAGCTGCGATAGCCGATGATGTGGAATTGGATAAATTGCGCCGCATGGCCATGAAAAACGGCATGCGTACCCTTAGGCTGAGTGGGGCGCAAAAAGTCGCGCGCGGTGAAACCACCATCGCCGAAGTCTTGCGAGTAGCGCCGCCGGTGCAAACTGGCTGAGCTTAATAATAAGTAATCAAGGATCAAGCAATGCCGCTGCCCAGCCAATATCGTAGTCTTAATATTTTGGCTCAAGAGCTCCCGCCCGCCTTAGCGGCTGATGTCGAAATACAATGGCAAAGTCTGTATGAGCGTTGCGATCAAGGGCAGCGTGATTGGTATCGTGCATTTGTCGAATCTGAGCACCGCCAGGAATTGCTTGTCGCATTTTCCTGTAGTCCGGCTTTGGTAGAGTTATGCCTGCGCAAGCCAGCCTGGCTTGCCGATTTTGTGTTGAATAAGCAGCTCCACTCACATCTCCCTGACGATGCCTGGCATACAGAGCTGCGCGAGTTATGCGCTGAATGTGAAAGTGCGGAGGACTTGGCGACAGTCTTGCGAGATTTTCGTAATCGTCACTGGCTTCGGATTGTCTGGCGCGATCTTAATCGTCTGGCCGAGATGGAAGAGACGGTTCGGGATTTATCTGCGCTTGCGGACGCCTGCGTCGAGGTGGCACTGGCATTTTTGCATCAGCAGTTAGTAGCCGAACGAGGAGAACCGCGCTCGGCTGAGGGTATTCCGCAACAGCTGGTCGTTATTGCCATGGGTAAGTTGGGGGCCAGGGAGTTAAACCTGTCTTCTGACATTGATCTTATTTTTACTTATCCCGAGCCGGGCAGCACCGTGGGTGGTCCGCGCAGCGATGACAATCAAGCATTCTTCATTCGGCTCGGGCAGCGTTTAATTCAGGCCTTAGATGCTCGTACCGCCGATGGCTTTGTATTTCGGGTAGATATGCGTCTGCGGCCCTATGGGCAGAGTGGGCCGCTGGTCATCAGCTTTGATGCCTTGGAAGAGTATTACCAAGATCAGGGGCGTGACTGGGAGCGTTACGCACTCATTAAGGCGCGGTGTATCGCCGGCGATACTAAAGAGGGCGACCGCCTGCTTCAGCTCTTGCGTCCCTTCGTCTATCGTCGTTATTTGGATTTCTCTGCCGTCGAGTCGCTGCGCGATATGAAACTGATGATTCAGCGCGAGGTCGTGCGGCGTCAGCTTCAAGATAATATAAAGTTGGGCTCTGGCGGCATTCGTGAAATTGAATTTATCGCCCAGTGTTTTCAATTAATACGTGGTGGCCAAGAGCTGAATTTGCAGGCATTACAGTTGCAAGTGATTCTTGCTGAGCTTGGAAGCATGGCCTATCTTCCCGAGCCTGTGGTTGATGAATTGCAGGCGGCGTATAAATTTTTAAGAAATACCGAGCATGCCATTCAAGCTTGGCGCGATGAGCAGACCCAACAGTTGCCGGATGCCGACAACGCGCTGCTTGCCTTAAGTTTCGCTATGGGTTTTGGCGGTGACGTTGCCGCCTTTCAGGATGTTTTAGCTCTGCACCGCCAGCGCGTCGCTGCGCATTTTGGCCATGTTATTGCCCCGCCAGAGGTCGAGCCCGATGACCAACAGCATCTGAGCAAGAATCGTTGGCGAGCTATGCTCGATGATCTCGACCGCGACCTAGTGCGGCAAACGCTGGAGGAAGCTGGCTTTGATGACGCCGACGAGGCTGCCCGCCTATTGGTTGCGTTACTCAATGGCGCTAGCGTATTGCGTATGCAGGGTAGGAGTCGAGATCGTTTATACGAGTTTTTGCCGCTTATATTGGAAGACTTGTGCGATGCTGACTCGCCTGCAGAGACCTTGCTGCGCTTGATTCCGCTTATTGAAGCGGTGCTTCGCCGTACTGCTTATTTAGTGTTGTTAATGGAGAACCCTGCCGCGCGCAAGCGCTTGGTAGTGCTGTGTGAAGCGAGCCCCTGGATCGCGCGGCAGCTAGCAGCTCAGCCAGTACTGCTGGATGAGCTGCTAGACGCAAATAGCTTGTTCTCGGTGCCCGAAAAAGCGGGTCTGAGCAGCGAGCTTAGGCAGCGCTTATTGCGTATTGATAGCGATGATTTGGAAGCGCAAATGGAAGCCCTCCGCCATTTCCGTTTGGCCCATGTGCTGCGTGTTGCGGCGTCCGAAGTGACGGGTAGCTTACCGTTGATGAAAGTGAGTGATTACCTAACTTATATCGCTGAGGTGGTTTTAGACGCGGTGTTAGATGTTGCGTGGCAGAACTTACTTGATAAATACGGCAGCCCCGTGCCGGCAGGTGATGATCAGCGTCACTTTGTGATTTTGGCTTATGGCAAACTGGGGGGGCTTGAACTCGGGTATGGCTCAGATCTAGATTTGGTGTTTATGCACGATCTGCCGTCTAGTTATGTAAGTGACGGCAAGCGACCATTGGACGCCGCCACGTTTTTTACCCGCCTTGGTCAGCGTATTATTCATATTTTGACGGCGGCGACTCGTCTCGGCCCCTTGTATGAGGTCGATATGCGTTTGCGGCCATCGGGTAATTCGGGCTTATTGGTGTCGTCGTTTACGGCGTTTAAAGACTATCAAAACAGCCAAGCTTGGACTTGGGAGCATCAGGCCTTGGTGCGGGTGCGGGCGGTGGCTGGCGATGCATTATTAGCACAAAAATTCGAAGCATTGCGGGGGGAGATCCTCTGTAAACCGCGTGATATCGCAATGCTGAGAGATGAAGTTGTAAATATGCGCCAGAAAATGCGTGATCATCTTATGTCCGCTAGCGATAAAAATGCGGAATTTGATATTAAACAGGGTTCTGGAGGTATCGTTGATATTGAATTTATGGTGCAATATGCCGTTTTAGCATGGTCACAACAGCACCCACCGCTTACTCATTACACTGATAACATTCGCATACTTGAATCCTTGGCTGAACAAGGCCTGATTTCGGCAGCGGATACCCGGACACTGATTGACGCTTACAAGGCGTTCCGCAGTCAGGCGCATCGCCTAAGCTTACAAGAGCAAAAAGGGTTGATAGCCGAAACGGCATTAGGTACCGAGCGGGAAATTGTCAGCCGTTTCTGGCAGCAACTGATGTTGTCTCCATAATGGTATTTACCTTTTTTTGAGGAGTAACACACGATGTCTATGGCTGATCGTGACGGCCTGATTTGGTTCGACGGTGAAATGGTTCCTTGGCGCGATGCCAAAGTTCACGTTTTGACTCATACACTGCACTACGGGATGGGTGTTTTTGAAGGCGTACGCGCCTATCAAACCAAAGACCGTGGCACCTGTATTTTCCGCATGCAGGAACACACCGACCGCTTATTCCGCTCTGCACATATTATGCGTATGGACATGAGTGTCACCAAAGAACAGGTCAATGAAGCGCAGCGCGCTGTTGTCCGTGAAAATGGTTTAGATGAAGCTTACCTGCGGCCAATGTGTTTCTACGGCTCAGAGGGCATGGGGCTGCGCGCCGACAACCTAAAAATGCATGTCATTGTTGCCGCATGGGATTGGCCTAGCTATATGAGCCCTGAGGCTCGCGACAAGGGCATTAAAGTGCGGTGCTCGTCTTATACCCGCCACCACGTCAATATTTCAATGTGTAAGGCGAAGGCCAACGGTCACTACATTAACTCGATGCTGGCCTTGCGCGAAGCGTTAGACAGCGGCTGTGAAGAAGCGCTGTTGCTGGATAATGAAGGCTATGTGGCAGAAGGCAGTGGCGAGAATATCTTTATTGTTCGCAATGGCAAACTGTACACCCCTGAGCTAACGAGCTGCTTAGATGGTATTACTCGTAACACCATTTTCGAATTTGCCAAGGAGCTGGGTTTGACGGTGGAAGAGAAGCGCATCACCCGCGATGAAATTTATATCGCAGATGAGGCTTTCTTTACTGGTACCGCGGCGGAAGTACTGCCGATTCGTGAATTAGATGGCCGAAAAATTGGGTCGGGTTCACGTGGGCCGGTGACTAACTTGCTGCAAAATATGTATTTCGATCAAGTGAAGGGGCGTCGTGAAGAGTTCCCCGAGTGGTTGACACCAATTAGTTAAGTGCTCTGTATAAGGCGCCGTGGCGGTTATTGTTGCGGCGCTTATTGTTTACTTTGTTCTTGCTGGTATCTGCATTCTCCGCGGATGACCACGTCGTTTAATACCGCGTATTGCTCAATCAAGGTGTAGCCAGCTGGGCAGTACTCTGCGAGTCGCGGATCTTGTTCAAGGTCGCGTACGGTTCTTCTTAGTTGTGATTCACTGTCTTCGCGCGGTTTACTGGTGCCGTCTTCTCGACTATTGGCGGACGTTATCGGCCGGGCTCTTTCTCGAAATAGGGGTTGGCTGTAGCTAAACAGGCGAATATCACCGGCCTTTATTGTGGTTTCAAATGCGCCCCTAGGCGATTTTTTTGTCGGCCCACTGGCGCAGCCGTTAAGTGCAACCGCGGTGAGGCTCAGACAAAATAACGTGCTAAAAATAGCGTTTATACGCATGAGTGGCTTATTCTCTATGGGCGAATTTGGGGCGTTTGCGAGTTTAACATGACAAAGTCTTAATGCCAGATTAGGGCATCGCTAAAAATCGCAGGTGGATTTCTCCTCACCTCGTGGTTAGAATCCTGTTACTACACGAGCGGCATTCATCCTATTTCGGCTTCGCGGCATTCAAATGACGCGTGGTTTGACCTCGGCAGCCTTAACAGGTTTCCAGGCTGAGGAGAATTCCACGGTATTTGTCCGAACAACAGTAATCCGAATAACAGCGACCTCGTCTTATGCCGTCAGATCCAGCTACTATCGCCAGCCCCTCACCTATTGAACCGGTTAAAGCCAGCGTAACCCCATTGAGCGATGCTAGACCGCGGCGCGCCTTGAGGGTGTGCTTATTGGGCTACCGTAGCGCGCCCTATGGAGGTGGTCAGGGAATTTACCTTAAGTATCTAAGTAAGGCCTTAGTTGAAGCGGGTCATCAAGTCGACGTGATTTCGGGGCAGCCCTATCCGCATCTTGATCCGCGGGTTAACTTGATCAAAATGCCGGGGATGAATTTATTTGAAACCGGCTTGGGTTCAATTCGCCCCCATCATCTTCGCTCGCTCACCAATATATATGAATGGACTGGCAAGCTAACCGGTGCGTTTTCTGAGCCCTACTGCTTTGGCCGACGGGTGCTTAAATACCTGAAACAACACGGTCGTCATTACGACATTATCCATGATAACCAGTGCCTGAGTTACGGCATGTTAGATCTTCAAAAGCAGGGTTTTCCGCTTATTACAACGATTCACCACCCGATAACCAGCGATATGAGTATTGCGCTGAGTGCCGCCAAGAGCTGGATGGAACGCTTGATGATTCGCCGCTGGCACAGCTTTTTGATTATGCAGCGCAGAGTCGCCCGCGAGCTTCATCATGTGGTGACGGTGTCGGAGCGATCTCGAACTGACATTGCCGCCGCCTTCGATATTCAGCCCGCGGGCATTAGCTTGGTGCATAATGGTATTGATACCGAAGAGTTTCGACCTTTGGAGCATATCGTAAAAAACCCCAATCGCATTATGGCTACGGTGTCGTCGGATCAACCGCTAAAGGGTATGCGCTATTTACTTGAAGCGGTGGCGGCGGTGGTGCCGCGTTACCCTGATCTCGAACTGTTATTAGTCGGTACACCCAAAGAAGACGGTGAAAGCGGTCGCCTTATCCGCGAATTAGGCCTGAGCAAACACATTCGCGCGGTGAGCGGTATCAGCACTGAAGACCTGGTGAAATACTATAACGAAGCCTCGGTGGTGGTTGTGCCCTCTATTTATGAAGGTTTCGGCTTGCCGGCTGGAGAAGCTATGGCGTGTGGCACGGCATTAATTTCTACCGATGGTGGCGCCTTACCTGAAGTGGTTGGCGATGCGGCGATTCAGGTGCCTATTCGCGATAGCAAGGCCATTGCCGAGGTATTAGATACCTTATTGGCGTCGCCAGCATGGCGTGATGAACTGGCAGCGGCCGGTCGCGCAAGAATTGAAGAACTATTTTGTTGGACGCGGGCAGCGCAGCAAATGACGAACTACTACTGGCAGGTGATACAACGTGAAAACGGTTGATTTTCGTCATTTCGAGTTAAATCGGGGTGATAAAGTTTTAGATCTGGGCTGCGGCGAAGGCCGTCATGTTATCTCGGCCTATGTTGAGGCGGACGTAACCGCTATTGGTGTTGATCTGTGTTTGGGTGATTTGCAAACGGCGCAAAGTCGTTTCGCAGATTTTAAAGGCGACGGCCAAGCAGAAAAAGCCTTTGGTCTGGCCAACGGCGATGCCATGCAGCTGCCGTTTGCGGACAATACCTTCGATAAAATTATTTGCTCTGAAGTCTTAGAGCATATCCCCGACTACCAGGCGGTATTGAAAGAAATTGAGCGGGTGCTAAAACCCGGTGGTTTGTTTTGCGCCAGCGTCCCCAGAGCGTGGCCAGAAAAAATATGCTGGGCGTTGAGCGAGGCTTATCACAAGGTCGAGGGCGGCCATCTGCGTATATTTAAGGCCAGTGAATTACGGAAACAAATACAGGATTTGGGTTTTCGTTTTTACCGCCGCCATTGGGCACACGCTTTGCATTCCCCCTATTGGTGGTTGAAGTGCGCGTTTTGGAAAAACCAGGACTCTAATGTTGCCATTAAGCAATACCATCGGTTTTTAGTGTGGGATTTAATGGATAGACCTTTATTTACCAGAACCTTAGAAGCAAGCTTGAATCCAGTGTTGGGTAAATCAGTTGTGATGTATTTTGAAAAGGCTAAGGTGGCATGAGCGGACTGTTTTTAAGCAAAGGCCTCTTCCCACAAGAGTTTTTTAAACCGACGGTGGAGTTTTTGCTGCGTGCTCAACAAGCTGATGGCAGTATCCCCTGGTTTGATGGTGGCCACTGTGATCCCTGGGATCACGTGGAATCGGCCATGGGTTTAAGTATTGGTGGAGAATACGCTGCTGCAGAAAATGCCTACCGCTGGCTTAAAAACGCCCAATTGGAAGATGGTAGTTGGTGGGCGGCCTATCGTGGCGGGGAAGTTGATAATCGTGAACGACGCGAAACTAACTTTGTTGCCTATATTGCTACCGGCGTTTGGCATCACTATCTAATCACTGAAAACCGGCCATTTTTGCGTGAAATGTGGCCCTGTGTTCGGCGCGCAATTGGCTTTGTGCTGGCTCAGCAGTCTCGCCACGGCGAAATAAACTGGGCGGTTGATGCTCATGGCCAGCCAATGGTTGACGCATTAATTACCGGATGTTCCTCAATATACAAAAGCCTCGAATGCGCCGTGAATATCTCGGTCGTGATCGGTGATCCGCGCTCTGATTGGCGTGAGGCAAGGGCGGCTCTCGGTGAGGCTTTGCGTAATAAGCCTGAGCGCTTTGATCGTACTTGGGAGAGCAAGGCGCGCTATTCCATGGACTGGTTTTATCCGGTCTTGACCGGCGCGGTGCCGACCACCAAAGCAAGTGCGCATTTGCAAAAGCGCTGGGATGAGTTTGTTGAACAAGGCTTAGGGTGTCGCTGCGTGTCAGATGAGCCCTGGGTAACCGTAGCGGAATCCTGTGAACTGACAATGGCATTATTGGCGGCAGGCGATCATGCCCGCGCGGTGATGGTGTATAGCTGGTTGCACCAGTGGCGCGACAGCAATGGCGAATACTGGACGGGTTATCAGTTTGTTGAAGATTTGCTATGGCCAGATGAGCGTCCAACATGGACGGCAGCGGCTATTTTACTAGCGGCAGATGCACTCACTGAGTACACCGCCGCCCATCATTTGTTCAATGAGGTCCGTCTCTTGGACGTCAAGTCGGCCTACAGTCTGCCAGAAAAGGAACGTGTCCGTTCTTCCTAGTACACCTTGACCACATTAGGAGTACTTTTCTTTGTCCTCATTCACAGCAAGCTGAGCCTCTAATTGTCGTGTGACGGTGAGGGGTGATTTGCTGTTTCTTGCTAGTAGTCGATAAGCCATGGGTATAACAAATAGCGTTAATATTGTGGCGGAGCTAACACCAAACGCCACCACAATGCCGATGACGTAACGAGATTCACTGCCCGGTCCGGAAGAGAGTATCAGCGGCACCGCGCCCATAATGGTGGTGATAGCTGTCATCGCGATGGGCCGCAGTCTTTGCTGAGCCGATTGCAATATCGCCTGATCGAATTCCAAGCCTTGGTCGCGTAACTGGTTGGCAAATTCCACTAGTAAGATACCGTTCTTAGCCGCCAAGCCCACCAGCATAATAAGCGCAATTTGGCTGTAAATATTCAGACTTTGGTCGGTCAGATAAAGACCGATTAAAGCGCCGGCTACCGCTAGCGGCACGCTTAGCAAAATAATGAAGGGATGAATAAAGCTTTCGAATTGGGCGGCAAGTACCAAATAGACCACCAGCAGTGCCAGGGCGAAAGTGAAGTAAACCGAATTGCCAGATTCGTGATAATCCAGCGATTCCCCCTTGTAATCAACGGTGGCGTCGGGGAGCTTGTCGGCGACCAGATTTTCAAAGTAGCTGAGCGCCTCGCCCAGTGAGTAACCCTCTGCGAGGTTGGCGTCGATGGTGATAGCGCGCACGCGATTATAGCGATTTAACTCTGCAGCATCTCCGCGCTCTTGCAAGGTCACCAGATTGCCAAGGGGAATGAGATTACCGCTGGTCTCCGAGCGCACATAAATATTACTTAAGTCTTGTGGGCTGCGTTGAGCGTCGGGCTCACCTTCGACAATGACGTCGTACTCTTCGCCCCCCATCATAAACGTCGTCACTTTTCGCGAGCCCAAAAGAGTCTCTAAGCTGCGATTGATCTCACTGGCGTTAACGCCGAGGGTGGCGGCCCGGTCTCGATTAATCGTGACGGCTAGCTGTGGTTTGGTTTGGCGGAAATCGCTGTCGACACCTAGCAGGCCGGGATTTGATTTCGCTTCTTTGACTATTAGATCAGACCATTCGGCGAGTTCTTCATAGCTGCTGCCACCAATAACAAACTCCAGCGGTTTACTGAATCCACCACCTAGTGACTGGGGAGTAATTGGAAAAACGCTTAAGGCTGTAAAGCCTGCAAGCCGCTGTCGTATTTCGCCGACCACCTTGGCGATAGGCTCACGCTCTGCCCAGGGGGTTAACACCAAAATACCGACGGCTTGGTTGTAAACGTCGGCGCCACCGCGGCCACCGGGCGCGCGCAGTAACAGTCTATTGATCGTGCCGGCGTCTACCATGGGCATGAGCCGCTGTTCAACCTCTGCTAGATGTTTGGTCACGTAATTGAAAGAGGCACCTTCAGGGCCGCGAATAATCATAAATACCACACCGCGGTCTTCCTTGGGCGCGAATTCGGCAGGTACTTTTTGGAGGAAAAAGACGCAGGCACCCACGGTCATTACCAATGCCAATGCCGACAAGATCGGATGTTTCATGCTGCTAGCTAATATCTTGCCGTAGCGAGTCTCCATGCGGTGGAGCAGGTTTTCGACAAAGGTAGCGAGACCGCCATGCATGGCATCACGTTTCAATACCTTGGAACAAATAACGGGTGATAAGGTAAGTGCGACAATGCTGGAGAAAAACACCGCGACAGCCATCGCGACGGCAAATTCACCGAATAAACGTCCGACATCGCCCTCTAAGAAACTGATGGGGACAAAAACCGCAATCAGTACGGCGGTGGTCGCGATAACGGCAAAGCCAACTTGGCGACTACCGCGATAGGCTGCCACCAAGGGCGGTTCGCCGCTAAGTAGGCGGCGATGAATGTTTTCGAGCACCACAATGCTGTCATCAACAACCAGTCCTATGGCCAATACCAGAGCTAGTAGAGTGAGCAAGTTGACGGTATAACCCAGTGCATACAATACGGTAAACGTTGCGATAAGTGACACGGGTACCGTCACTGCGGGAACCAGCATGGCGCGGAAATCGCCTAGGAATAAAAATATCACTAACACCACTAGCGCGGCGGCGATGAACAGCGTGCTGTACACCTCGGAGATGGCTTGGGCGATGAAAACCGAGCTGTCGTAACTGGGGTGCAGCTGAATGCCCTCGGGCAGGGTTTTGCGAATTTTCTCCGCTTCGGCGCGAACAGCGTCGGCGACGGCAAGGGTATTGGAAACACTTTGTTTTACTATGCCTATGCCGACCATAGGCACGCCGTTGCCTTGGAAATATTGACGGTGCTCGGCGGCGCCGAGCTCAACCCTAGCAACGTCACTGAGCTTAGTGAGATAGCCTTGCTCGTCACGCTTTACCACCAAAGCCTCAAAGTCACTTGGGGTGAGAAAGTGGCGATTAATCTTTACCACAAAATCTCGGTCTATGGATTTTAAAGTGCCGGCGGGAAGCTCGACGTTTTCTCGTCGTAGGGCATCTTCTATATCGCTCACGGTCAGCTGTCTTGCGGCAAGGGACTCTCGATCCAGCCAAATGCGCATGGCATATTCTGGGCCGCCGCTAATACGCACCCGCGCAACGCCATCGAGTACCGCAAAGCGATCGACAATGTGGCGCTGGGCGTAATCGGCCAAGGCTAATACGCTGAGGGTGTCCGACGTTAAGTTTTGCCACATGATGACTTGTTCGTCGGCGTCACTCTTTTGTACCTCTGGCGGATCGGCCTCTTCTGGTAACTCGGCCAGCGCGCCTGATACTCGATCACGCACATCATTGGCGGCAGCGTCGATATCCCTCGTTAATTTGAACTCGATACTGATAGAGGAGAAACCATCGAGACTGGTGGAGTTAATGGTTTTTATGCCTTCAATACCGGCGATACGGTCTTCAATAATTTGGGTAACTCTGGACTCGATGACCTCGGCCGATGCGCCGACGTAAACGGTGCGCACCGATACCACGGGGGGATCAATATCAGGGTATTCACGCAGTGGCAGGCGCTCAAAGGCTAGCAGCCCAAATGCCACTAATAAAAGACTAATGACTACAGCGAATACGGGTCGCTTTATCGCGGTATCGGAGAGAAGCATACTTTAACCTTCCTGTGGCGCGACAGTGCTACCGGCTTGAAGGGAGGCAAATCCTTCGTAAATAAGTTGCTCGCCGACGCTTACGCCACTGCGAATTTCAACAAAGCCCGGTTTGCGAATCCCCAGCTCCACTTGCCGGCGCTCGGCCTTTTGGTCGGCGTTCATAATCCAAAGGTAGTGCTGCAGCTGAACGCTTTGCAGTGCCGATTCAGGTGCCATAATGGCGTCGTACTCACTGGTGGTAATCGATACCAGCATCAACATACCGGGTTTCAATTTTTGATCTGGGTTTTTTATTAGTGCGCGGGCGGTGATGCTGCGATCAATCGGATTTACGCGGCTGGCAACGGCAGAAATAGTGGCGTCAAAGTCGTCGTTTAAGGCGTCGCTGTGCGCAACGATCCTTTGGCCTGGGGCAATGGCCTTGATACTCAGGCTGGGCAGTTGAAAGTCCAGGCGCATTACGCTCAGATCATCCAGGGTGGTGATGCTGGTGCCAGGACTAACTAGGGCACCCGGGCTAAGTTGGCGCAGGCCAATAACACCGCTAAACGGGGCGCGAATAGTGCGCTCTGCAAGTAAGGCCTGAATCTCGGCAATTTTACTCTGGGCTCGGAGCTTGGCTGTTTGACGTTGATCATATTCGGTTTGAGCCGCAGATTGACTGGCAAGCAGGCCCTCTAGGCGCGCCAACTCGCGTTCTTGCTCGGCTAAGTCCGCGCGGGCAGAGCTGAGCTGCGCCGCTTCTTCATCTTGCTGCAGAGTCACTAGCAATTGCCCCTTGGTGACACTGTCGCCATCATCAAAATGGAGCGCGGTGATTTTTTCGGTGACATTGCTGCTGATATCAATCGATTCTTGCGCTAGCAAAGTACCCAAGGCTTGTACGCGTTTTTGCACAACTTCAGTGGCTAGGGTGCTTACTTTTACCGCGGGCGCTGGTCTGCCGCCAGCAGCGGGGGTGTCTGCAGGGCTGCATGCAATAAGTAAACTTGCCATCGCCACGCCTAGCAGCAGTTTGTGTTTTGCGCTTATCAAGACAGTACTCCGTGATTAACTTCAAGGTATGTAGTATTCGTTAAGCGAGGTGGTATACGAACAATAATGTAAGGCTTGATCAGTGGACAAGCATTCTTTTGCGAGAATAAATACGATGGCGCTGAGGGCAATCATCCGCCGACGCAAAGTGCGTCAGCGGACTGAGGGTTATTATGCGCGTTCCGTCAGCCGGTTTTGCGCTCGATCAGCGGCGGCTAGCACTTGCTTAGGCGCGGTACCACCAATGTGGTCGCGGGCGTTGACCGAACCTTCTAGGGTGAGAACATCAAAGACATCGGCGTCTATATCGGTGCTGAAAGTGTGTAATTCATCCAGTGTCATTTCTGACAGATCTTTATTCTCGGCAATGCCATAGGCAACTGACTTGCCGACCACTTCGTGAGCGTCGCGAAAAGGCAGGCCTTTGCGCACCAGATAATCAGCTAAATCGGTTGCGGTGGAAAATCCGCGCATCGCTGCTTCACGGGTGACATCGCTATTGACGGTGATTGCGGGCACCATATCGGCGTAGGCTTTTAGGCAGTCTTTGACCGTGTCGATAATATCGAATAGCGGTTCTTTGTCTTCCTGATTGTCTTTGTTGTAGGCCAGCGGCTGCGATTTCATCAGGGTTAATAGGCTGACAAGATGACCATTAACGCGGCCCACTTTACCGCGCACTAATTCTGGCACATCGGGATTTTTCTTCTGCGGCATAATCGATGAACCAGTGCAGAAACGGTCGGGCAGCTCGATAAATTTAAATTGCGCTGAGGTCCATAACACCAACTCTTCGCTGAAGCGCGACATATGCGTCATTAGCAGGCTAGCGGCGGCTGCAAATTCAATGGCGAAGTCGCGGTCACTGACCGAATCCAGCGAGTTTTCAGTGGGGCGGTCAAAGCCGAGTAATTCAGCGCTGTAGTGCCGATCGATTGGATAGGTGGTTCCCGCCAGTGCGGCTGCGCCCAGTGGGCACTGGTTCAAGCGTGCGCCGCAGTCTTGAAAGCGACTGTAGTCGCGTTCCAGCATTTCGTTCCAGGCCAGCATGTGGTGGCCGAAGGTGACCGGCTGGGCAGTCTGCAAATGGGTGAAGCCGGGCATGATGGTATTGGCTTCGCGTCTGGCAAGATTGATCAGTCCCAGCTGCAAACGGCTTAACTCTGTGCAAATAAGCACTAATTCGTCGCGCACATACAAACGAATATCGGTCGCGACTTGGTCGTTGCGCGAGCGGCCGGTGTGGAGCTTTTTGCCGGTAATGCCGATTTTATCGGTCAGACGTGCCTCAATATTCATATGCACGTCTTCAAGGCTGACTGACCACTCAAAGGTGCCAGCCAGTATTTCAGCGCGAATCTCTTCTAGGCCGCGCTGAATTTCCGCAACTTCCTCGGTGGTTAATACCCCTACTTTTTCTAGCATTGCCGCATGGGCTAATGAACCGTTTATGTCGTGGTGATAAAGGCGTTGATCAAAGCTGACCGAGGCCGTGAAGCGCTCCACAAATTGGTCAGTGGCTTCGCTGAAGCGGCCGCCCCAGGGTTTGATGCTCGGTTCTTTATCACTCATTGCCTTGTGTTCCTATTTTGCTGATTGGCTTAGCGTGGGTGTGTTTGCCAGCCACTGCTTAAAAGGCCGCCATTATAACAGTTTTAGTCTGAATCGCGCTTCTACATTGGCGAAGGTGCTGATGGTTAATGCCGCGATGGTCAGTCCTGCTAGTCGTATCCGCTCTGCCACCAGCCTGCTATGCTTTATAAAATATTTCTAGGGTGAGTATCGTGTCGCGTTGGCAAAGCAAAGCGCAGCTTAATTCTCAGCGAACCACGCGTGAGCAGCAACAAGAGCCGCAGTTGTCGTTTATTGGCAATTTGTCCAGCCCCTATGCGTTGCTGCTAATGGTGTTGTTGGCATCTTTGCTCGCCATTATGTTTACCCTGTTAAAGTCTGGTTTGCAGAATTTTGATTGGGTATTGCTAGGGATGTCCGGCATGTTCACCATTTGGTGTGTGCTGGGGGCAGCGGCGATTTTGCAGTCGCTAAAATCGGTATTTACTAACATGAGTGCTGCCGTCGCCGCCGGCATTAGTTTTATGGTGTGTCTGGCTTGGGTTGCCTGCGTGACCGTGCTGGGTCAATGGTTTGCCAATGGCGGTTTGCGGGACAATGTTTGGCTGCTGGATGGCTGGGCCTTGGCGGATACACTGGTGGTCGCCAGTGTGTTGCTAGGTGTAGGTATGCGTTACGCCTATTTAAGTTTGCAATACCGTCTGCGTGAGCAAAGCAGCTTATATGCCCGCCTAGAAGCGCTGCATGCCAGAATTCGTCCGCACTTTCTGTTTAATACTTTAAATAGCATCAGTAGTTTAATCAGTGCCGCGCCGGAAAAAGCTGAGCAGGCGGTGGAGGATTTGGCTGCGCTATTTCGAGCAAACTTACAGAGTGGGATGAGTGTAGTGCGCTGGGCTGATGAGCGCGACTTGTGTGAGCGCTACTTGCGCATTGAGCGTGCGCGCCTAGCAGATCGGCTCCAAGTAGACTGGCAAGATACCGGCATAGACGATGATGTGGCCGTACCATCGCTGTTGCTGCAACCCTTAATAGAAAACGCTATCGCCCACGGTATTCAGCTGCTGCAAGCCGGTGGCGTCGTGACCATAAGAGCTGTCGCCAGCGACGGCATGATCAATATCGAAATACAAAACCCGGTGTTAGTATCCTCTGACTTGGGGGTGGGCAATGGCATGGCCAGCGACAATGTTCGCCTTCGTTTACAAACCCTATTTGGTGACGAGGCTAGTTTTAAGTGCCAGTTGTCAGAGGGTTATTACCGGGTGAACTTAGTGTTCCCAATTAAAAAATTCAGTCCGGGTCACTCGCTGTGAAAGTTTTAATTGTTGACGATGAGCCCTTGGCGCGGGATCGCGCTGCACGGCTATTAACAGAGCTTGGCAATATTGAGCTGCTTGGCGAGGCCGCCAATGCCGAGCAGGCGCTGGCCGAGATAGCACGCAGCCAACCAGATGTGCTGCTGTTGGATATTTCCATGCCGGGTAAAAGTGGTATTGAGCTCGCGTGTGAATTAGCCGAGCGAGAGTCGTCACCGGCGATTGTTTTTTGCACCGCCTATGATGAATACGCGATCGCCGCATTCGACGCGCAGGCCGTGGGCTACCTATTAAAACCTATTCAACGCGATAAATTGGCTGCGGTGTTTGGTCGTTTGTCGCGGCTCAACAAAGCCCAAATTACCGCGCTTGCCGAGTTGGAAGCGCCAGCTCAGCGCAGTCAGTTATCGTCAACCGGGCCGCAGGGTATTAGTTTGTTGGCGGTGTCGGCAGTGCGTTATTTTCACGCCGATCATAAATACGTTTGCGCAGTGCACCCTGGTGGTGAGCTGCTTATCGATGATAGCTTGCGGGAGCTTGAGCAAGAATTTGCTAGCCAGTTTTTGCGCATTCACCGCAATGCCCTGGTTGCCCTGCAGTATTTACAGGGTATTGAGCGTCACGGCGTGACCGGATATCGGGTCAAATTACAGGGTGTCGCCGAGGGGCCGCAAATTAGTCGGCGGTATTTGCCGGTGGTGCGCGCCCGTCTTGCCAAAGGTGTGTAGTGATCCAAACACTCTAGGTTTTCGGTTTTGTCGGCGCGCTTGCTGCAGTATCATGGGGACCCCACGGAGTTCTACGGAAATATTCATGTCTGACAATACAATCCGCATCGCTACCCGCGAAAGTCTGCTGGCACTCTGGCAGGCGGAGTTCATCAAGGCAGAGCTTCAGGCTGCCCATCCCGGTTTAGAGGTCGAATTACTGGGAATGACCACCCGAGGCGATCAATTGCTAGATTCGCCGCTATCCAAAATTGGGGGCAAAGCCTTATTTGTTAAAGAGCTTGAGCAGGCGCTTGTGGATGGTCGCGCCGATATTGCGGTGCACTCTATGAAAGACGTGCCAATGGAGTTTCCAGAAGGCTTGGGCTTGGCGATTATTTGCGAGCGGGAAGACCCGCGTGACGCCTTTGTGAGTAATCACTTCCCTTCAGTCGATGCCTTGCCCCAGGGCGCTCGGGTTGGTACATCTAGTTTGCGTCGCGAGTGTCAGCTTCGCTCGCAGCGTCCAGATTTGCAAATTTCCAGCTTGCGCGGCAATGTGCAAACCCGCTTACGCAAGCTCGATGAAGGCGAATTTGATGCCATTATTCTGGCTGCGGCGGGTTTGATTCGTCTTAAACTAGAAGATCGCATCGCCTCCCTAATGTCGGTTGAATCTAGTTTGCCTGCCTGCGGCCAAGGTGCGGTTGGTGTTGAAACCCGCTTGGACGACGCCAGAGTCATTGGCCTATTACAGCCGCTACACAATGTCGTAAGCGCAGAGCAAGTGATGGCTGAGCGGGCCATGAATCGCCGTCTTGAAGGCGGTTGTCAGGTGCCCATTGCCGGTTATGCAATTGCTGACCCTAAAGACCCTAAGCAACTTTGGCTGCGCGGTTTAGTGGGCGCACCCAGTGGTGAAGTGGTTTTAACCGCCGAGCATTGTGGTCCTCGTGATCAAGCTGAAGCCTTGGGTGTGGCGGTGGCAGAAGCGTTGCTGAAGCAGGGTGCCGGCGCAATATTGAAGGCAGTATATGGCGACAGTAAAGCTGAATAATTTACGGGTATTGGTTACGCGACCAGCCGATCGCAGTGCCGAATTTGCGGCCGCCTTAACGGCGGCGGGTGCGGTGTCGGTCTTGCAGCCCTTGCTAAATATCGCGCCGCTGTCTTTACCGGAGCATGAGGCCGAAATTAAACAATGTCGCAGTCTGCTGATGAATCTCGATAGCTACCAAAGCTTAATATTTATCAGCGTGAATTCGGTGCATCATGGTTTAGATCAAATAGAGCAATACTGGCCGCAGTGGCCAATGGATATTGATGTCTATGCAATTGGAGGGGCCACCGCAGCGGCGCTCGCCGAGCGTGACATCACCGTCCGCCATAGTGCTCAAGCAATGAATAGCGAGAGTCTGCTGGCCTGCGGCGACCTTCAACACATCAATAAGTCTAAGATATTAATTATCCGTGGCGTCGGTGGTCGGGAGTTTTTGGCCACTGAGTTGAGGAAGCGCGGTGCGGTAGTTGATTATGCAGAGTGTTATCAGCGCTGCAAACCTGATATCGACAGTGGTCAATTGCAGGCATTGCTGTTACAACACAAGATAAATATGGTTGCATTAAATAGCGGCGAAACCCTCAGCCACTTTACTGAGCTGATGGGTGCGGCGGCATTGCCATACCCGGTACTGGTGCCAAGTTCGCGGGTGGCAGACATTGCGAAGGCTCAGGGCTATCAAACAGTGATACAGGCTGATAATGCCGCCACTGCAGCAAGCCTTACAGCCCTAAAGCACTATGTACAGAACAATCCGTCTATACATCATTAAATGGATCTTGAGAGAGCATAATGAGCGGCGATAAACCGGAAGATAATAAAGACGCAATTACCACTCCAGAGCAAAAGCCGGCGGTAATCAATGTGCCCGAACCCAGCGCGAATAAAAAAGTCAATAAACCGGCAGACAAACCGCCAGTGAAGCATGTAGTAAAACAAAAGTCCGGTGGTAATGTGCTGGGCTTGCTGGCATTGCTTATCGCCCTTGCTGCTCTGGTTTTGGCTGGCTGGATGTATCAACAAGACCAGCTGCTGGCTGCGCAGAAACAAAATGCCAATGCGGATTTTGACTCAGAATTACGCGCGCTCAGCACCTCGCAGAGTGAGTTTAAAGCATTGATCGGCGCCCAGCGCGAAGCGCTATCTCAGCTGCGCAGCGATGTCGGGACACGCTTAGACGCCCTAACTATGCGCAGTCAGAACCTAGAAGTCACGGTGGAGTCGCTGGCTACCGTAGACCGCCAAGATTGGTTGCTGGCAGAGGCTGAATACTTGCTGCGACTCGCTAATCAGCGCGCCCAGCTCAGTCATGATGCGCGCTCCGCTGCGCAGCTATTGGGCAGTGCCGATGAAATATTGCGAGACCTAGACGAGCCGGCTCTACTGCCAGTGCGCGCCGAATTAGCAAGAGAGATTGGCGCCTTGCAAAACAGCGCTGAGCGCGATGTTGAGGGCAGTTATTTGGCCTTGCAAGCGCTGGCTAGCGAAGTCGAAAAACTCAGGATATACAAAGCGCCGAGCTACGTGCCCATACCTGTTCAGGTAGAAGAGTCCGCTTGGCAGCAGCGCTTACAAGGTGGTTTGACTGCAGCATGGGAAAAACTCCGCAGCTATATTCGTATTGATCATCATCAAGACAATTTCCGCGCGCAGTTGGCGCCTGAGCAAGAAGCCGTGTTGCGGGCAAGTTTGCAACTAATGTTCGAGCAAGCACAGTTAGCGCTGCTGGCAAACCAACCGGTATTGTATGAGCGCGCTTTGGAAAAAGCCGCGGCGTGGTTAAATCGTTATTATCAGCTTGATGAAAAGCGCGACGCCTTGCTTGCGCAAATAAATACCCTTGCGGAAGTTCAGGTAGATGCCGAACTAGCCGATATTTCTGGCTCGCTGCGCATGCTGAAAGAGTACCTGAAAAGTAACCGCTGGCAGAAAGAGGCTCGCCAATGAAAATATTCATTGCGGTTCTGCTTACTCTAATTGTAGCCGCCGGCTTGGCGATGGCGATTGAAAAAGACCCCGGCTATATTTTGATTGCCTATGGCCAAACCACCGTCGAAATGACGATGTGGGTGGGTTTGGCGCTACTGTTTGTCTTTTTGTTTCTATTGATCGTGCTTTTTCTTAGCTTGCGCCGTGGCGCCAAAGTCTCGCAAAAGATTGGCAGCTTTTGGAGCGACCGCCAAGCTAGTCGCGGCCGCAGTCATACCACCCTGGGAATGATCGCTTTTATCGAAGGTAATTGGGAAAAGTCGCGGCGCTTATTAACCGATGCTTTAAAAGGGAGTGACGCACCGCTAATCAATTACTTATTGGCTGCCCGTGCCAGCCATGCCCTAGGTGATGCCAAGGCGAGTCGTCACTATCTCAGTTTGGCTGAGGGTACCAGCGCCAAAGCGAGTATCGCGGTGGCACTAACTCAGGCGCAAATGCAGATTGACAATGGCCACCTTGAAGAAGCGTTAGCCACTTTGACCCGCGCTCGTCGCAATGCCGAACGCCATCCTTCAGTGCTGAGTTTATTGGAAAAAGTGTATTCCGGTTTGCGCGATTGGACCTCCTTGTTAGCGCTGCTACCAGATTTACGTAAACACAATATTCTCCCTGTAGAAAGAATTGATATCTTAGAGCGCGAGGCGCTCATGGGGCAGTTGGAGCAGTCGGCTATGCAGTCTGACGTGGCGGTGGTGCAGCAGTGGTGGAAGCATGTTTCTCGCGCTTGGCAGCATGACGCCGATCTCGTGCTGGCCTATTGCCGAACCTTGCTTGCCCTGGGTGATCAAGCAAGCGCAGAGAAAGTATTGCGCCAAGCCATAAAACAGAACTGGTCTAGCAACTTGGTGCTGCTTTATGGCTATATTGCCGGTACAGATCTGTCGCGTCAGCTCAGTGTTGCAGAGTCGTGGTTGAAAGATCACGGTGACGATAGCGCGCTATTATTAACTTTGGGGCGTTTGTCATTGCGTAATGAATTATGGGGAAAGGCTAAAGAGTATTTTGAACAAGCTTATCGCCGCAATGCCAGTGCTGAACTTGGCTTTGAACTTGGTCGCTTGCTCAGCAATCTGGGCGAGTATAACGACGCTGAACGCTATACTCGAGAAGCTCTGCAAATTCAGGGGCAAGCGCTACCGGAATTACCACAGCCTCGTGTGAGCGGAGCTTAATATTCTGAGCGGCTGTAATGAGCAAAATCAATCACCGCGTTTGTTTGCTTGGTTGTAGGCAAGACGCGGCAAAATAATGGGAAGTTAATGTGAATGTCGCCGCCCTAGAAAAAATGCTTGCCAAGGGAAATGACAGCGCCATGCTGCGTTTCGGCTTAGGCAAAGCCTACCTCGACGATAAAAATCTAGATCTTGCCCGCGAACATTTACAGTGCTGTGTCGATATTGATCCAGACTATTCCGCGGCCTGGAATTTACTCGGCAAAGCGCATCTGCAATTAGGTGATAAAGCCTCGGCAGAAACTGTGTGGCAAACAGGTTTGGAAGTGGCTACGCGGAAAGCGGATAAACAAACTGAAAAAGAAATTACGGTCTTTTTGAAAAAACTCAAAAAGTGAGGCTGAAGCGTTTATAGCTTAGTCGCTGCCCCAGCCCCTTTCTGCAAACAGTAAGATATAGGGTTTGCCGCCTGCTTCTTAGCTAACCGCGGCCATATGCTTTTTATGCACTATTTGGGCATCCAGCAATAGATCTTTGGTGACCGGCTTGTTGTGGTCAGTAATACCTAGCAGTTCACAGATGGAGCCGCAGATTTCCGTCTGTTTTGGCGCGCAGGCGGACTGGTGGGAGAAGTGCTCACCGATCACAAATAAGGGGATGTCACGTTCTTCAGGGAGAGTGCCGCCGTGACTCTTGTCGGCGTTCATTCCGTGGTCTGAGGTGATGAGTACCTGATAGCCTTCATCAATCCAGGTGGGGACATATTTGGATAGTTCGCCATCTGAGACTCTGACGGTATTGCGGTAGTGAGCGCTGTCCACGCCCGATTTATGTCCGGCATTGTCGATGTTCATAGGATGTATTAATAAGAAGTCTGGATTGTAACGACGTCTCAGCGTTTCTGCGTCTAGGTAGAGATAGTTATCCGGGTAGTGATCACCATGATAGAAACAGCCATGTTGAATCAGTTGTTCGAGGTCGTCAGTGTATCGGTCTCGTATAGGATCATAGGGGCTGCGGTTATAGAGTTCACTAAACCAATGGAAGGCGGCAGCAGCGGTGGTCAGGCCTTGTTTATGGGCCATGCTGAAGACGCTTTGCTGATTGGAATTGCGGATGACATCGTTGTGTACGATACCGCTCAGAACCGGGGGAACACCGGTGAGAATGGTTTCATATAGTGGCCGCGACTTAGACGGTAGCTCGCACTGCAACTTATAAAGTGTGGTGCTGCCCTGAGCCTTTAAGCCCTGAAGAAAGCCCATGCATTGCTCGGCTGTTTCATAAGCTAAGCCATCGAGCACGACGAGTATTACTTTTTGTGACATATTTTCCTACCACGGTCATGGCCGATCAATATCAGCCGATAATTCAAATAAATTGAGTCGAGAGTAGGTTGTTACTGTGAACAATACATGACAGTGAGAACATGTTTTTTATTCTAAGTTGACGATAGCACAAGGTCTTGATGGAGTGTGAAATTAATAGCCAGCTAGTACCACGCTATTCGCGCTAGCGGTTTTGGGTCTTCAGCTATGTAAGTCACCCTTACAATGCCGTTGTTAATGCATTTGGCCGCTGCCAAAAAAGCTGCGCCTCGGCAAAAGGTCGACACCGTCATAAACACTTTTAACATCGGACACCGAGTAAACGGCGGTTTTATCCAAAGCTTTAATCAGCTGGATAAGCGTAGGTATATTGCGGCGTTTTTCAATAATGTATAACACTTCGACGGCCTTATCATTGCCCATATCGCCATCGATTGAAACGACCTTGAACCCCGCTTCTCTGATCTTTTCTGCCAAGACATCGCGATTGAATGATATGCAGCGAATAAGCTCATTGCCAATAGCGAACCGGCTTTCTATCCACATGCCAACATAGTTGCCCACGCCAAAACCGCCGGCGTATGCCAAGGCTAGATACCACTGGTTTAGGTTTGTTAGTACCTGTGACGCCGCCACTAGCCAGATCATGATTTCAAAAAAGCCAATAATTGCGGCTAAAAACTTGTGGCCGCGAAACACCACAATCGTTCGAAAGGTGCCAAGTGAGACATCGGTAACGCGGGCAAAGAATATCACCGGCGCTAATAAATAGGGATATGTGACGAGTAAATCTGTCATTACTGCTTCCTGATTAAATGGCTAAACGCATAAGTGAACTATGCCAGCTGAATGCCGCTATTTATTCTGAACAAAAGCGGAGTACTGGCGTGGGTGAGTGATGGCAGTGCGGGCATACCGGTGAGAGAGCGTTGCCAGAAGGATGGTGTTCGAATGGCGAAGTGTAGCCCCTTCGCAGGTGAGCGCAATTGTAAAAAAATAAGGGTCACATGGAAGTGGCTTTCATGTGACCCTTATTGTTGTTTAAAGCCCTAAGTGTCTAGGGAGCTTTACGAAGAGATTTTCATTGCCATGGCTTACCCTTGGCTTACATCATTTCCTTCATTAAGGCCTTTAGTGCCGCCTCACGATCTCCGAGCAGATCTTGATATTGACCTAGCATGTTTTGCTTATCTTGAAATTTAGCAATTTGTGGGCCGTAGTCTGCGCTGAGTTTGGTTTTGAGTTTTTCTTGCACATCGCCAAGTTGCGACTTGAGCTCGGCGCCGAGCACATCACCCAAAATACCGTCGAGATTGGATTTTAGTTTAATGGCAGGTTCATTGACGGTGCCGTTAACACTCAGGTCCATAACCAGCTTGGAGACGTCTTCTAATGCCGCGGCAAGCAGGGTGGCGGTTTTATTGTTGGTGGCAGTTTGGGCGACTAATAGTTTGGCTTGGTTTACCAAACCGGCCACCGATCCCTTTAGATTGTCGCCATCAATTGAGAAGTTGGCGGCAATATCAGCAATGCCCTTTTCTAGTTGCAGGGGTAGCTCAGGACTTTGTGATAGCGACACACCAGACAGCGCCAGCTGTTTTAGGGCCATATTGAACACACTTTTAACGGTGTCATTGCGCTGGTCAAAAATGCCATCAATTACCAGCTGCGATTGTTGTTCCATACCACCACGCAGTGCCATGGTGATCGGTTTGTTCCAGTAATCTTGCTTGTCAGTGACGTCGTTAATTTCGCCTGAATAGGCCAGTTTTTCGCCGCCGATAACTTGGTAGCCGTCAATGAGAATTTTTCGAATTAAAATATTCACAGGTAATTCGGCTGCGGGTTCACTGCTGGGTGCGGCTTCTTCTTTGCTCGCTATATTACCCATGGTTTCTTGGTATAGGCTGAGTCCACGCTGCACGAGAGCGTTTACTTCATCGCCGAGTAGAAAGCGCAGCATACCTTCGCTGCCCTGATCTAGGCCGTATTTAGACATCATACGTTTAGATTGGTCGGCGGGGAGGTTAGCGGCGCGCGCACTAAGTGATTTAACCGCGGCAGAGTCTGTTGAAAGGTCGTCTTTGAGATTATCAAATTGACGCAGTTCGGCCTTTATATCGTCACGTAATTCTTTGGCGCCCGCTATACGTTCAATAACATTTTTATTTTTGAGTTCATCCCATCGCAGTTTATATTGATCGAATTGGGCCTGGTCGGGCACTTTTTCTGACTTGATTTTCCAGCGTGATTCGATCTCGCTAAAGCCGTTTTGAATGTCAGTTACTTCGGCTTGGATAGTGGCTTTCTCCTCGGCCAGTAATGCGCTGGGGTCGGGCAGGGAAATACTGGGCATACCACTGGCGCTTTCGTCCTTGGCTGGGGGCATACTGCCGTCCAAGGTGCCTGGGGTGCTGCGCTCGGTATACATTTGCAGGCCGGATAGCAGAACTTGATCTGCAATCACCTGCATTTTAAAGAGGGCTTTGGCGTCTACATCAGCGGAGACTTTCTCGCTTTGCAGCAGGTTCCGCATAGGTTCTTGCGGGTTGGCAACGGTCAGGCCATTGAGAGCAACGTGGGTGGGGTAGAAGCTTATATCCACACTATCGACATCGACTCGGGCGCCAACTTGCTTGCTGCCTTCGCGTTCAATCATAAACTTGGCGATGGGCTCAAGGGCAAAAACAACACCGACGACCGCAATTACTAGCAGGACGACAATACCCTGCATAATCCGTTTGAACATGAGACTTCTTCTCCAGATTTTGTGAGCAGGTAAACGCGGAAGGCGCGGATACCTGCAGAAAATTATTTCACTGAACAACTTTCATGATGTGGCGCTGTGGTTATTCGTAATACTTAGCCGCCATAATTTAGCGTTCAGCTTAGCGCTAGTGAGTCATTATAACGTGTAGTTGAGTCACATAAACCGCATGCGGTTCAGACTGCGCTTATGGTATTTAGTGCAATTTGGTGAGTCTAGATTTAAAGCCAGAAACACTATGGCTTCTTTGTACTGGCGTCGTGAATAATGTGGTAGCTGCCTTTGCATGTATTTGCTTGATACGCCGTTTGGGCAGATCGGGCGGTGACATGATTAATGCCTTGCCACACCACTTGGCGCTGGCTTTTGTATTCGCGCCAAAGTGTATATTGACCTTCATGCTCAGCGTCTATGGTGATCAGGCTGACGCTGTTTACCTCGGGGGTGTTGGCCGCAGGTTTGAGCAGCACTATGTTGCGGCCGTTGACCTCAGCTATTTCATTAAGCTCTACAGAGCCTTCAAAGAGAACCGCGCAAATATCCCCTTCGTGCGGTGGAGTTTGTCTTCCAGCAGGCAGGACCAATACTCGCGAATTTTGCCACTGGCAGCGCCAAAATATAGGCAGTTTGATGAGTGGTAAATTACTGATTTCAACCTCATCTAATGCAAAGGCAATGCACAGAGGGATTGTCGCCGGCGCCTCCACAGTATTGCCATTGCGAAGTTTTACCCGACCTTTTAGCAAGCTGCTGTCGCAGCGTCCACAGTTGCCGTTGCGGCAGCTGCGGCTGACGGCTAACTCTGCGGCTAGGCAGTGTTGCAGCAGAGTATGATCATGGCGAATGGGAAGACTGAGGGCGGCGTCGACAATGGTGAGTCTTGGTGGGGCCACGACTAACTGCCGAGATATTCAGAGTGTAATCTGGGCAGCAATAGCTTCAGTGCCAATGCGCGATGGCTGAGCTGATTTTTTTGGGCTTTGCTGAGTTCTGCCGAGCACAGTGCTAACTCGGCGACATAAAACAGCGGGTCGTAGCCAAAGCCATTGCTGCCCCGTGGCGCGCTGAGAATTTCGCCCTGCCAAAGCCCCTCACATACTATGGGCGCCGGATCGTCGGCGTGGCGAACAAAAGCCAGTGCGCAGTGAAAATGGGCGCGGCGATTGCTTTGATCCGCTAGCGCCGTGAGCAGGGTGGCATTGTTGTCGGCTTCGCTGGCATTGGCGCCAGCGTAACGCGCCGAGTAAATACCGGGTGCGCCGCCGAGTGCGTCTACGCACAGACCGGAGTCGTCGGCCAGCGCGGCAAAGCCAGTTTGGCGAGCGGCATTGCGGGCTTTGAGAATAGCGTTCTCTATAAAACTGAGCCCAGTTTCTTCTGCTTCTACTACCTCAAAATCTGCTTGGCTGCGCAGCGTTATACCCACGCCTTCAAGCAGCTGGCCGAGTTCAAGCAGCTTTCCCCGGTTGCCACTGGCCAGTACAACAATATTTTCAGACGATGAGGACACGGTGCCTACTCTTATTTGTCGAGATACAGCATTTTATTGAATTGGATGTCGTAACTCGGGCGATTGTCCACGCTCACAGACAGGCGAAAGTTTTGGCGCTCGTCATTGCTGATATCAAACTCGGCAATGTAGTAAATGGCGTCTTGCTCAATGATCTCTCGGAACTCCAAGGTGTTGACGTAGATCAGGTCAGAGCTAGTGCCTTTTACATCAGCGCGCACGGCAATATTGCTGGTATCGAGTTGGCGACGAACCGAGACGTTAATTAAAAACTTATCTTCGCCGCGAACAATGCCGTAGCTTTTGGCTACCTGTGGGCTAATAAAAGTGGTGTTTAAGACGCTGTAATGCACGGTGTCTTTGCCGAAGCTTGAGCTGGTTTCAGTGACTGGCGGTGCGTCTTGGGCCTGGCTTGCTAAGCTAAGTAAGCTAGTGAAAACCAAGGTGAAAATTGCGGCGTAGTTCAAATGTACTTTCATAGTGATGCTCTGTATGCGCAGTATTATTTACTAATATGATAAACCGCCGTGACACCCAGTAAGTTGGGGAAGCGATTGGCTAATGCTGATTGGCTATTGTCAGCAGCTATTACGCTGCTGTTCAGTACCCGGATGTTTTTGTCGGCGCACAGGGTTTCAAAATCCTTGACCGTACAAAAGTGAATATTTGGCGTGTCGTACCAAGTATAGGGAAGATATTTGGATACCGGCATTTTACCCCGATGTCCCAAGTACCAGCGACTGCGCCAGTGACCGAAATTTGGGAAGGTAACAATGCACTCCCGGCCCACTCTCAGCATTTCGTCTATGACTAAATGCGGATAGCGCAGGGTTTGCAGAGCTAGGGTCATGACCACCATGTCAAAGCTGTCGTCACGAAAGTTGCCCAAACCGACGTTGAGGTCGTGCTCAATGACGTTGACGCCGCGTGCCAATGCAAGGGTGATATTGTCAGGATCTATTTCTAGCCCCACCCCCGATACATTTTTTTCTTTACCCAGGGTTTCCAGCAACATGCCATCGCCACAACCGAGGTCGAGAACGCGACTATTGGCATTAATCCACGGCTGAATCAGGGTGAGGTCAAATCGCATGGCCAAGCTCCTGTTTGAGTCGTTTCATATAGCCGTGGAAGACGTCCATATAGCGCGGAATGGGAATGAGGAATGCATCGTGGCCGTGATCCGCAGCTATTTCTGCATAGCTGATAGCTTTGTTAGCGGCGACCAGGGCGTCAACTATTTCCCGTGACCGCGCAGGAGCAAAACGCCAATCAGTTGTAAACGAAATGACCATAAAGGAACACTTGGCGTGTTTAAAGGCTTCAGCAGGATCGTCGTTATACTCCCTAGCCAGATCGTAATAGTCCAGCGCCTTGGTCATGAGCAAATAGGTGTTGGCGTCAAAGCTGCCTGAGAAGGCCTCGCCTTGATAGCGTAGATAGCTTTCTACCTCAAACTCCACTGCAGTTTCTGACCCAGCACCCAAGGAGAGAGTACCGGTTTTGAGATCGCGGCCGAACTTTTGCTTCATGCCGTCTTCTGACAGATAGGTAATATGACCCACCATTCTCGCCAGTCCCAAGCCCTGCTTGGGCAGAGTGTTGTGTTCAAGATAGCGGCCATCATGGAAATTGGCGTCTGAGGTAATGGCGCGTCTAGCAATTTCATTGAAGGCGATGTTCTGGGCCGACAGCTTCATGGCAGAGGCAATCACGATGCAGTGGCGCAGGGCGTCGGGATGTTCAAGTGCCCAGCGCATGGCTTGCATGCCGCCCAAACTGCCGCCAATGACTGCTGCCCACTGGCTGATGCCAAAGTGTTGCATCATCAAAAACTGGCTCTCTACCCAGTCCCTGCAGCGCAGTGGTGGAAAGTCTGGCCCCCAGGGTTGGCCGGTTTCTGGGTTGATGGAGGTGGGGCCGGTAGAGCCATGACAGCCGCCAATATTATTGATGCTAAGGACGAAAAAGACATTCGTGTCTATGGGCTTGCCGGGCCCGATACAGCTGTCCCACCAGCCGGTTTTGCGATCCTTTTCACTGTGTTTGCCCGCGGCGTGGTGGTGGCCGCTCAAGGCGTGACAAATTAATATGCCATTGGATTTGTCGGCGTTTAATGTGCCATAGGTTTCGTAAATAATATCGTGTTCTGGCAGGGCGCGGCCGCAGGCCAGTAGCAGGGGCTGGTCGAAGTGCAGCGTTTGTGGCGTAACAATGCCAACGCTATTGTTATCCGCATTTTGTGTGCTGGGCGGAGCTTCTGTCATTTGCACCGATATCCTTATTAACCGGCATGGGCTTGCGTGTCGCCGGCGGGTTGAGCTTTTGTCGGCCGTTAAAAACGGACTTACTGTGCTGTTATCACTATATTCAGCGCGCTTGGTATGTTTACGGGCGCTGAAATTTTAAGTGTTTTCTGTCTGCTTTGCGCGCCCGCGGTGAGTTCCACCGCCTGTTTACTAAGACCAAACTCTTTGGCTATAAATGCGATTAAGCAGGCATTTGCTTTGCCGTCTGTCGCCACTGAGCGAATCCTGATTTTTAAGCGATCACCATGCTGGCCGGCAAACTCATTGGCGCTTGCGCCCGGCTGAATATGGCAGAGCAACACTAAATTACCACCATGCCAGCGAAAAAACGCGGGCAGCTCAGCCACGATTTACAGCCCCATAACTAAGGCAGGGTGCAGGCCGGCGCTGGCAGCGACATGACGGAGCATGACTTCAAGTACATTGATGCATAAAAAAACAAAAATCGGTGATAAGTCTAGGCCGCCCATTGCCGGCAGCAGTTTGCGGAATGGCGCCATTACCGGTTCAGTGATTTGATACAGAATTTGAGCGCCGGGATTACTGGTTCCCTGGGCAACCCAGCTCAAAATGATATTGCCGATAATGGCAAAGAAGTACAGATTTAGTACCGCACTGCACAGGCCAATGACGGACCATATTATTAGCTGCATGGGGTTGGGAAAGCCGCCACCGTATATTTGGAATAACAGGGTGATCCCGATAGCTTGGGCAATGAGCGCCAGTAGCAGTGAGGCGGTGTCGACTTTGCCAACACTGGGAATAATTTTGCGCAGCGGTATCACCAGCGGGTTAGTGGCCTTAACCAAAAATTGGCAGATCGGATTGTAAAAATCGGCGCGCACTAATTGCAGGATCATCCGTAACAGAAATGCGGCAATCGCTAAGCTGACTAGAGTATTTAGTAACATGGTGGTGATTTCGGCAGCGGCTGACATGCGGCTTATTCTCCTTCGAGTTCAATAGCGAGTTCTTCGGCGCGGACGCGGGCCCCTTCGAGTGCGTGTGCAAATAGTTGGCGTAGGCCGCCGTCTTCTAAAATGTTAATAGCGCGTTCAGTGGTGCCCTTGGGCGATGTTACCCGACGGCGCAATTCGCCGACGTCGACATCGCTGGCTACTGCCATCTTGGCTGCGCCCAATGCGGTTTGCAGGGTGAGCTGTTGGGCTATTTCGGCGCTTAGGCCCATATCTCGACCGGCGGCTTGCATGGCTTCCATCACCAAAAAGAAATATGCCGGACCACTGCCTGATACGGCGGTGACGGCGTCGAGTTGGGCTTCATTATCTACCCATAATGCCAAGCCCACCGCTTCTAAAATGGTGCTTGCTTGCCGGCGCTGCGCTGCGCTGACTTGGTCGTTGGCGTATAAGCCGGTAGCGCCGCTGCGAACCAGTGCGGGGGTGTTCGGCATACAGCGGACAATGGCAGGGCTGCCTCCCAGCCATGTCGCGAGGCTGGCGCTGGCAACACCAGCTGCAATGGTGATGATTAGTGGCTGGTGTGTTTGGACTGCGGCGGCAATGTCGAGCGCAACCACTTTCATAAGCTGGGGCTTCACCGCCAGAATCACCACGTTTACTTGGGATATAAGGGCGTTGTTATCGCTGCCGGTATGAACCGCTGCGACCTCTCTGAGCTTGGCTAAACTGTCGGCATTGGGATCGCTGGCCCAGATATTTGACGCGCTCACACCGCTGGCAACTAAGCCACCGATGATGCTGGAGGCCATATTTCCGCCGCCAATGAAGCCAATTTTCATCTCTTCCACTTTATGTCCCCGTTTACTCTATACCCGCCGCCTCGTAAATGAAGCGCGGGCTGTAAAATCCGCGGGCAGTATATCAGTCCCGTTTTGATACTGGCAGTCGGCAAGCGTCCTATCATGGCTTTGGTGTTGGTCTAGGGCCGAAAATATCACTGCCAATCCTGACGATAGTTGCGCCTTCGGCTATGGCAGATTCCATATCTCCGGACATACCCATAGACAGGGTGTCTATGGCTGCGCTGGGAAATTGTTTTTGCAGGGACGTCAAAATGCCACGCAGGGCAGCGAAATTACGTCGCTGTTGTTGGATGTCACTGGTATTCGCGGGAATAGCCATCAAGCCTCGCAGCCTCAAGCGGGCTTGGCTGTTTACCAACTCGGCAAGGGCGGGAATATCGTCGATAGTCGCACCTGCCTTGCTGCTTTCATCATTAATGTTAATTTGCAGGCAAATATTCAATGGTGGTAGCTCATTGGGTCGCTGGTCGTTGAGACGGGTGATGATTTTGGCGCGGTCGACGCTGTGTACCCAGTCGAAATGGCTGGCGATGGCGCGGGTTTTATTGGTCTGAATGGGGCCGATAAAATGCCAGTACTCGGGTTGGGTCGACAACTCCGCTTGTTTGCTAAGGGCTTCTTGAAGGTAGTTTTCGCCGATGTCGGTGATACCCGCGTCGATGGCGGCAGTGATTTCTGCCGCATTGCGGGTTTTGGTGACTGCCATCAGGGTTGGTGGTGTATCACGTTGATAAAGTTGGCAGGCAGCATCTATCCGCGCCTGAATAGCTGCTATATTGGCTAGTATGTTGGTTTGATTGCTCATGGTTAAGATTATGCCTGATGGAGCTCTGGTCTGCTGCAGGCTCTTAAAATAAAACTTTGTGCTGTACGGCAGTGACGGCGCGTTATACAGTTTTGAGTCGACATTAATTCGGCTTGTTAAATGCGCCATTGGCTATATCTACTGCTTATTTTGGTGTGAAGTTGGTTTTTAGTCGGGGTTTTGCCCACCGACGCTTTGATGCCTTTGAGGATTTTCATGGATATCACAGAATTACTGGCCTTTAGCGCCAAACAAAATGCCTCAGATTTACATTTGTCTGCGGGCTTGCCGCCCATGATTCGGGTAGATGGCGATGTGCGCCGCATTAATTTGCCGCCCTTGGAACATCGCGAAGTGCATAGTTTGATTTATGAAATCATGAATGACCGCCAGCGCCGCGATTACGAAGAGTTTTTAGAAACTGACTTCTCCTTTGAAGTGCCGGGAGTAGCGCGTTTTCGGGTTAACGCCTTTAACCACAATCGCGGCGCCGGTGCGGTATTCCGTACTATTCCCTCTAAGGTTTTGTCCTTGGAAGACCTTGGCATGGGGCAGGTGTTTAGAGATATTTCTATGCTGCCGCGCGGCTTGGTCTTGGTGACGGGGCCTACTGGGTCGGGCAAGTCAACCACGCTTGCGGCGATGATTGATTTTATTAACGACAATAAGTTTGAGCATATTCTCACCATTGAAGACCCCATAGAATTTGTTCACGAGTCTAAAAAGTGCCTGCTAAATCAGCGTGAAGTCCACCGTGATACTCACGGCTTTAATGAAGCATTGCGCTCGGCGCTGCGTGAAGACCCCGATATTATTCTGGTGGGTGAGTTGCGGGATTTAGAAACTATTAGGCTGGCATTAACGGCAGCGGAAACCGGGCACTTAGTGTTTGGTACTTTGCACACGACATCAGCAGCAAAAACCATTGACCGGGTGGTGGACGTATTCCCCGGTGATGAAAAATCGATGGTGCGCTCCATGTTGTCGGAATCGCTACAGGGTGTTATTTCACAAACGCTGCTGAAAAAGCCGGAGGGTGGCCGGATTGCGGCGCACGAGATCATGATAGGGACCCCGGCTATCCGTAATTTGATTCGGGAAGACAAGGTGGCGCAAATGTATTCTGCAATCCAGTCTGGTGCTGCCTTGGGTATGCAAACCATGGATCAATGTTTGAAAACGCTATTGCAAAAACGTCTGATAAACCGCGATGCGGCCCGTCTTAAAGCCCGTTTTCCTGAGAATTTCTGATGCGCCTGACATTGCTAGTTTGCGCTAGGGAGAAACACCTTGGAAATTGAAAAACTATTGCGTGTTATGCAAGAAAAAGGTGCCTCGGATTTGTTTATTTCCGCCGGGGTGGCCCCGTCGATCAAGATTAATGGTCAGATGGCGCCGATGAGCAGTAATGCTTTGAGCCCGGAGCAAACCCGTGAAGTGGTATTTGGGGTAATGAATGAGCAGCAGCGGCGCGAGTTTGTGCGCGACAAAGAGTGCAATTTCGCCATCAGTGCTAGGGGAATTGGTCGCTTTCGGGTAAGCGCATTTTACCAGCGCAATTTGGTCGGCATGGTGCTGCGGCGGATTGAAACCAATATTCCGACAACCGATGAATTGGGCTTGCCGGAGCAGGTGAAAGAGCTGGCGATGACTCGGCGAGGGCTGATTATTTTTGTTGGCGCCACCGGTACCGGTAAATCGACGTCCTTGGCGGCGATGATTGGTCATCGCAATGAAAATTCACGCGGTCATATTATTACCGTAGAGGACCCGATCGAATTCGTGCATCAGCACCGCGGCTGTATAGTTACTCAGCGCGAGGTTGGCATTGATACCGAGTCTTTTGAAGTAGCATTAAAGAATATGCTCCGGCAGGCGCCTGACGTCATTATGATTGGCGAGGTCCGCACCCGGGAGGCAATGGAGCAGGCGATTACCTTCGCTGAAACCGGGCATTTGTGTTTGTGTACCCTGCACGCGAACAACGCCAACCAGGCTCTCGACCGTATTCTGCACTTTTTCCCCGCTGACCGGCATCCGCAGCTGTGGATGGACTTGTCGTTAAATCTCAAGGCGATGGTGGCGCAACAGCTAATTCCAACCCGCGATGGTCAGGGGCGCCGCGCCTGCGTAGAGATTTTGCTGAATACGCCGCTGGCCTCAGACTTAATTCGCAAAGGTGATGTGGCGGGTCTAAAAGACCTGATGCGGCAATCGAGTCAGCAGGGTATGCAGACCTTCGATCAAGCGCTATACGATTTGTACGTGGATAGCGAAATCACCTACGAAGATGCTATCGCACACGCCGATTCTGCCAATGATTTGCGCTTGCTGATTAAGTTGGGGGCAGATAATAACCCCGAGCATACCCAGAAAATGGCGGGTGGCTTGACCATGCAAGAAGAGACTAAGGGCAAGCCAGGTTCGGGAGGATATCGTCGCTAATTTAGGTCGGTTGCGAAGTGTGAATCTTATTCGCGCATCCAGCTTTCGAGAATGATGGCGGCGCTGCGGCTGTCGACGGATTGATTTTTGAAGTCGCGGGAACCGGTGTCCTCAATGATGTCGCCGCGGGCTTCAAAGCTGCTTAGGCGTTCATCTGCAAAATGCACGGCAATGCCAAAGCGGCCATGAATGCGGTTGCCAAATTTGCGCGCTCGCAATGACATCTCCGATACGCTGCCGTCCATATTCAAGGGCAGCCCCACCACTACGGCATCTGGCTTCCAGGTTGCCAGTAGTTTATCGATGTCTTCCCAGCGGGGAATGCCGTCTTTGGCTTGTAGCGACGCCTGGGGGCTCGCAGTGCCGGTTAATGTTTGGCCAATGGCGCAGCCGATCCAGCGCAGGCCAAAGTCAAAGCTGAGCAGGGTCTGGGGTTTATCGTTCATCGGTATTATGCGTGACCACTGTGGGGGGAGATTTGGGAGAAATCGATGCCAAGACTGGCGAGGGCGGCGTCGACGCGCTTTTCAGCTTCCACTTCAAATATAACATGATCGCTGGCGGCGACCGTAAGCCAGATGTTGTCCTGTAGCTCCTCTTCAAGTTGACCCGCGTCCCAGCCCGCATAGCCCAATGCGATGATACTTTGACTGGGGCCGCAATTGCGGGCGATCGCATCCAAAATGTCTAGCGAGGTGGTAAGAGTAACGGTGTCAGTGACGTCAATACTGGACTCCCACTGTTTGCCGTCGCGACGGTGCAATACAAAACCGCGGTCGGTGTGAATGGGGCCGCCGGCATATACCGGTTGTTGGTGGTCATAGCTACAGCCGTCGAGCTCCAGTTGTTCAAGTATCTCATCGACATCCATGTTTAATGGATGATTGATAATAATACCCATGGCGCCGTGCTCGTCATGTTCGCAGAGGTAGGTAATGCTATGGGTAAAAATCCCGTCTTTGAGCGCAGGAAGTGCGATCAGAAAGTGATTTTTAAATGATACGAACGCAGTATTTGTCATGCTGGTAAGTATCGGCGAAATTACCGCAAACACAAGGCGCTTGCTGATAATAGGGCCGAATTCAACCTTGATTAGTTTTGAGTGACTGGCGTTCAAAGCGCCAGGTACGAACGATGCCGAGGCGATTTTTGCCATCTAGTACGTCGCTGGGAATTGCCTCATAAGGCGCAGCTAAGCGCACAATGCGATGTGCGGCGCGGTCTAGTATGGCGCTGCCAGAGCTACTGAGTATTCGCACCTCGTCTATACGGCCATCGGGCATCAGCATAAGCAGCAGTCGTAGCTCCCCCTCAATGCCCTGTTGGCGGGCTTCTTCGGGATAATTGGCATTGCCTACGGTTTCGACTCGCTTTTCCCAGCGGTTTAAATACAGGGCGTCTGGCGAGCCTTTGGTGGCCACTGAAGTAATAAATTTCGGTCGCGGCATACGTGCATAATTTTGCTGGTATTTCTCCAGCTGCGCCTCTAAGGCAGAAATATTGTCGCTGAGTTGGTTGCTGCTATCGCTGCCATTCCATTGCTGTTGCTGGTGTAGCATACGAGTTTGCTTGGTATTAGTGCTGTGCGCAGACGCGGCGGTGGTGCTAAGCAGTGACGAGCTGTTTTGTTCTAGAACGGATTTGGCGATTTTAAGCGCTTCTTCATCCGGCAGGGTGTTGTCGTGGAAGGCGCTTTCAGTGGTCGTGCTGAGCTCGGCCTTATCTGCCAGAGTGCCGCTGCCAAGCTGATCATACTGGGCTAGATAGTCGGCTTTGTCTGGGGCCTTGTTGCTTTGGTACTGCGCTAAGGTAATTTCTAGGCTGGGTATTTTTATGCGCGGGTCTGGCGGCACAAAAGTGATGCCCAAAATGACCGCGAGATGCATGGCAGTGGCGACCGCTACGATAAACCCCAGCCTTTCGGGTGGAGCTTGGTCTTCAATGAGCGGGGTCGCCGATGCCGTCATTGACCGCGGTGCTTCGCGTTGGCGAGTTTGTCGGCGATGCAATCCATTAACTGACCACCAATGTCGGTTCCAAATTGGGTGTCAATCTCGCGAATGCAGGTTGGGCTGGTCACGTTAATCTCGGTAAGGGAATCGCCGATAACGTCCAAGCCCACAAACAACAGGCCTTTTTCCCTGGCGATGGGGCCCACTGCTGCCGCGATACGACGATCATCGTCGCTGAGTGCCTGTGCTCGGCCGGTGCCGCCGGCAGCGAGATTGCCGCGGGTTTCACCTTTTGCGGGTACGCGGGCCAGGCAATATGGCACCGGCTCGCCGTCGATCAGTAAGATACGTTTGTCGCCGTCGCGAATCTCGGGTAAATACACCTGTGCCATGATGTTGATTTGGCCGTGGTTGGTGAGGGTTTCTAAGATAACGCCCACATTGGGGTCATCGTGTTTTAGTCGGAATATGGAGCTGCCGCCCATGCCGTCTAAGGGCTTCATGATGACGTCGCCGTGCTCGGCGTGAAAGGCCCGCAATCGGGCTTGGTCGCGACTGACGAGGTGTGTTGGGCCGCACTGCGGAAACTGCAGTGCAAACAGCTTCTCGTTGCAGTCACGCAGGCTGCGGGGTTTGTTAACGACCCAGGCACCCTGGGTTTCAGCTAATTCAAGAATATGCGTTGCGTAGAGAAACTCATTGTCGAAAGGAGGATCCTTGCGCATTAAAATAACGTCGAGATCGCCCAGGTCGATATCAATACTGTCGCCGAGCTCATAAAAGTGCTCGGGATCTTTAAACACCTTCAGCGCTTTCACTGAGGCCCGCGCCTTACCCCCCGTCACATGCAGATCGGCGAGCGTCATATAGCTAAGTTCCCAGTCGCGGTCTGCAGCTGCCCAGAGCATGGCTAGGGTCGAATCTTTCTTGTAAGCGACGTGCTCGATGGGATCCATCACTACGCCAAGGCGAATAGTCATTTTGTTACCTGTGTCTAAAACGGTGTAAATAGGTCATATTATATAGCCAGGTAGGCTTAATAATTACCGCTGATAGAATACCGCAAAAACCGCCAAAGTTTGCCTATTCCAGCAATTTTGCTTTACTGATATGACTAGATGATGGTGTCAGCGGTCTTTACGTGGTAAAAAACCAACACACTGCGAAGAGACATCGGATTGTTGGCGCATCATTATAAGCTTCTTAAGGTCATCAGCTCCTATGGCAGTTAATTATTCCGATCTAAAAGTAATGGTTATCGACGATAGCAAAACAATTCGTCGCACTACGGAAACCCTATTGGCGAAAGAAGGCTGCAACGTCGTCACGGCGGTGGATGGCTTTGACGCCTTGGCAAAGATTGCCGATACTAAGCCCGACATCATTTTTGTCGACATTATGATGCCGCGGCTTGACGGTTATCAAACCTGCGCCTTGATTAAAAATAATACTGAATTCAAATCGACGCCAGTCATTATGCTGTCCAGTAAAGATGGTTTGTTCGATAAAGCGAAAGGCCGTATTGTTGGCTCAGACCAGTATTTGACTAAGCCATTCAGCAAGGGTGAGTTGCTTGAAGCAATTCAGAATCATGTGCAGCTTACAAACGTTTAATTCGCGTATTTACCCACTTGAATAAATTGCAGAATCGGTCGTGGAGATCGGTTTAAGGCTCTGCCGTGTGCCGCGGCTGCGGTACTTTGAATGAGGAAGATAAATGCCACTGGTTCTTATTGTTGATGACTCACCGACTGAGATTTTTAAAATTTCTCAGATTCTGAGTAAAAATGGCTATGACGTTTTAACGGCCGAAAGTGGTGAGCTAGGTCTAGATATTGCAAAACAGAAGATGCCGGATGTAGTTTTGATGGACATTGTTATGCCTGGCTTGAATGGTTTTCAAGCAACACGGCAGCTTAGTCGTGACCCCGACACCAGCGGTATCCCAGTTATTATTGTTACCACCAAAGATCAGGAAACCGATCGTCTGTGGGGGCAGCGCCAAGGTGCCAAGGGCTATTTAACGAAGCCGGTTGATAGTAAGGGCCTGCTCAAGGCCATTGACGCCGTACTTAACTAGTCGCGGAATTGAGTGAGTTATGTCTAAGATCTCGTCCTTTGAGTATTTGCAAAGCCTCGCCGCTAGATGCCGTTCGGGGTTTACGGTGTTGCCAAGTGCTCGTGATAATCGCGCGATTGTGTGGAATGGTGTCGGCTTTCGTATCGGCGGGCAGTATTGTGTAACAGCAATGGATGATATTGCCGAAGTGTTAACTGAACCTGCTGCCACTCGTCTGCCGGGTGTTAAGCCCTGGGTGAGGGGCGTGGCCAATGTGCGTGGGCGCTTGCTGCCACTGGTGGATTTAAGCGCTTTTCTTGGTGAGCAGGCAGCGCCAGAGCAAAGCCAGCGACGGGTGCTGGTTATTGAGAAAGGTGAGATCTACCTCGGTCTTATTGTGGATGACGTGTTTGGTATGCAGCACTTTAATGTGGACACGTTTCGGCTTGATGGTGGCCTGGATGTTGCCGCTATGGCGAACTATATTCAGGGCGGATACCAACAAGACCAGCGGTACTGGGTGGTATTTCGTCCTGAGCGATTAATTGAAGATAATAATTTTTATACCGTGGCAGCATAAGCCCGGAATTTAAACCAATACCTAAATAAGAGTTCCGGGAGTTCGGGTAAATGAAAGCAGGTAATCAAGGCGCCCTCGCACGTTTGCGAACCAGCCGTGTAGTGAGCGTTCTCGTTGTAATTATATTGGCGGGTTTTATTGGCGCCGGTTTAAATACCTTTATTATTTTGCGCGATGCCGATTATGACCAGCGCTATTTGGAGCTGGCCAGTGAAATGCGCCTTTACGCGCAGCAAATATCGAATACCTCCAGAGAGGCCGCCTTAGGCGATCAAGATAGTTTTGATGCATTGGCGCGAGCGCAGCGAAATTTTGAACAGGCGCGCAGTAAATTAGTAGACGGAAGCAAGGGGCTGCCATCACCGGCGGACATGCTGGGCTCGGATATTGATCGCTTAAATGTTTTGTGGGCTCAGGTAGACAGCGCCGCGAATACGATTACCAGCAATAGTGAGCGTATTGTTTTCTTGTATCAGGTTGCCGAAAGCCTTAATCAAAAGCTCCCTGAGCTGCAGCAAAACAACAATCGGGTTGTCGAAATATTATTGAAAAGTGGCGCTTCTGCTAAACAGGTTGCCATGGCTCAGCGTCAGTCTTGGTTGGCCGAGCGTATCGGTCGCCATGTGGATCGCATGATTGGGGGCGGCGAAGCTGCCACCTTGGCTGCAGAGCGATTCACTATTGATGCTAGCGAATTTGCGACAGTGTTAAATGGCATGCTCACGGGAAACAGCGCCATTGGGGTCGAGCGGGTAAGCACGGGCAAGGCGCCTGAAATTTTGAGAGCGATTGCCGCTTCTTTTCAGCAATTGAGTGGCTCAATGGAAAGTATCTTTGAGGTTTCGCCTGAGCTCTTAAATTCATCGCAAGCTGCTATTTTGATTGCTAAAAGGGTTCCTGAAATCACCCAAGTGACCAGCAGTTTGTCGTCGGCAATTAGCAAGTTACCTGAGAAGCGCCCGCTGTCTTTTGCCAGCGCTTTGATTTTTGTCGCCGTGATATTAATTGGTCTAGCTGCATTGGCGTGGCAGTCAATACGCAATACCCAGATGCGTTTGGGTGAAACCGCCGATGCCAATGAAAGAAACCAGTCCGCGATTTTGCGTTTACTCGACGAATTGGCGGATCTTGCCGATGGCGATCTCACCACGTCGGCAACAGTGACCGAAGATTTCACCGGGGCGATTGCCGATTCGATTAACTACACGATTGACCAATTGCGGGTATTGGTATCGCAGATTAACGAAACCGCGGTAGAGGTGTCGTCTGCGGCGCAGAGTTCGCAGTCAACGGCCTTAACTCTGGCAGAAGCGTCGGAAAGTCAGGCAAAAGAAATTGCAGGGGCATCCGCGGCCATTTCAGAGATGGCTCAAACTATCGATAGGGTATCGTCTAATGCTCGCGATTCGGCGGCGGTAGCAGAGCGCTCGGTGACGATCGCTAATACGGGGTCTGAGGTGGTGCAGAACACCATTAAAGGCATGGACAATATCCGTGAGCAGATTCAGGAAACGTCCAAGCGGATCAAGCGCTTGGGTGAATCTTCGCAGGAGATTGGCGATATTGTTTCGCTGATTAATGACATTGCCGACCAAACTAATATCTTGGCCTTGAACGCGGCGATCCAGGCATCGATGGCGGGTGATGCCGGTCGTGGTTTCGCGGTGGTTGCCGATGAGGTTCAGCGCCTAGCAGAGCGTTCATCGGGTGCGACCAAGCAGATTGAGGCTCTGGTAAAAACGATTCAATCAGACACCAATGAGGCGGTTATATCGATGGAACAGACCACCTCTGAAGTGGTGCGCGGGGCCCGTCTAGCTCAGGATGCAGGTACTGCATTGACCGAAATCGAAACGGTTTCGCAGGAATTGGCGGCGCTGATTCAAAATATCTCCAGTGCCGCTGCCGATCAGGCCGTCTCTGCGGGGCAAATATCTTCAACGATGCAGGTCATTCAGAAAATCACCTCGCAAACGTCAGCCGGTTCTACAGAGACAGCTCGATCTATTGGTGCTTTGGCGGAAATGACTAACGATTTGCGCAGTTCTGTGGCAGGTTTCACCCTGCCCAAACAGCAGGGCTGATTGCCAGGTTATC
Source organism: Zhongshania sp. R06B22 (assembly GCF_040892595.1). NCBI lineage: Bacteria > Pseudomonadati > Pseudomonadota > Gammaproteobacteria > Cellvibrionales > Spongiibacteraceae > Zhongshania > Zhongshania arctica. The sequence continues at coordinate 173,955 of NZ_JBFRYB010000001.1, read as the reverse complement.
GCGTCATCGAGCCAGTAACTCTGCGGCCCTATTTGAAGGGCGCAGCCATTGCGGGGTTTGGCGGCGTTGCGGACATCGCGATGAGAAGGGAATGTAGAGTCCAATCATATGACTGATCGCCGAGACTATATTGCGCTTGACTGGGTCGCCGGAGAAATATCCGACGCCCTAGCTCAGTGTGTGCCGCTGATAGACGATTACCTTCACAATGCTCACCCGATGTCGTTAAACCGGGCAGGTATGCTCTTGCATCAGGTGCAGGGCAGCTTGCGAATGATTGAGTTTAGTGGCGCCGCCCTGTTAGTTGATGAAATGGAGCGCAGTATTGCCGCTGTCAGCGCCGCTTCGTACGGGGACGGACGGGAGCGCAATGTGCTTGAGGCCGTGCAGACCTGTGCCGACGAATTGCCGGCGTATCTGCGACGCGTTGGCGATAGTAAGAACGAATTACCGGCGTCGCTAATAATGATATTTAACGACCTTCGGGCAGCCAACGACCAGCCCTTACTATCCTCGTCGGTATTGTTTAATCCCCAAATAAATTTGACTCCAGACAGCGCTGGGGAGGTATCGAGTTTAGCACCAGAGACGTTTAATGAGCTGGCTGGCAAGTTGCTCAAGATGTATCAAATCGCGTTTCAGGCATATTTGCTGCGCGATGATGATAAACAAAATTTGGTGTATCTCGGCAAGGTGTCGGGACGCGCAGCCAAGCTCTGCACTGGTCAAGCTCAGCAAGTGCTGTGGTTGTCGGCACTTGCGTTATTAGAAGGCCTGCTCAACGAGTCAATCGCCAACCATTTTGCTGTGCGTAATTTACTCAGTCGTTTGGGTGTCGAGTTACAGGCGCTGGTTAAGCATGGTCAGGCGGGAGCGCGAAACGCGGTTGCCTTGCCACTGTTAAAAGATATCTTGTTTTACATCGCGAGTAGTCCGTCGTCGTCACGCTACATTAGCGATCAGCGCGAAAAACACGGTTTGGCGACGGTATTTGATAGTGTCGCGAATCACAGTGAATTTGCTGACTTGGCGCGCCAAGCGGTGGTTGCTGAATTGCGGCTAGCCTCAAGGGCTGTGACCGACAATGAACAACTGCTTAGTCGCTGCGCCAATGTTGGGGATGCCTTGGCAGTGCTGGGTTGGGTCGAGTCGCTGTATCCTCTAAAGGCGATTATTGAACAGGTAACACAGGGTTTGGCTGGCCAGCAGATGCAGGCGGTCGCGACATCGTTGCAGCGCTTGGCCGAGCGGCTTGCAGAGATGGCGGATTCTTCGCGTCCAGACGCTTTGCTCAGCAGTGAAGCTGAGGTAGAAGCGAGTGTGGCGCGGGTGATAGCGCAAAGTCGCTCGGTGTTATTTGATGCCCAAGAGGCGGTTATTGCCTATGTATCCGAGCAGTGGCAGAGCGCACATCTACAGGACGTTCCGCAGCAATTGCGGGGCTTAGCCGCGCAGTTGGCGCCGGTGGGGTTTGCTGTGCCGGCAGCGATTTTGGAACACTGCGCCGACTACCTTGCCAACGATATTATAGCCCAGCAGCTAGTGCCCGATTGGCAAAGCCTTGATGCCTTAGCCGACGCACTAACATCAGTAGATTATTATCTCGAACGCAGCAGTCATGGCCGCAAATATGATGACGAGGCTTTGTTAGCTGGTGCGGAAGCCTGTGTGGCTCGCTTGGGTTATCCGCTGCGCGGCGGTGCGCAAGATGCGAATATATTGCACTGGCCGAGTAAGGTCGCTAATTCCACCGTCCCTGAGCCTGTTGATATCGGTGCCAAGGTCGACTTAGACCCAGAAATTATTGATGTCTTTCTTGAGGAATCTCAAGACGTCTTGGCGCTGCTGAATGAGACCTTGCCAATCTGGCAGGAGCGTCTTGATTCTGAGGATTACCTAGCGGTGGTGCGCCGGGCTTTTCACACCCTCAAGGGCAGTGGCCGGATGGTTGGGGCGATGCAAATTGGCGAGCTCGCGTGGTCAGTTGAAGCTATGCTAAATAAGGTGGTGGATAGCCACTTTGTGATGGACGATGCCCGTCTGCAATTAATTGAGAATGTCACTGCTTTGCTGCCTGATATGGTGTCAGAGCTCGCTGCGGGGCGAGAGTTGCCTGCGTCCTCGGTCGATGGCTTGATGACGTTTGCGGGGGCCTTGGCGCAGGAGCAAATTCCACAATCAAATCTTGGTTCTAGTGCCGACGAAGATGGTTTGACGGCAATTTTTATGGGTGAGGCAGATACCCATTTGCGGGTATTGGAAGCCTATGTTGAGTCGGTAGACAGTTACCCGGCGCAATTAAATGATGAAGTGCAGCGCGCCTTGCACACCCTCAAGGGCTCGTCAAAAATGGCTGAGGTATGGCCAGTCGCGAACATCATTACGCCGCTGGAGGGCTTGGTAAAAGAGCTGCGTTCGATGCGGGTTGCTGCGGGGGAGAATTTAGTTGCCTTGATCTCCGATGTGGTGCGCCAAGTTCGACTTATGGTTAAACAGTTGGCTGACACTCCGGTGTCGTCGCTGCATACCCCTGCTACCCTGCTGTCTTCCATTAATGCTTTATCTCTCCAGCTTATTCATGAAGCCGAGTTCGCAGTTGATCGCGCCGCGCGTGGTGAATTGGCACCGGGGGCACTGGATTCGTTCTTAGCAAATCACAGCGACAGCATTTCGGGCCTGTTGGATCTTCTCAGTGATGATACCAATATTGGCGCCGCTACCTTGGTTGAGCACGCTCAAATTATGGGCGTATTTGCTCAGCGAGCCGAAGATATTAACTGTGAGCCGGTGGCCGAACTTGCCCAGGCTCTGCAGGTTTTCCTCAGCCATGCGCAGGACCCTCTACCAGGCCAGTATACGGTCTTGGTTAACGAGGCATTAGAGCAGCTGATGGATTATTTGAATCAGTTAGCTGCCGAACAAACAGTGCTAGAGAATACCGACTTGATTGATCGCCTTCGCAACGTCGATCTTAGTGTCGCCGTTGCTGAAGATAGTAGTGCTATAGACGGTGAAGATAGCGCTGTTGGCTTGGCTGAGAATGACCGTGTTGAGAGTGATCAGTCGGCGGGTATAAGCAGTAGCAATGACGAGAATGCAGTGGGCGCTGATACGTCTGCCGCGGAGTTGCAGCCGCTTGATGACGGTATTGATCTTGAAATACTAGAAATATTTTTAGAAGAGGCCGCAGACTTACTAGAAGGTCTCGATGAATCTATCCATCAATGGTCTAGCGAGCGTGAGGAATTGCTTCATCTCGACAATATTCAACGTTATCTGCATACCTTAAAAGGGGGGGCTCGCCTGTCGGGCCTGATGGCGGTGGGCGACCTTAGTCATAATTTTGAAACCGCTATTTCGACCGCAGTTGCCCATCGCGATACCGGCGGTGAAGTATTCTTTAATCAGGTTCAGCAGTTTCAGGATCAACTCGTCAATTCCATTGCGGCAATAGATGATCCGACCTTTGTGATGCCCGCCGTCAATCCGGTTGGCAGCAGTGATGCTGCTATAGATAAGCTTGCAGAGCGCACAGAAAGTTCTACCGAGGTCTTAAGCTCGGATCAAGCCTTAGCACCGCTAACGCCAAGCGCTGCGGCGCCGCGTGAAGATGCTTCGCTGGCGTCGTCGATGGCGCGAGTCGCGCCCCAAGAAATGATTAAGGTGCCATCACCTCTACTTGAGCGGTTGATTAATCTTGCTGGTGAAACGTCTATCGCTCGCGGCCGGGTTGAGGAGCAGGTGAGTGAAATCAATTTCTCTCTGGAAGAAATGGAAATTACCGTCGAGCGCTTGCAAGGCCAAGTGCGGCGCATGGACATAGAAACCGAAGCACAAATTATTTTCCGTCAAGAACAAGTTGAAAGTGAAGGCGCCGACGGTTTCGATCCGCTGGAATTTGACCGCTATTCGCAATTGCAGCAGTTGTCGCGATCCCTATTAGAGTCTGCGTCTGATTTGGTCGATTTGCGCGGCACCTTGTTGGAGAAAAGTCGCGACATGGAGACGCTGTTGGTTCAGCAGTCGCGAGTGAATACTGAATTACAAGAAGGCTTGATGCGCTCGCAGTTGGTCTACTTCTCGCGGATGGTGCCGCGGCTGCGGCGCGGTGTTAGACAGATTGGCAGTGAGCTGAATAAGCAAGTTGAGTTCAATGTCTATAATGCCGAAGGTGAGATGGATCGACGGGTGTTGGAGCGGATTATCCCCGCCCTAGAGCATATGCTTCGCAATGCCATAGATCACGGTATTGAATCGGCGGAAATACGCGAGGCGGCGGGCAAGCCTGCGGTTGGCGAAATTAATATGCGGTTTGACCGCCAGGGCGGCGATGTTGTCATTATTATCAGCGACGATGGCGGCGGTATTGATTTGCAGGCCGTGCGCCGTCGAGCGGAAGAAATGGGGCTAGTAACGGTTGATGCTGAGCTTAGCGAACGGCAGTTATTAGAATATATATTTGATGGCGGTTTTAGTACCGCAAAGAATGTTACTCAAATCTCCGGGCGCGGTGTTGGCATGGATGTGGTGCGCAGCGAGATCAAGCAGCTGGGCGGTGCGATTGAGATTAAAACAGAGCTCGGCCGTGGCTCGCGCTTTGAAATTAGACTGCCCTTTACGGTGTCGGTAAACCGCGCATTGATGGTGAGTGTGGGCGGTGAAATATTTGCAGTACCCCTGAACAATATTGAGGGTATTGTGCGGGTCAGTCCCTACGAGCTAGACGTGTATTATCAAGAGGGGGGGCCAGATTTCGAATACGCAGGGCAGCAGTATAAATTACGCTATATGGGTAATTTACTCGATGCGGGACGGGTACCCAATCTTGAGGGGCAGCTGGAGTCGCGGCCGGTATTATTGATCCGGAACGCGGAGCCTCCTACGGCGATCCAAGTAGACTCCTTGCTGGGCTCGCGTGAAGTTGTAGTAAAAACATTAGGACCACAATTTGCTGCGGTGCCGGGCTTGTCGGGTGCGACGGTATTGGGCGATGGCAGTGTTGTGGTTATTTTGGATATGTTGGCGAGCATTCGCGCCGATGTTGCCAGACGTTTGGCGGGTAGCACGCCGCTCTCGCAATCCGTTGTCGCCAGAAAACACAGCCGCTTAGTGTTGGTGGTCGATGATTCGGTGACAGTGAGAAAGGTGACCTCGCGGCTACTTGCTCGTCAGCATATGGAGGTTGCACTCGCGCGCGACGGACTCGATGCGGTGAATCAGTTGCAAGACAGCACGCGCTTGCCGGATGTGATTCTGCTGGACATCGAAATGCCACGTATGGATGGCTTCGAAGTAGCGAGCAGATTGCGCAGCAACCCGAGGACCAAAGATATCCCCATTATTATGATTAGCTCTCGTACTGGTCAAAAACATAGACAGCGGGCGTTTGCGCTGGGTGTGCATAATTTCCTCGGTAAACCCTATCAGGAGATACAATTATTAAAGGCGATTGATGACGTGACCTCTAATTTGGTGGATGCATGAATACAGTGGCAGAAGCGCCGTCTTCAGTATTAGCAAATATTGTATTGCCTTTAGTGAGCCGTGGCCTATTGGTTCCCAATGCCGCAGTGGCAGAAGTGGTATTAGCTGGGCAGCTGAACTCAGCGGTGTCGTCACCCTTTTTACTGGGCTATATGGTGTGGCGCGAGCAGGAGATTCCGGTTGTTAGTTTTGAAGGTCTTTTGGATGGCCACTTACCAGAAGGTTTGGCGCTGCGCCAAATGGCGATTTTGCACGGAATTACTGACAGGCAAAAGATGCCATTTTTTGCCTTGGCTTTAAGCGCGGTGCCGCGTCTTGTGCGCTTGCGCGACAGTGATATTGTGCCTATGGAGACCGAGGCTAACCCACTGATTCACAGCCAGGTTAGAGCGGTAGATTTAAAACTAATGATTCCTGATTGGGACAGGTTTGAAGAAGAAATTATCGCCGTATTGTAGTTGGCTTCTAATAGTAAAGCGCTTGGATTAATACCACGCCATATCTCCCCAGCGATGTTGAACAATACTAATGGCGGCGACGGGCGCTGTCTCTGTGCGCAACACTCTTGGCCCTAACTGCAGGGCGGAAAACCCCTGCTTAATGCTATAAGCGATCTCGTCATCACTGAGCCCACCCTCTGGTCCGACCAGCAAGGTGATGTGATTTACAGGGCCATCGACGGCAATCTCTTCATTTAAGCTGGGACATAAAACCAATTTAACTTGGCTGTTTACGGTGGCATACCATTCTTGCAAGCGACAGGCGTTTTGGATGTCGACTAAATCGTTGCGGCCACTTTGTTCGCAGGCGCTGACCATAATTTGCTGCCAGTGCCGCTGCTTTTTATCTTGCCGTTCACCGCTTAGTTTCACGTCGCAACGCTCGGTAAAGAGCGGGGTAATTTTGCTGACGCCAAGCTCGGTGGCCTTCTGAATAACCCAGTCGAAGCGATCGCCTTTGGAGATACCCACGGCAAGCTCAATTTTGAGGGGCGAGGGTGGCGATGACGCAAGGAGGTCTTCGCCAAGTTGGCAGCTAACTAATTTCTTACTCGCTTCAGTAATGACTGCCGGATACGCTGAGCCGTCACCATTAAACAGAATGAGTTCACGGCCGGCACGCATCCGCAGTACCTGAGCAACATAGTGGGCTGCGCGTTCGTCTAGGCTTAGCGCTTGGCCGGTTGCTAGGTCTTGTTCTACATAAATTCGCGGTACACGCATAATGCTAGTGTCTGACCTAAATTAAGTTCTTTATAAAAGCTTTGGAGTTACGCTGGAAATTATAAAGCTGCTTTTTAGTCGGCGGTAGATCGTCGATCTGGCATTCCACATAGCCCTGTTCTTGGAACCAGTGTGCGGTTTGTGTGGTGAGTACAAAGACCGAATTTAAGCCTTTCTTGCGAGCTTCTTTCTCCAGCAATTCCAATAGCCGTTCGGCACGATCGGCACCTCGGTAGTCTGGGTGGGTGGCCACGCAGGCAATTTCACCGCTGCCTTGTTCTGGGTAGGGGTATAGCGCTGCGCAGGCGATGACCATGCCGTCGCGGACCAGAATTTTAAAATGGTCAATTTCATTTTCTAATAGTTCCCGCGAGCGTTTTAGTAAGACGCCCTTAGTTTCTAGCGGTTCAATAATAGCGAGCAGGCCGCCAACATCATCGATGCGGGCGGTCATAAACTGTTCGTAATGTTCTTGGGTGATAAGCGTGCCGGAGCCATCGCGGCTAAACAGCTCTTGCAGTAGCGCGCCGTCCTGTTGGAAGGAAATCATGTGGCAGCGATTGATACCAAGGTCACCGGCGTCAACAACGGCTTGCACAATACTATCGCTACGCAGTGTTAGTTGCTGCGCTATTTCGCGATCAACATCGCGGTATTCACACTGCCGTATTAATTGCTGCTCGCTATCGAGCAGGCCGGCGTCGGCGGTAAATAAAATGAGCTTGTCGGCTTTTAATGCCGCCGCAGTGTGCACAGCGACATCTTCAGCGGTGAGATTAAAAATTTCCCCGGTCGGGGAGTAACCCAGTGGCGATAGCATAACAATATGTTGATTATTCAGCTGTTGCTGAACTGCGTGGGCGTCAATTTTTCTGACGATACCGGTGTGATGTAAGTCGACTCCGTCCACGATGCCAATGGGCCTGGCGGTAACGTAATTGCCAGAGCACACCCGTATTGCCGCGCCATGCATGGGTGAGTTTGCGACTCCCATCGATAGCAGCGCTTCAATGTGCGCGCGCAGCGAACCCGCTGCATCGGTGACACAGCGCAATTCGACATCGTCGGTGATACGCAAATCGTTGTGGTAACGGCTTTCGATGCCGGCGTCGCGTACCCGGTCTTCTATCTGCGGGCGTGCACCGTGAATCAGTACAAGTTTTACGCCGAGGCTGTTGAGAAGTGCAATATCATGCACAATGTTGGCAAAATTAGGATGCGCAACAGCCTCGCCGCCAAACATAATGACAAATGTTTTGCCGCGGTGAGCGTTAATATACGGTGCAGAGTTGCGAAACCATTTTACGTAATCGGTATGTTCTGACATGGCAGCAGTGTGTGTTATGAGTTTGAGCCCTCATTTTGTGTGTAATGTCATAGGCTTACAAGCCATTTTTGCGCGCATTCTGCGGAGTAGGGATTTGTGAGTGTGGATAAGCAAGAAGTCGAAATCAGCGATGCCGAGGCGCAATGGCAGGCGGCGCTACGCGAGGCGATCGCTGCGCATTTCGCTGCCGCCCACGCGCGGGTAGACGATGTACAGTCTCGTTACTTCCACTCCCTCTCTGCGGTTGCGGCCAGGCACTGGCGGAATAAAGGCGATGTGCCCGCAGATTTAATGAATATTCCCCGAGCACTATGGCGCTTGTTGCGCGGCCTTGGGCGGCAAGGCCAGTCAGTACATAGATCGTTAACGGGTAAGGAACAGGCGATAGCAGATATTTTGGCGGAGCAGGTTCTAGACCTGCCCGCCTTACAGACGCTTTTGTTCGAGCAGCTGCGTGCTCATCCGGATTATCAGCAAGGTGATATCGAAAAATTGCGTGAGGTTTTAGCACCCTACGACAGTGACGTCGCCGCAAAACGCTTGCAAGCGGCGGTGGCGCAAATGGGCTTACATCATGACAGCAGTCGCGATGTATTAATGTTCTTGGGTGTGGGCTTGCTGGGCCGGAGTGTGAGCGACAAAATTGCCTTTGGCAGCGCGTCGATGATTGGTATGTCGGCGGCAAGCACGGTGTATCTCAGTCAGCAAAGCGCGTGGGCGGCCCTGTGGGCGGGATGGTTTGGTGTGCCTGCGTGGGTAGCGGTTAGTGGTGCAATCGCTGGGTTTGCGGTGATGTTTTTGGCGACACCGCTACTTGCTCCCCTTATTGAAGTTGGGGTAAATCGCGTGCAGGGGCGTCGTCGTCTACATAATTTAATAGATAAGGTTGAACGCGAAATGCGGCCGACGGTATCGGCGCAGTTATGGCAGTACGGCAGCTATTTGCAGTTTATTCCGGATTTGGTGATGACCCTGCGGCACCTCCGCTAATACCCTCTGCTACAAAATGTCGCTCTTAACTAAAACTAATTGGTGACAGCGCCGCGGTTAAGGGTAAATATGCAGTTTTCTCAGGGGCTCCACAGTGGAAGCTGAAGTACTGTTATCTGCGCTGGATACCGAGCAACTTTTTGACCGTATCGCCGATGCCTTAACTGAAAATGGCTACGTTGTGTTGCCCGCTGCCTTACCCGCCGTCATGAGCGACACTCTGTTTACGCGCATTGCCAGTTTTGAAGACGAGGTATTTCGACCGGCTGGTGTTGGTCGCGCTGGCGAATTTCAATTAAACCCCTTTGTACGCAATGACGAAATCCGCTGGCTGGCACCAACTGATGAGGTTGAGGCGAGCTATTTGGCGTGGATGGAAAAACTCCGCACGGGATTGAATCGACGCTTGTTCATGGGGCTATTCGATTACGAGGCCCATTTTGCCCGCTATGCGCCAGGCGCTTTTTATAAAAAGCATGTAGATGCTTTTAAGGGCCGCACTAACCGCGTGCTTTCTACGGTCTGCTATTTAAATCCGAATTGGTCATTGGCGGATGGCGGCCATCTCCTCATGTACGAAGAAGGTATTGAGCCCATCGCAAAAATCTCGCCCTTAATGGGCACCTTGGTAGTTTTTCTAAGTGACCGCTTTCCCCACGAAGTCACCACCGCCAGCCGTCTGCGTTACAGCATTGCTGGCTGGTTTCGGGTTAACGCCACGCTCGGGCCGCATATTGACCCGCCGCAGTAGTGGGACTGATTGTTTCAGGGCAATTTACACTGCATATTGACGCTACTCATGCATTTGTATTCTAGAATGTCTTTGCTCCAGCCGGACTTTATGTCTCGGCATGAGGTGCAGCTTGCATTTACTGGCAGGCTACTTTCACTGCTGTAAGCTTTTCTGCCGCCAAACTCGCTTCGACACTGTTTTTCGGCGACACGGATTGCGGCTGCCGTGGCATATTTGCAAGCCGCGTCTTCGGTTTGCCAAGCTTGGGGGTTCTCATAGTCCTGAACAAATACCGGGATTAGTCGAGTACAGTTCTCCATTTCTTGCCCATTACAGTCAGGCTTGCTATTAGAGTTGGACGAACTGGGATCACGCGACCTGCCGCCGCTAACAGTGCTTTTAGCAGTGGCGTCAGTACGCGAGCCGGCAGCTGAGCCACCTTCCGCCACCTGTGTGCCGCGAGGTTTTTGGTAAATACCGGTCTCTGCAGAGCCTGCCTGCCACTCCGTATTGCCCCAACCTTGTACCTTGATGTTATGTTGCTGCAGGCAGTTGTTTCCGCCATCGTTCCAGCTATGCCCACGCTGTATGCAACTCGCCTTTTCTGCGGCGATACGATCATCGATCATTTTTGTCTTGGCGGCTACCTGGGCATTTATGGTGTTTAGCTTGCGCTTCTGATTGGCGGCATAGCCGGTTTTAAACTGTTGAACCGTTGCTTGGTAGGCCTGCTGTTGAATTCTCTGCTGTTCCTGCTTGCGGGCATTGGATGTTTTATAGGCTTGATTTGTTAAACGGGCGGTTTCGGAGCTTATCTGCGACATTTCACGTGAGAATTGTTGCATCTCATTTTGAAACTGACTAATGGCATCAGTCCACACTTGGGCACTCTCTTGGCGTATACGCCTGAGCACTTTCCCGCGGGTTTTACGCTCTAATTGAATGTATTCTCTCTCACTGGAAGCGTATCTCGATGCTTGACGTTCTGCATCGTCGACAACACTGCGGCGCAGATTTTGATAGTGGCTTATTTGCGTGCGGCCTGGGCACTGTTGTTGCTTGAGGGTGGCTTCGGCATTGGCCATAGAGCGGTCATATGAGCGTATATTGTTAATGACCGCACGCTTACAATCGCGGGCCTCATCGACCTTTGCTTCTATCCATTTAGAGCCGCCGTCCATTGTGGAGTAATACATAGTGTCTTCAAACTTAAACACCCAGTCGACAGTATCGTCGATATTTGCGTACGCTTCGCTGCAAAAATTATTTAGCTCATCAACCATTTTTTGCGCGTAGGAATCTAAGTTCCTTTGTGCATTGTTGCAGCTGTTTTCCCAAGCCTGAATTCGTTTTTGCTCAAGACGCATAAGGTGAAGCTCATCTGAGCGCGCACCATTTTTAGTTTCACAGGGTTCTAAAACCATGTTGTGAAGGCAGTAGCCCTTGCCGTGCGAGACACCGTTGACAAATTGTCCTTGATATACGATCTCGTTGTTTGCGTACGCCGCACCAAGACCATGGTATGCAGCTTGCTGATTCCAGCTGCCTTCGTAAATAGTGCCGGCGTCTGCTCGGGCCAGAAGACCGGAGGTCAGAATGCCATCTTTGAAATCGCCCTCTACGTAGGCGGAACTGCCTTGCTTGGCAACAATCGCAGGCCCCTGTAATGTGCCGCTGTCGCAGTTGCCATTGACAAGGATATAGTCTTTAAATGGAATGTTTTTAAGTGGCTGGCATATTGCTGCGTCTTTTGCGTTCGCGACTGTCAGCGGCCCTGGCCCCTCGTAAATCAGCTCGCTATTTTTCCAGCCTTGTACAAAATCTGAATTACCGCGCGTTGACACACCAATCCCATCGGGTACGCCATCGGCAAAGCGGCCGCTATAACTTTCACCATTCTTGAATATTAATTGGCCGTGGCCGCTAAGCTGGCCGTTGTTGAACTCGCCGGTATAGCGATTGCCATTACTGACGGTAAGTTCACCTTTGTAAGGTTGACGGTTCTTGAACTCTCCCTTAAAGGAGCGATTCCCTGCAAGTTTAAAGGCGTGCTCTGTAGACGGTGCGTCGTCAATGAATACACCGCTTAAAACAGTGCCGTCTTTGTAAGTAAGTATACCTTGTCCCGACATTGCCCCGTTCGCGAAGGACCCTTGATAGCGATCACCATTGGCAAAGTTTAGGCTGCCGTTGCCATGGGGACGGCCTGCTACAATGTCCCCTGTGTATTTATCGCCGTTTCCGTAAATGATCTCATTGGCAGCGTTATTTTTAGAGGCGCTGCCACTACTATTTGGTGCTGCAAGTTGAGTTTCGTAGGACTTCAAAGCACAGCCGCTTATTAAAATAGTGGCGACGAGAGCTAGGGATATTTTTAATTTTAACATTGAGTAGCCTATTTATTCTGGTTGAGAAGTCCTTTCCGACTTGCTTCATAAATAATATTACTGACGACGTGTGCCATTTCGCTTTGTACTATAGTCTCGCCGCCTTTTTTGACATTGGTTACCCAGAGCGGGCGAGCGAAGAGGTAGACGTGTGGCAGAAGTGATATATAGCCCTTGCGTCGAAATGAATAGGAGTACCTCAATGGGTTTCGTGCACCCTCAGCCGCAATTTTAATATCCCAATCGATACGATCTACGCCGGATGCAGGAACAATAGTGAGCAATAATGCTGGCACGAGCACATTGGACTCGTGCCGCAGGTTTCTGTTTGACTGCGTAGCGTCGATATAGAAGACTGGCTCGGCGTTGGCATTGGGAGCTAAGGTGGTTAAATGGCCACTGGAATTTATAAGTGGCGCCAATTTTTTTGCATCGCCACGGAGGTCAACATAAATAGCTCCATTACGAGGTGCTGGAATATCTCTGACATCGTGAAATGTAACTTGCGTGCTCATATTCTGAGCTGCACAGCCGGAAAGCATCAAGGCGAATCCTATTGTTGTTGATTTTCTGATAGAGCTGAACATTGAATCTAACCCCGCCTCTCGCTATTTATTTGTGTTTAACAAACCCCTTAGATTCGCTTCATAAATAATATTGCTAACGACATGAGCTTTTTCGCTTTCCTCTATTGCGGGAGGCGCTACTTGAGAAGTTTCTCCAAAGTTAGCGTATTTTCCAAAGAGGTAGACATGTGGGAAAAAGGACAGATACCATTTTCTTTTGAACGTGTACGTGTAGCGCGACGGATAGCGTTCCTGTTCAGATTTTATGGCGATCTCCCATTCCTGATTTGTAATTCCAGAAATTGGAATAATCGTAGCGACAAATACTGGAATCCATACAAAAGCATCCTGTCGGCGTTCGTACGTGCGCTGTGTAGCATCGATATAGAATACTGGGGCCGCATTCGCGTGAGGGGGGATTGTTGTTAAATGAGTGCTGGAGTTTACGGAGGTTTCTAGTTGTTTTGCTTGACCTATCAAACCAACGTAAACAGGACCATTGCGAGGCGGTGGAATACTACCAACATCTTGAAACTTAACTTGGGAGCTCATGTTTTGCGAAACACAGCCAAAAAGTGCTATGGCGCAGCATAATACGGTTAATCTTTTTATCGCTCCGAACACTGAGTCCACTCCAGTTTGTTATTTGTTTATATTTAGAAAGCCTTTCCTATTTGCTTCGTAAATAATATTACTAACGACATGAGCTTTCTCACTTTTAACTATAGCATCTGGTGTGATCTGAGAGCTCTCGCCAAATTTTGCGTATTTCCCAAAGAGGTAGACGTGGGGGAAAAAAGATAGATACCACCTTCTTTTGAAAAGGTATGTGCTTCGCGAAGGATATTTATCCGAACTAGATTGTAAGTCAATCTGCCACTCGATACTTTGCACTCCAGATGCTGGGATAATCATCGCAAGGAAGGCAGGAATCCATATGAAGTCATCTTCACTGCGTGCATAAAATTGCTGTTCAGCGTTAATGTAGAATACTGGCGTTGAGTTAGCGCTAGGGGGGAGCGTAGTTAAGTGTGCGCTGGAATTGATCGCATCTGTTAACTCAGTAGCTTGGCCTTTTAAGCCAACATACACTGGGCCATTGCGCGGTGGAGGAATGCTGCCCACATCTTGGAACTGAACTTGGGTGCTCATGGTTTGAGAAGTACAGCCAAGCAGTGTCATTGTGATTAATAATGCGATAGATATCATGCGGATTTCATGCACAATTAATATGCCTTTCTTGAGGGTTTAAAAGAGATAGTTCGGAGTTGGCTTGGTCCAGACTCGCTGCACGTCTCTTTGTTAATACACTGCTATACTTAGCTAGGAAATCTGATATATCGATTTCGTTGAAAGGAGCTGTGGTAAATTAGGTTTTGGGTAGTGATTTCGAACCTTGTTTTTTTTGTTAGACAGCTTAATGGTAGCATAGCTTATGAATTAAGGGAAAAGCGTGAAAGCTATGCATAAAACATATTAGTTGGTCTTTTTTATTAGTAGCAATAATAAGTGATGCGCGCTGCTGTGTATTGGGAACTACTGAATAAACTTTGCCTAAAGCGCTCAGTTCTATCGACTTGTGGTCAATATATCCAAGGTGCTAATTGACTTCAAGCTGATCGAATAAGTGCTGTAGTGGCTATCGCAATTGCGGATTTTCGATGTATTTTTTTTGGCTCTCGCTGGGTGACATAGTTATTTGGCACTAGGTGCCTCATCCGACGAGTCGCCAAAAAGCGGCGATCAATTAAAAAGCGAATTGTCTTTTTGTGGAAAAAGAAGTAAGCAAGAAATTCGCCCGCTATTACTCTCCCTTCGGGTACCCTCACCTCGCAAAAATCCAATGGGATCGCTGCGGAACTCGCCTTCGGCTCAGACAGTCCTCGCTAAAAGCATCCCATTGAATTTCTGCGATGCTCGGTGAGTTCGAAAGTGTGACTTAAAATCGTCCTGCAATCTGGCATCTGATTACTGGTTGTTTTTGATAAGAAACTCTCAGCTTACGCCATCTCCCTTCAGCGCCGCTGAGCACTGCAGCAAGTAACGGCTTAAGCGGGAAACTGTTTGAGCCGAAGGCGAGTTTTTTCCGGGGCACGTTGGCCGCGCCGTTACTTGTGAAGCGCGCAAGACAGAACAGCAGAATAGCTGTTTTGAACGCCCGTAGGGGCGGCCTTTAGGCCGAGTGGCAGGATGCCCCGAGCTACATCAATGGCGTCTTTAGCCATCGACGGTGATGCAGGGTGTTCTTTTTCTTTGCTTGCTTTATTTTTGGGCCAAGCAAAAATAAATTGAGTCGCCCAGCTGGGCGAAATCGAGGCTAGCAGTCGGCGCAAAAAACATTCCGATGATCAGATATCGAAACAACGGCATTCGCTGCGCTCACATGGATACCCGATCGGGGTCGGGTATGACGGAGGTCCTTGCTTGCGATCCACTTTATTCTGTCATCTTTAACTCGATTGAGGATCCATAGACCGGAGACTTTGCGCCGCGACGTGCTCCGCTAGAACCAAAGGCAATCAATCAGCTCACATGGATACCCGATCGGGGTCGGGTATGACGGAGGTCTTTGCTTGCGCCCCACTTTATTCTGTCATCCTCAACTCGATTGAGGATCCATAGACCGCGGACGTTGAACCGCTGCGTGCTTTGTTAGAGCCAAAGGCGTTCGCTGCGCTCATATGGATACCTGATCGGGGTCGGGTATGACGAGATACTAAAGAATCCAAATCTTCGGCGGTATGCCGGGACATTATAGAGTTGTGGCTTAGCCTAAATCCGCCGTAACAAACCCAAAGTATTCACCCGCGCGATGGGTTCAAATAAGCCAGAAGCTAGCGCCATTTTATAAATGGCATAGGGGGCTTGGCCGCCTTCTTCTGGGGCGGGGAATAAATCGTGAATGGCGAGCACGCCACCGGTGATGATTTTACCTGCCCAGCAGCGGTAGTCGCACAGTGCGGCATCGAGGCTGTGACCGCCGTCGATAAAGACCATGGCGAGTGGTGTGTGCCAGTGCCGCGCGCTGACTTCTGATGTCGCAACAATGGGCACAACGGTGTCGTCTAATCCGGCTAGGCGGATATTGCGTCGAAATTCTTTGAAGGTGTCGAAGCGTCCTTCGCCTGCGTCGTAGAGATCAGGGTCGTGAAACATTTCGCCCAGTTGGTGTTCCTCTGAGCCAACGTGGTGATCTACCGCATAAACCACGCTGTTTTTTTGCTGGCAGGCTAGGCCTAGATAAATGGTCGATTTGCCGCAATAGCTGCCAACCTCTAAAACTGGTCCGCGCTCTGCCACAGAAAGGGCCTGTTCATACAGGGCCTTTGCTTCATCGTCGGCTAAAAAGCCTTTAACGTCGTTTATGTGAGGGGGAAGCGCAATTTCCATAACTTTCTCGTGCGGCAAAAATCTGAGCGCGAACAGTAGCCAAATTAGGCCTTCACGGCAACTTACGAAATTGTCAGCTTTGCCGGGTGGTGTGTTTTATTATTAGATACAGTTGATTGATCTTGGCGCTGGTGCCAGCAATTCAATGCTGGTTATACTGCTAGATACATCACAATAACAGTAAATAGGAAGGGCAATTATGCTCAAAGTATACGGCTTTGCAGTTAGCAATTATTTCAATATGGTCAAGCACGTGCTGCTATACAAGGGTATAGAGTTCGAGGAAGTGTTGACCTTTCCCGGTATGGACCCCGCTTATAACCATAAAAGCCCGATGGGTAAGGTGCCTTGCATAGAGACCGAACACGGCTGCTTGGCCGAGACTAGTGTTATTTTAAATTATATTGATGCCGCTTATCCGGCTAAACCACTGTTACCCGCAGATGAATGGCAGCGGGCAAAGGTTAGTGAGCTGATGAAAATGGCGGAGCTGTATTTTGAACTGCCTGCGCGTCGCTTATTCCCTGAAGTGCTCGCCGGTAAGAAGGTAAGTGACGATATTAAAGCCGAAGTGCGCGAAACCATTACCAAGGGTTGTCAGGCTTTGGCACAGCTCGCTAAGCCTTCGCCCTATATGTTTGGTGATGCGATGACCATGGCAGATGTTGTGCTACGTTATTGCATGCTCACCTGTAAGTTGGCCACAGGGGCAGTTTATCAGTGGGATGTATTGGCAGAAGTGCCTGGTCTGCGTGCATGGGATGAGATGATGGCGTCGGCGGATATTTCGAAACAACTAGATTCGGCCATGCAAGAAGGGATGGGGGCATTTTTAGAAGCCGTAAAGGCTAAAGCCTAAGTATTCGTTTATCAGGCGGCAGTCATTTGCCGCCTTGATCCACTTTTTTAAGACTCAGTTTCCAGCGCGTCTAGCTCTTCTTGAATTGCCAACCACTGCTCTTCGGTGTCGTCATTCTGTTCGCGTAAGCTTGCTTGTTCGGCAAGTAGTTTCTTGAGTTTTTCTTTATTGCTCTCTTCATAAAGGCCGGTATCGGCGAGCTGGTTTTCTATGCGCGTCAATTGCTCGGCAAACTTTTGCATGCTCTGTTCTAACTTTTTGAGCTTTGAGGTCAGTGGTGCGAGTTGCGCACGGCGTGCTGCGGCTTGTTGGCGAGCTTGCTTTTTGTCGACCAGAGGTACGCTGCTACTTGCTGCCGTTTCATTTCCGCTCGGCGCGCTTTTATCGCGGTTTAGCAACCAGTGTCGATAGTCTTCAAGGCTGCCATCGAAGGGCTGGGCTTGACCGCTATCGACGAGTAGAAACTCGTCAACGGTATTTCGCAGCAAGTGGCGATCATGGCTGACCAATATCATCGCGCCTTCAAAATTTTGCAGGGCGCTGGTTAGCGCGTGACACATTTCAAGGTCTAGGTGGTTGGTCGGTTCATCGAGCAGTAATACATTCGGGCGCTGCCACACGATGATGGCTAGGGCGAGGCGGGCTTTTTCGCCGCCTGAAAAATTCTCGCAGCTTTGCTCGGCGTGCTTGCCATGAAAATTAAAACCACCGATAAAATTGCGGATTTCCTGCTCGCGAGCATCTGGACGGAGTCTTTGTAGTTGCGTTATTGGGCTGGCGCTTAAATCCAAAGATTCCAGCTGATGCTGATGGAAATAACCCATGTGCAAATGTTCGCCTTGCTGACGCTCACCGCTTAGGGGTTGCAAAGTACCAGCGAGGGTCTTCATCAATGTCGATTTGCCCGCGCCATTTGCGCCCAGCAGCCCAAGTCTAGTGCCAGGGTGAATGCTGATATTGAGCTTGTTGAGGATGGGGCTGTTATAACCCAGCGTGGCTTGAGATAAAGACAGCAGCGGGTCTGAAAACTGCTTGGGTTCATAGAAGCGAAAATTAAATGGTGAATCGATATGCGCGGGGGCGATGTCGGCCATCCGCTCCAGCGCCTTTAATCGACTTTGCGCTTGTTTGGCCTTGGTGGCCTTGGCGCGGAAGCGTCGTACAAAGTCTTCCATGTGAGCGCGAACGACTTGCTGGCGTTCAAATGCTTGCTGCTGTTGGGCGAGGCGCTCGCCGCGTTGCTTTTCAAATGCCGTATAGTTGCCGCGATATCGCATTAGGGATTGGCGGTCTAAATGCACGACGTGGTCGCAGCAGGCATCGATAAAGTCGCGGTCGTGGGAAATTAAAAATAAAGTGCCTTCATAGCGGC
This sequence comes from Zhongshania sp. R06B22, assembly GCF_040892595.1. Taxonomy (NCBI): domain Bacteria; kingdom Pseudomonadati; phylum Pseudomonadota; class Gammaproteobacteria; order Cellvibrionales; family Spongiibacteraceae; genus Zhongshania; species Zhongshania arctica. The sequence goes on along the minus strand of NZ_JBFRYB010000001.1, from coordinate 155,624 downwards.
TTAACCACTGCTCCAGCCAAAGGCTGGCATCGAGGTCGAGGTGATTTGTCGGCTCATCTAATAGCATCAGATCCGAGGGGCACATGAGCGCTTGTGCTAAATTTAGACGAATTCGCCAGCCGCCGGAGAAGTCGTTGACGGAGCGCTCTAATTCTTCAAGTTTAAAACCTAGGCCGGTGAGCAAGCGCTCGGCATCGCTGTGTATTTGATAGGCATTGATGAGGTCTAATTCGCCATGTAATTCGGCGAGACGATGATCATCCTGACAGCTGGCTATTTGCGCTTCAATGTCGCGAAAGCGATGATGGCCGTCAATAACGTAGTCGATAGCGCGGCGATCACTGGCATCGACCTCCTGCCGCATCTGGGCTATTTGCCACTGAGCGGGGAAGCTCAGGTCGCCGCTATCTTGTACTAGCTTGCCGCACATAAGCTGGAACAAGCTAGATTTTCCGGTGCCGTTGGCGCCGACAAGGGCGATATGTTCGCCGGGATTTACGCGCAGGTCAGCTGATTCGAGCAATGCTTTGCCGCCGCGTTGTAAACTGAGGTTCTGGAATTCAATCATGATGGGGCGCGATTATAGCGTGAGTACCGAGTAATGAATGGAAAATATAGTGCCGGCGGGAAACCACCTAAGACGCTAAGTAAAATGTGGGAGTTTGCCCTAGCGGCGTATTCGGAGCCCATAATACAACGGCATTGCTTGTATTTGCAGGACCATTACCAAATGGATGTAAATATGTTGTTAGCGGCAGGGTTCTGCGGTCAGCAAAACATGCTTTGGAGCTCACCTTTTTGTCAGGAGCTGATTACTTTGGTGGCCCCTATTCGGGAGACTTACGTCATTCCCCTGAGGGCATTGCGCCGTCAGGCTGAGGGAAGTGGCGAGCTTTATGGGGCGCTAAAAACGGCAGAGATTGAAGCTGAGCGCGCGGAGGTGGCGTTGTTGGCGAACGGGATCGCAGGGCTAACAGCTGTAAGTGACGATGACGACAGCTACTTAGAAAATCTATTGGCCTACGCTGCGGTGCACGCGGATGTAAGTCAAGGTCAGCTCCTGTCTGTATGTCGAGACTTAGCCCTTAAGTTTGCCGAAATTCGTTAAAAGTCATCGAAAAGGCTGGCAAGTCGATCGCCCGGCTTGTCTGGGTGGCTGGGGATGTCGCTCATGCGTCGCACTCGTCGCCGGGGAGCTTTATATTCTTTCTCGACGGCTTTCGGTGGTGACGCAGTTACCGCACTTGGCGTTGTTTTGACGGCGGTGGGAGTCGGGGACTTGTCTTTGGCGGCAGTTGTCGCGCTGTTTGCAATTGGTTTGTCATCATCCTTTGGCGCTTGCGCTGCCGATTCCTTTGGGCTCGGCTGGGGTGAGGCGGAACTTGGCGTTTTTGTTTTTGCCGCGGCGGCCTTCGGTATGGTTTTTTTGGCAGCGGGGGTAGCGGCTGCCTGTTTAGCCGCAGGTCGGGTTTTTTCTGGTCTTGCTAGCGCGGTTTCCGCATCGACAATCGCTTTTAGAACTGCCTTTTCTTTGCGGCTTTCCAGTTTTTTCTCGAATATCCTACTGCGCAGCTGGGCTAATTCGGCCTGATGATTATCAAAATGCGCTTGGTGAGTGTCGATACTTGCTTGGGTGCGAGCTTGGATGCTGGGCTTGGCGTCTTTTTGCTCTTTCAATCGCAGTTTTGCCTGAGCCAGCTGGTCGCGAGTTTTATCTATTCTCGATTTTTGAGAAACTTCTTCTTTTTCAAGGAGTAACAGCTCTTGATCAAGCGCCGCAATGTGTTTTTCCCTAAGTGAGTGCAGCTCCGATTGCAGGTTTTGCAGCTCAGCAAGTGGTGTTTTGGCGGTTTTACTTTTGTTTTTATTACCAAACATGAGATTCAACCCTAGGAATGTTCAAAAAACCATCAATCTTCATTATACAAACTTGCCGCCGAGAATCTATCTCCCCAATCAATAATGGATTTATATCCTGTGGCACTGTGTCTCTAGGAACGCTTGTGGCAGACTATGGTCTGAGTATGCATGTCGAATTCGCGGCAGTATTTTTTATCAATAAATAAGGTAGTTACATGAATAAGACACTGGTTTGTGCGGTGGTAATGAGTGGCCTGCTAACAGCTTGCGGCGGTGATACTGCGTCTAAAGCAGATCTTGATACCGAAATCTCTAAGGTTAGCTACGGTATTGGCGCTAATATCGGCGCTCGGTTTGGCGATGATCTTCCTTTAGATGTTGCCGCGTTCAGCGCGGGTGTGCGCGATGCTCTCGCCGGTGGTGAGTTGCAGATGAGTGAAGAAGATATTATGAGCACGCTGCAAGCTTATCAGCAGAAGCAGTTGGCGGTTCGCCAGGAAGAATCTCAACAGGCGGGCGCAGTGAACCAAAAAGCAGCCGACGCGTTTTTTGCTAAAAATAGTACTGAGGAAGGCGTGAAAACCACTGAAACTGGCTTGCAGTATCAGGTGTTGGTGAAGGGTGATGGAGCAATACCTACTGCGGACGACACTGTAGAAGTCCATTATCACGGCACATTGTTAGACGGTAACGTCTTCGATAGCTCTTATCAGCGCGGCGAAACGGTAAGCTTCCCAGTTGGTGGTGTTATCGCTGGGTGGACTGAAGCCCTGCAAATGATGCCAGTAGGCTCTAAGTGGAAATTGTTTATTCCACCCGCTTTAGCATATGGCCCAGGTGGTGCGGGCGAAATGATCGGCCCTAACTCAGCGTTAATCTTTGATGTTGAGTTAATTAGTATTGCGGGCGACGACGAGAAGTAAATTCGTCACTTCGCGAAGCAAAAAAAAGGCCCCATCGGGGCCTTTTTTATATCTTGTTGATCAGCGGTGCAGCACATCCCTGTTGCACCATAGCCATCCTTAACTTACTTTATTTTAGTTTTTTCTGCGCTGTTGTGAAGTCGCGATTAGCTAGTGTGCGTGTAAGACATTTCTCATAACGCGTGAGACGAAGCGCACGGGCGATTTGCCCCACCATAGGTGCCCCCCGTTATATAGACTCACTGGTGACGCTAGCCTCAAAGGGAGATAAGGTTTGCTGTGTCCAGCGTTCAAGCTGCTGTCTTTCGCTGGCGCTAGCTTTGGTGTTAGGCAATACGTCGTAGGCATGGGGGTGGCGATCAAACCATAGCTGAGGTTCTTGGTAGTCCTTAAGCTCAGGTGCTGTAGCCAGCCAAATCATTGTGTCGGCACCCATGCGGCCATCTCGCATAAAGTTTTTTAACTTTCTGTCGAAGGCGGGCAAGGATTTAGCGACTCCGGGTGTGGCCGCCCAGCCGGGATGCATGGTGTAGTAATTCGTTTTGGCAGTGCTTTCTTGGCTCATATACACTAGGGCGCGTTTGGCGCGAGCATAGGCTTTGCTGCCATCGTAAGCTTCTTTTAGAAACTGCATGTCATTTAGCTTAAGGCCTTGAAAATACAAGCCCCCAGATACCACATTAATAATGCGGCTGGCGTCGTTTAGGTGACCCTGAAGTAATTTACTTAGCAGAACGGGGGCGAGAAAGTTTACCGCGAGAGCGCGTTCAAAGCCTTCCTCAGTGTCTTCTCTTGATGAAAACAAGGCACCGGCATTGTTTATTAATACATCAATGCGGGGCTGAGTTTCTACTATTTTACGAGCACCAGCAGCTGTCGCCTGCAGTGAGCTTATGTCAGCTTCAATCACGCGCAGCGCATGTGGATCGCAGCCACTGAAATCTTCAATTTGCTTGGCGGCCTTCTGGAGTTTTGAAGTGTCTCTGCCGATTAAAATCAGGGTGGCACCTAAGCGTGCAAGCTCGCAGGCAGCGTCTAAGCCTATGCCGGCGGTCGGTCCGGTAATGGCAACAACTTTGCCATCCATTCTATTACTGTGTGATTTACGGGGCATCGAAAGATAGCCGCGTTTACCAAAAGAAAGGGTTGCGGGCACAATAAGTTTGTCGCAGAGATCGTTTTTAAGCCGGCGGTCTGCGGGAGAGCTGGGGTTAGTAAGCGCCTGCTCTAAGCCGCTTACCGCTTTTTTACCAAGACGGTTTAGCAGTGGTTTGAACATCCACGCGAATGGCGGCTGTAGCCATTCCAAGTCGAGCTCGGCGCGATAGTCTATACAGGTTTTGGCATCGTCTATTGCGCTGAAGCTAAGGGTGTCGAACGCCGTGAAGTTGTCGCCTTGGCCTTGTAAAATTAGCTGATTGGGCTCGTCGATCGCTACTTGGGTGTAGCGCATCGCCGACAGCTTGTTGGCTGGTAATTTGAGTATAACTTCATATTCTGCGCCGACCTGAGGGCTACCCGGGGTCAACTTGCTCGAACGATACACACCGGGATCCCACTGCTCGATGGTTGAAAAGTCTTTTAGGTAGGAAAAACACTCCTCGATGGGGCGGTTAATAATAATCTTCTCGTGGAGAGTGTACTTCATCGGGATAATGTCTCTGATTAGTTTAGCGTCGAAATGGACTGTGCGGTTGTTCGCTGGGGCACTATTGCCTTTGCGTTACCTGCTACTTACGAACTCATATGATTTCCAGATCAGTGGTGTGTGGCCGCGAACTGCCTCGCTCGGCCCTGAGGAATGTGGCTCCAAGGTTTCGCTGAGAATGTTAAACGGCGCGGCTTCGGGATAATGCCTACGTCTAATAATTGCGCCGGTGCGGATTGGTAACTAGCTGATATCTATAATAAAAAGACTCAGTATCACCATCACGCTGACCAGTATCGCTAGATGGGTGTTAAGGGTGTTTTTCAAAGTAGCGTCATCCTTGCTATTTAACATAATCGTTCCCTCTATTAAGTGCTTCAATGATGATAGAGAAGCGCTGGTAGCTGTTGCAGCGATCCACTATGGCTCAGTTTACGATGTTTTTGCGAGTTTGGTTTTGATATAGCAAGACTGTATAAGGGCGAGCTGCGCTTAGAAATAACAAGATGAGAGGCACTCTATTGCGGTGCATTTTGTGTGACGATTCGCGTCAACTGAAACTCAGTGCAGTTTTTAAGGCGGCGATTGCCTCCCGCTTGGGACTGTTTGTTAGCGAAATCCTGCGCTTACATTGTCTATAGTGAGTAAAAAGATGACAGGGTCAGTCTTTGAATTTGCAATAATACGACATAGTGAAGTGTTTTTATGCGATGTGGTTGCCGAACACATTTGGGTCGTTATTATGTTTGCGCACCATTTTCGTGCTCCTGCGTGAACAACATAGGTCGATTGAGTCACACAATGTTGTGACATAAGGTAACATATTGATGCTTTTGTGTAGTTGGCATCAAGTCTGCAATTCCCTCCCTTGATATTTAGTGTACGGCCAAGTCGTGTTCTCGTTTGGCATCACAATTCGTTTTACAAGGTAGGGATTTTCTATGCGATTTAGTGTGAATGTGAGATTTATTTTCAGGATATTACTGATCGCCGGTTTACTAAGCGTGATTTCTGCTTGTGGTGGTAATTCAGTGGAGCGCACTGGGCCCAGTCAGAATAGTGACACAGGTGGAGATACCGGCGGAGATACCGGTGGAGATACCGGTGGAGATACCGGCGGAGATACCGGCGGAGATACCGGCGGAGATAGCGGTGGAGATACCGGTGGAGATACCCGCGGAGATACCGGTGGAGATACCGGTGGAGATACCGGTGGAGATACCGGTGGAGATACCGGTGGAGATACCGGTGGAGATACCGGTGGAGATACTGGTGGAGATACCGGTGGAGATACCGGCGGAGATACCGGTGGAGATACCGGCGGAGATACCGGTGGAGATACTGGAGAGGAACCCAAAGGAGCGCCAGAGCGCTTCGATGCAACCGCGGCCGATGCAGACGCAGAGGGCCCGTATGCCGTTTCCGGTGCAATTGATTTCAAATACGCGGCCATTCCAGCCACAAAAAATGTGGATGGAAGTAGCGGCGAGCGAGTAAGCACCTTTGACGACCTGATCGATGTACTTGGTGTGATTCACTATCCGCTAGTTAGCGCAGATACCCCGGCGCCGATGGCGGGATTCCCAATAATTCTATTTCAGCATGGCCGTCATTCCACTTGCTCGACGACAGGCGATGCCAACGGCGATGAGTCCTCCGGTACGGATTGCGAAGCCAATGGCTTGGTGCCAATACGGTCGGATAAAGGCTACGACTATATTGCAGAGACCATGGCTTCAAATGGCTATGTAGTTATCTCCATTGATGTAAATGACATTAATGCGCTGGACTCGGGCTCAAATGATCAAGGTATTACCGCGCGCGCTGAGGTGATTCTGCACCATCTCGATATCTTTCGAGATATTGCGGAAAACCCAGCGTCTACCTTTGCTGTAGACGCGAATGGCAATGATTTCAGCTCATTATATGGCTTTATGGATTTTTCAAGCATCGGTTTGATGGGCCATTCCCGGGGCGGTAACGGTGTTGCTAAAGCGATTACCTATAATCAGGATGCGCGCTTCCGCAGTAGTAGCAACTTTGATTTGCCCCATGAAATCAAAGCGGTGTTCTCTTTGGCGCCGACCGATTTTGATTCTGAATTGCCCTTGAATACCGCGTGGGTGACTTTGTCACCGTATTGCGATGGCGATGTATCTACCCTGCATGGGGTGTATATGTACGACAACGTTCGCTACAACGCCAATGATGTATCTCAGCCGCAATTTATGGTGACCTCGATGGGGGCAAATCATAATTACTACAATGATTTTTGGTTTAATGATGACGCTACGCTCAATGGCTTTGACCCTTATTGTACTGAGGCGTCGCCGGTCACTGGCCGCTATTCTCGTACAGACCAAAAACGTCACGGTGAATTTCTAATTGCGAGCTTTCTGCGCTTGTTTGTTGGAGCCGAGTCGCAGTTCGCCGGTTATTGGAGCGGCTATGAGCGCGCGCCTAGCAGTGCGTGTCCCGAGGGCGTAGACACCTGCGATGAACGCCTACATATGTCGTTTCATCAGTCTAAGGAAAACCTCACGGTTGTCGATACCACCCTTACTGATAAGTCGTTGACCGAGAACGAGTTTGGTCTTGCCAATAGTCTTGATGGATTTATCTTTACAGGTTGGTGTGCGCCCAACGGCGGCAGTCTTGAGGACCTGCTGGGTATGAATCCTGACCGTTGCCCGTCAGTCGCAACAATTTCTAAGGCGCCACAGATTTTTGGTGGTTATGTAGGTAGGTTTGCAAGTATTAATTATGCGCTGCCTACTGAGGGGCTCGATGTCAGTGATAAAGATTTCTTAACCCTGCGCGTGGGGGTTAGTGTGACGCCCGAAAATGCCTTTGGGCAGGACTTCACGTTGACCTTGACGGATATAAATGGGGTGTCAGTCAGCTTATTGGCTAGTGACTTTACCGATGCACTGTATTTTCCACCGGGGCTGACAGTAGCTGCGCGGGACACCGGCGCGAAGACGGTAATCAATATGGTGCCATTCAGGCTGGATGCTCAAGCTTTGTTTGATTCTGAATTAGACTTAAGCAAGCTGACTAATATTAATGTCGCCTTCGATCAGCGTCTGGCGGGAACGATTCAAATCACCGATGTGTTGTTTCAGAAAGTGCCTTATTAAATAAGGCTGCCTTACTGGAACCCGCCTTGCTAGAGCCGACCTTGCTAAAGCCAGCGGTATTAGTATTTGTTAAGGTATAAAAAAACGGGGCGAAAGCCCCGTTTTTTTGTCTTTAAAAACCGACTCTAAAATCAAGCTGGTAGGTTGTTTGATCTGGATGAGGCGTTTTCGTGTAGTTGCCTGGAATAAGAGGCTGATCGAGGATTAGAACCGCATCCTGTTCTTGGCTTAGATTGCGGGCCTGGAAGTTCACTGACCAGCCGTTCATTTCGGAGCGCAGTCCCAAGCCGGCGTCGATGCGGGTGATCGCCTCTTGCAGGGTGTTTGGGTCTATATCTGAGTCAAGATAGCGCTGACCGCTGTAGGAAATATTCATGCGAACACTGCCTAAAATGTCTGCACTTCCAAATATCGGGAATTCCCAGCGTGGTGACAGTGAGCCAGACCAGCGCGGTGCATAAGGGAGCGGCCTGCCGCTTAGATCTTGCGTCTCATTTTGCTCAGAGGTGAAAAGCGGTGGGCCTTCGGTGAAGCTGTCGTATTTCGCATCTAGGTAGGCAAGGCTACCTGCCAAGCTAACACCGTCAATGGGCGGTAGCCAAAAGAAGTCCATTTCGGCGCCGCGGCTAGACGACTCAGGTGCGTTAAATGTGGTCAGGGTGACACCGGAGAATGTACGAATTTGCAGATTCTTTACGTCGCTGTCGAATACGGCCATATTCAAGGTTAGAGAACCGCCGAGTAGGCGAGACTTCACACCGGCTTCATAAGTGAGGGTTTCCTCTCCTTTATAAGTAAGGTTGTCGTCGTTGAGTGGCGCGGGGTCGAAACCGCCGGCTTTAAAGCCCTTTGCCGCATTCACATATACATTAATGTCAGGCAGTATTTCGTAATTAAAGGCCACCTTGGGCGACACATTACTTTCTTTAATACTTAGATTGGGCGCGTCAAAATCACGTTGATTGAGTGAGCCTCCAGAGATACTGAGACCTGCGGCCACTTCAGAATAAGATGAACCTTCTGACTCATCTTCGCCATAGCGAATCCCTGCGGTTGCCGTCAGGCGGTCAGTTAATATCCAGTTAAATTGCGAGAAAACTGCAAAGGATTGGGTTGTTGATTCGGTCGCAGAAATATAGCGTTCACGATCAATAAAGCCCGGAATTAAATCGGGTAGCGAGATTGGCAGATCAATAAGTAATGGGTCAAAGGGCAATTGAATATTTTGCACAATAGCGCCAGCCCGGGCGAAGGCAATAAGGCCATTCAGGCTGACATCAATATCTTGGAAAACATCATTAGTTGATTCTTGTGCGAACACCCCAAACACGAAATCCATACCTTCGCCCCAGTCGAAGGGGGCATCAAGGCCGCCGGCCAAACGCACTTCTATCGCCGTTGCTGAATAGGGGTTACCTTCTGGTGGTTCGTTAAATGCCACCAGTGGCACTGGCGAATAGTCAACATCTAGTGAGTAGGGCGTAATAACTTCAGACCACGAGGCGATGGTGGTGAGTTCGGGGGCGATAATGCCCATCATGTCATCGGGGCGCCAAATTAAGGCTAAAGATGCGGCTTTTACTTCGCGGTCTGAACGTGTTGGCGCATCGGTCGAGGTGTTTTGGTTGTAGGCATCGGCCTCGGTTTGCGGATCAAATTCTCGGAATACCCGCAGGCTGCGATCGCTGGCAATAAAGAGCGACTGGGTATAACCCTTGGTCAGTGATTCTGCATAGAGCCCGGTGAAATTTGCAGTAAGCGTGTCGCTTAAAAACCAGCTTAATTTAAGGCGGAGAGCCTTATCTTCCTGAGTTTGTTGTTCATCCCGGGTGCTGTTGTACTCAAGCGTGTCGGCATCGTTGTAGCGAAATGCCAATCGAGCTAAAAAGTTCTCGCCTAACAGTGGGCCAGAGATTGCCCCTTCTATATTGTTGCTTTCAATATTCTCACCGTGACCGTACTTGATGTACCCCTCTGGCTCTGAGGTTGGGTCCATAGTGTGGAAATTAAGTACGCCGCCCAACGTGTTTTTGCCAAATAGCGTTCCCTGTGGGCCTCGCAGTACTTCTAGGCGGTCGATATCAAATACCGCATCTTGCGCAAAGGTAGATCGACCATAGGGAACATCATCGATAACAAGGCCAATAGACGGCTCAAACCCAACGCCCAGTGGTGGGGTGCCAAAACCGCGAATGGTGATACTGGTATACAGCGCAAGTGACGAATCAAAGCTCACGTTGGGAATGTAGCGGGTAATCTCACCGACATCCGATAAGCCTGATTCCTGGATGAAATCGGCTCCGATGACAGAGATCGACAACGGCACATCCTGCGCGCTTTCGGCCTTCTTGTTGGCGGTTACAATGACTTCTTCAATAATACGTGGCGCCGCATAGAGCGGACTGCTAAGTAGGCCGGCACCAGTCGCGACAAGTGCTGTCGTGCTGAAATACCTGATGGCCTTGCTGAGAAAATGTGCTTTTGCAGTGTTCCGTTGGGGCATCGTATACCTTCCATCATTTTTATTGTGAACTTGCTAATCTCAATGGTTATAGAGCTATAGCTTTTACAAGCATTGAATGTAGCACTAAGAAGTGGCATTTGCATGTTCGCTGGCGCGCAATTGTGATCTAAGGCGACAGTATGAGTGGCGTATGAGGACAGTTGCTGTGAGGTGGGTCTCACTGGACGATACCTGCGGCATCGCCTTATTTGCCACTCACCGTAGAGTAGTAATCCTCACGCGGAATCAATTCCTTGGGTGATTGAGGCGTATTCACCGCTTCAGTTCGGGTGAGCGGAGATTGCCGGAACTCGGTAAAAATAAGGTACGGCTGTTACTGCAAGCTGGCTGGATATTACTTAAAAATGTTGGTGATATTACTAGAGGTATAGGGGGAGGCAAAAGCGGGAGCGTTGATTGGGATTTATCTGGCCAATAATTACGGTACGAAACAAACACTATGGCCCTTGAAGACAAAATTTCCGGCAGCGGTCATGACAAGGCTCAACGCAAGGGCCAATACTTAATAAGACTTAGAAGCCAATGGCCGAAAGTAATTTTACTTTAGCGGATCTTACGCTATCAAAATGTGATCTTGTTTCAAAGTCGGTCCCCGGAAAAATCTATCCTTTCGGTTGGGGTGATCTAGATAAAAGTTGATTACTATCTGTTGTGCCTGTTGCTATCCGATGAGTTTGAGAGCTAGGGCATAATAAGAGGTATCGTTATGAATAAAAAAATAAAATCTAACATTGTCACTCGTCGAGTTCCTTTTGAATTCCCCGATGATATACACCCACACTGGACGCCAGATAGGCCAGAATTTGCACATATGTGGAATGGTTTATCGCTAACCATGCCATATTTAGAGCCCTATCTTATTCGTACAATGCGTGAAGGCCTGAAACGGGTAGACGACCCTGCGGTGCTCGCTGATGGCTTTGCGTTTATTGCCCAAGAAGGTCAGCATTATCAAGTTCATCAGCGCTTCAACGATATGCTAAAAAATAATGGCTATCCGGAATTAGCTGAAATTGAAAAAGGGATGGAAAAATACTATGCGCGACTGAGTAAGAAATCGCTTGCGCATAGAATGGCATATAGCGCTGGCTTCGAATCGATGACCCTAGGGGCGACGCGCTTTATTATAGAAGAGCGGTCAAAAAACTTTCTCAATGCAGACAGTCGAGTGGCGTCTTTTTGGCTGTGGCATATGGTTGAGGAAACTGAACATAAAAACTGTGCTTACGACGCTTATCAAGCTGCGTGCGGAGGTTATTTCACTAGAGCCTTTGGTGTTTTGCATGGGACATGGGGTGTCTTCTGGCCGGGAATAAAAGCTGCAGCGCTTATGCTAAAAAAGGACGGTCTTTGGTATAACTGGCGCTCACGGCTAAACTTTTATAAATATGTGGCAAGTTTCTTAAAATACGTTCTTCCCTACATCGCTAGATCCATGATGCCGGGGCATACGCCGCGTTCCGAAAAAGATTCCGAGTGGGTTAAAGAGTGGCTGAGAAGCTATCCATCAGAAATGACCCTTGCCGAAGCACCGCTTGTCGATACCAGCACTCCCGCCATGCCAGTGCCAAAAATGAAATTTATAAAAACAGAGGTAAACCATGCAGTCGTCTAAGGAATTAATAGGTACTCAAAGAATGTTAATCGCAAGTGGTGCCTTGCTAATCTTCTTTGCTGGGGTTGCCGGGTTTGGATTTCTATTTTATCTGCTGGGTGAAATTCGCTTGTGGCCGTTCCCGACTATTGAATATCAGATGCCGGGTTCCGTAAAAGCGTGGAGAATGACGCATTTAGAAGGAGTTTTAGGTGGGGTAATTCATTGGATTTTTGCCTTGCTACTGCCCTTGCTGCCATTCACTATAAAAACTATCCGTAGAATGAGCGTCGCCATGATCTCGGTTGGCTGGATGTTCACTATTGCCTCATCAATGGACGCCCTATTTACAGATAGCCGGGGACTCGCATATGGTGGTCCACTAACTAATAATATTGCTTTTTTCCTGTTTTACGTCGGCATTCTTATGGTTATGTATATCTTGCTAGTAATAGCGTATCGCTCCCTGCGGGCGTCTGATTAATATAAGTTTTGATTGGCGTTGCGAGCTTCCTTAGCGTTGCGCAACGTCATCATGAATATACTTATTGAAACTTATCGGCAATACATCGAATTTAAAGTAATAAAATAGTAATTGTCTGTGAGTGTGTGGCGGCGACCCACTCTTATATTTTTAGCGTTGCCAGACCAGCGGGAGTAAATATTAGAAGCGCCGCATCAGCCATATTCAAGGGATGGGGTGCTTCTGGGTGTTTATAACAGATAGTCAACCCAGACTAGGCTCCGCATACATTTTTCGTAGTTGTTTCTTAAGTATCTTTCCACCGGCATTGCGTGGAATAGTATCGGTAAATAGGATCTTCTTGGGGAGTTTAAATCCAGAGAGATACTTTCTGGAGAAGTCCCCAATTTCGCTTGTATCGACGGCACTATTGGCGACGATAACGGCGACCACAATTTCGCCCCATTTTTCATCGGGTGATCCAATGACGGCTACATCTGCGATGGCTGGGTGTTGCATAAGCACTGATTCAATTTCCAGTGACGAAATATTCTCGCCGCCAGAAACGATAATATCTTTTAGTCTATCGACAACGAAGAGATGCCCGCTATCACCGATTCGGCCGACATCGCCAGTAAGTAGAAAGTCATTTTGGATGGCTTCCTGAGTACCGCTAGGATTATTCCAATACTCTTTCATGACTAGGTCAGATTGAACGCAAATTTCTCCCGCGCCACCTTTAGTAACGGTATTGCCATCGATGTCTGTCAACTTGATTGCGGTTCCGATTATTGGTCTGCCTGCTGATCCTATTAACGGCGAGTCCTCTGAGCTGAAGATTGCTCTGTGATCTCTAGCGCCAAGTATGGAAATAACACTGTGGGTTTCTGTCATACCGTAAATCTGTACGAAATTGCAGCCGAAGTGTCGGTATGCTGCACGCAGTGCAGACTCGGATATTGGTGACGCACCGTAAAAGATAGACTTTAATTTAGGGTAGTGAGTGTCGCTAGCAGACTCCAGCGTCGTACAAGCTTGAATCATTGCCGGTACTAGAGCCGCGTGCTCTACTTGTCCAGAACTCAATAGCTGGCGTGTCGTTTCGGGGTTGAACTCACTTCGCAGTTGAAGCGTGGCGCCTCTGCTCAAGCACATTAGTGAAACGAAGATTCCACCAACATGGAAAAGTGGTAAAGCTTGATACATGCTTTCGCCGGCTAAGATCGAAACGTCGAGGGTAAGTGTTACTGCCACTAGCTGAGATACACAGTTGCCCTGCGTTAACACGACCCCCTTTGGGAAGCCGCTGGTGCCAGAGGTGTAGACTTGTAAATAGCCGCGATCGGCAGCAAAGCTAATCGCAGCCGGCACGGATGACTGTTGCTCAAGCCAATCGGAAAAACAGTGTTCATGTTTTGCTAAGTCTTTTGTATTGCCCTTGTCCTTGAGAATAAAGTGCTGACTAAGGTTAATGTCGCCTAGTGTAGCCGCCGTTTCCACGTCCATAATGAGGCATTGAGATTTGGCGTCACCGATTATCCAGATAAGCTCTGATTGGCTAAGTCTCCGGTTGATAGGGACGATAACGGGGCCGCCCAGTAGGGCGGCAGTAAGCAGTACGAGAACTTCATAGCGATTTTTACATACCAGTGAAATGCGATCTTCAGAGCTCAGACCTAGAGCCTTGAAACCATTTACTGCTTGCCAGGCATTCCGGCGCAATGTTGCGAAGGTGTATGCGTTGTTATCGTCAATAATAGCAATGCTTTCCGGTGCGGAATCACATTGGTAGTCAATAGCTGAAAATGGATGTATTTGCATCGTAGTACTAACCCCCCATTAGGGAAATAAGGCGTCGACCAATATTGCCGTAGGGAGGGTAAAGTAATTTGACCCCAGTAAATCGTCCTATACCACGCTGCTTAAACACCGGCTTCATATGCGAGAAAGTCAAAAAGCCTTCTTTGCCGTGATAAGACCCAAAGCCACTGCTACCAATACCGCCGAAGGGTTGCGCGGCCTGCAAATATTGCATCAAAACGTCGTTAATAGTGACGCCACCTGCATGGGTGGATTTAAGCACTTCGTCTTGCAAACGGTTTGAGTTCGAGAATAAATACAGGGCGAGCGGTCTGGCTCTTGCGTTGACAAAATTGATTGCGTCATTCACTGACTTAGTCTCTAAAACTGGTAATACTGGGCCAAAAATCTCCTCCTTCATTACCCGGCTGCCAGGTGAGGGATTAATAACCAGTGTCAGCGGAAATTTACGATTTTTTACGTGTTCAGGGCTAGGCTCTTCTAGCCTGACGATCCGAGCGCCATCGGCCTCGGCATCGTTTACTAGGGCTGTTAGCCTGTCGTAATGTGCCTTGTTGATAATTGAGGTGTAGTCATTGGACGCCACCCCATTTGGGAAATGCGCCCGAAAGTGGCGGGAAATCCACACGATAAAATTTTCAGTACTTCCTGTCGGTAGAAGGGCATAGTCCGGTGCTATACAGGTTTGACCAGCATTGTAGGTCTTTCCCCAAAGTACGCGTTTTGCAACTTCGTCAATCGGGTATTTTTCGTCAACAATAACGGGGCTCTTGCCGCCAAGTTCAAGGGTGACGGGTGTTAGGTTCTTTGCGGCGGCCGCCATCACAAAATGGCCAACGCGGGTGGAGCCGGTAAACATTAAGTGGTCGAATGGCAGCGCCGAAAAAGTAGCCGCGGCGTCGGCTTCACCGCCTTCTATTGAAATATGGTCGGGGCTAAACTTACTGGCAATAAGTTCGCGAAGTAATTTCTCTGTTGCCGGGGTGCACTCCGACATTTTCACCATGCACCGGTTTCCCGCGGCTATGGCAGATGCCAGGCCGGATACCGCGATATTAATAGGGTAGTTCCACGGTACAATAATGCCAACTACGCCTCGTGGCTGTGGCACTATTTGATTCTCTCCGGGTAAAAACCAAATTCCAGTGCCTCGTTTGTGAGGCCGCATCCAAGTACTTAGCTTATGACTGGCATAGTCGATATTGTTAATGCTATTGCTGATTTCAGAGAGGCGAGTCTCCTCGGTACATCTATTGCCAAAATCCTTACATAATGCAGTGATAATAAGATCACTATTGTCTGTTAGCAGATTCTTAAGTGCCTTCAGGTGCTGCCGTCTCTGTGTCAGAGATGGAAATTTATTGCTTTCAAAGGCGGCTTTTTGATTTTCAAAAATAGCATTGAAATTAGCGTTGGATGGTAGCTCGCGAACTAAATCGTGTGCTTGACTAATACTCATAATTCCTCCCTTATAAGACCGTAATCCGGTATCTCATCGATTCTGTGCAATGGTGAAATTAATCTAGCGATTCTGCCCTAAGCATCGATATCACCGCATAAAACAGCGTGATAGCTCCCACAAGAGCGGGAAAAAATGCGAAGGCCCCGGCTAGGCTGGCTTCACCCATGGCATTCGCCTCTAGAGTGAGTCCGTGATTGGGTGCAAACATGCCAAATAAATAGAACATGAAGTTACCCCAAACGGCGATTACTGTACCCAGGAATACACGGAAAGCCTGGGTGTCATTAAGATAAAAGGCTCGCATAGCGGCCCCAAAGCTTATCGCCATTATGCCGTTCATCATCATGCCTATATGTACTCCACGCCAGCCGGCGGCGGTGCCAGGCACGTCGAATTCGATAAGCAGCGGGATTGGACTGAGTGAAGCGCCGCCAATCATAGAGAAAATAAGAATGAATCCCGATACTAGGGAGACTAAGATGCCGAAAAATCCTTGGCGGATTAGCTTGTTAGAGTAGTAACTCTGCATGGTTATTGATCCACATATTATTGTTAGGAGGCGCTCGAGCGTAAATTCATGCATAGTAAGGTTTTTGTTACATACTGAATTTCGCTTTAACAGCGATATGCTACCTAATTGTGGGTGTTGTGAACCCAATCAAAGTGTTGGTATTGACAGTTATAAATATCTCAAATAGTTTTATTGTCATGCCTTTCGACAGATTTAAATACCTGAAAATAATAATAAGGATTCTCCGGCAGTGGACACCGCTCGATCAATATTTAGCCAATTTCAAATACTGGAAACAAAGTTAAAGCCGCCGTATCTGCGGGCCCAAGCGTTTGCGAGAGAGTCTTTAACCCGGCGTGTTGAGGCTGAGGCTGCCGCGACGCGCTTGCTTACCCTTATTGCTCCCGCAGGGTCGGGGAAAAGTACCTTGATGGCAGAACTATATAATGGCGCGCTAAGCAGTGGGCGGCATTGTTGCTGGCTAAGTTTGGATGTTGATGATAATGAGTCGGCTATTTTCTCAAAGTACTTTATAGCTTGTACCTACGGTCTCGATATTAAAAGTGCAGAGCGTGAGCTGGCATTTCTTAAATACAGCTCGAACAGAGATTACAGTGCATTATTTGATACGCTTTTAGCGAGAATAATTTCCATCGGCATAGAAATAACGATTTTCATCGATGACTTTCAGTATATTAGTAATCCAGAGATTATTCGATTTTGGAATCGTTTGATATTGCATGCGCCGCCGACCATGTGTGTCGTCATCGCCGGCCGAAATAGACTGCCTTTGGATCTAAGTCGGCGTCAGATTTCCGGAATGCTTACGGATATTACCCAAAATGATCTAAATTTGACGGCCACTGAAATCCAGCGTTACTTGGATCAAGCGCACAATATACCTTGCGAAATTAAATCCGCAGAGGTTCTGCACCATTCAACTGAGGGCTGGGTGGCCGGTGTACAGTTGGCAGCGTTGGCAATATCAAGCTCTAATACGCCTGCGGCAGATTTTGTAGAGGGGTTCACTGGCAAAGACAAGTCTTTGACTGAATATCTCCTGCAAACAGTGCTTAGTGAATTACCTTCCGATGTGCGAGCATTTTTACTGTCCTCATCGCCACTCGTTCGATTTTCCGCCGTTCTTTGCGATCATATAAACGAAGCAGACAATGGGCATCAAATAATAGAGTATCTGGATAAAAACAATATTTTCGTCGTTCCTGAAGATCGCGACGGAATATGGTATCGCTACCACCATTTATTCGAGGATTTTCTTCGTTCAGAGTTAAAAAAACAAAATCCCCTTCGGTATAATGAAATTTGTATTAGAGCTGCTCAGTGGTGGGAGTCGCAAGACTTATTAACAGAATCAATCCAGTATTATTTAACGGCCAACAATTTTGACAAGGCCGCCGACTTGATTACCGCTAGGGCGCCAGATATTGCCTTGCTGCGAGGAGATCACTCTACGATATTGGATTGGATGCGGAGGTTGCCGGAGAAGTATCACACTAGTCAGCCCCAGTTAGTATTAAATCACGCGTGGTCATGTACGTTTAGTCGAGATCCTGAGCGAGCGATCGAACTTTGTCACAAAGCGCTTGCTGGCTTAGAGGACGCCACTCTATTTGCTTGGGATTTAGATAAGGCTACGATAGAAACATGCTACTGGCAGGCGAAGACCACCGAGGTAATAGCGATAGTCGCTTCTGATGAGTTGATTAAAAGTGCGGATAAATGTAAGCAAATCCTAGATTCAATACCAAAGACCGAGCTATTTGATATTTCATCTATATATAACTGTTTGGCTTACTCAATGCTTGGCCAGCGAGAATATGTACAGAGTGCTCACTACGCCGCGGAAGCATACAAATTCTCGATTAAGTCTGGATCAAACTATGGATCAGTTTGGGCTGAGTTTCTTGGTGGTCTAGCTAATGTCGAAATGGGAAAGTTGAGGGCTGCCTCAGAGAACGCCAGTAAAGCCTCCCAAAAAGCCGGCCCCGCAAGCGACAATAATATCTCGCTATGTGCTATGGCTGATTTTATACGCTCGGAAATAAATGTTCAGAAGTGTAACTTTAATGTTCCAGCTGAAAGCTCCGGTCTGGGACGCTCCTTTATATCCTTGTATGGTCCTGTCGAGCCGCTGCTAGCTGCAATTAGAAATGAAGCTAGGAAATTGGTCTGGGGGGGGCAACTTAATTTAGCCTGGGAGGTTTTGCATCACGGTCAAGAGATAGCGCTGTCGACTAATCAGGGGCGCTTACATTTTGGGCTTGTTGCTGAGGAGATCGAGCTTCAAATATGGAGTGGCCAAGTTGCTGAGGCTAAGGAAACGGTAACGAGAACGCATTTCTTTACTTTTGATACCAGTGATTTGTCTGCAGAGTTAATTCCGGCGATTCAGGACACGACACAGCTGATCTTGGCAAGAGTCCTCTTGGCTGAAAATCAAGCTGAAAAAGCTCTTAAGATCATTGTAAGACTTATCAATGCGACAAGAATAAAAAATGATAGCCGTGTTCGGCTACTGCGAGCTCTGGCAACCATGAAGGCGGTTGCGCTATGGAACAACAATCAAAAGAAAGAGGGTGTTCGGGAATTAGATAAGGTCATCAACGATGCCGCACAGGAGGACCACGCTTATCCAATCTTAGTGTCTGGGCGTCAGCTTTTGCCTATTCTGGAAGAAATTCAATCAAGGCATCACCAGGGTATAGATAGCAACGAGTTAAAAGTTAAGAATAACTTTGTTAATCGACTGCTCCTGCTATTAAGCGGCGAAGCTGCTGAGTCAGTCGTTGAGCTTAAGCCTACTAATGCCAATGTTGCCGGGCGATATGAGCTCACCGGTAGAGAAATCAGCATACTTAAGCTGATAGGAGCTGGTATGGCGAATAGCGAAATAGCTGGCGAGCTGGTGATTTCTATAGCGACCGTAAAGTGGCATCTACATAATATTTATCAAAAAATTGATGTGAAAAGTCGAACAGCTGCTGCGGCTTATGCGCGTAAAATAAGTTTGATATAGATCCTAGGCCCTGCTGGCGTGCAAGTGCCGTTCTAAGGTCGTGAGTGAAACGCAGAATCTTCCCGCCGACTACCCGTTGGTGCCATCCGCCACCCAGTAGTCTTTGGCATTAACCGTGCTGATACCATTGGCGCTGATATCTTCCTGTCCTAACGATTTGATTTAAATACATAAAAAATAAATGCCCGCAATACTGGTGGGCCATCCTTTTAACTGGTTCCCAGTAAAAAACTTGCGAAACCCAACCTATAGATCGGCTCTGACAAGGAGCGAGTGTGTGATCCTAACAATATATTAGTTGGAGATAGTAGCTATGAACACACTTCCTTCGATTCACCCAATGGACGAGATTCCTGTTAGAGCACTTCAATTCAATTTGGACAATGTGCAGTTCCAGGACCCACTGTGGAGTCAGACTAAGCCAGAGTTTTCCATGTTCATCAATGCTCTTGGCGTTCACGTGCCCTACTTTGAGCGATATTTAATCAAAGCCCTATCCGGCGCTAAAAAGCTCATAAACGATGAGGGCTTGCTGAGCGACGTTTCTCATATCATTGGCCAAGAAGGTCATCATGCAAAGAATTTTATTAGCGTCAATCGTTGGCTGTCAAAGCGATATCCTGAAATTGCTAGTAAGGATAAGCAGGCTAAAGATTATTTCGCAAAGCACGCTAAAAATGATGACATGAAGCGTTTGCTTGCCTTCACTGCAGGATATGAAACATTTACGTTCCTGGGGGGGATGATCGTTCTTGATAATCATGAGAAGTGGTTTAAAGACAGCGATGGCGTAATGACCGCTTTGTGGATATGGCATCAAGTTGAGGAAGTTGAGCATGGTGCTGTGGCGTTTGATGTCTATCAGCACTTGTATGGCGAACACGAGTGGTATCGCAAGTGGATGGTTTTATTCGCACTTAGCCATATTGCTAAAGAAACCATTCAGAGCTATTGGATAATGGCAAAAGTAGAAGGCTGGACTAGAAATCCGTTTACTGCCGTTAAAAAGGTGGGGTTTTGTCTTCTAATGCTAAGTCGGTTTCTGAAATCCGCTTTGCCGGTGTTCAAAAAAGACTATCATCCGCGGCGACATCCTATGGTCACCACCAAGCAAAATCCGATTCAAATCGCATGGCGTCGATTTGAGCGCGCTGGCGCAGACGTTCTAGAGATAAACCATCAGCGACTGGCTGAAATAATGAATTTCGGAAAGTAATATAAAAACATACATATAGGAAATACATATAGTGGTAGCGAGTGCTGGAGACGTAACAATCACGTTCATAGAAAGTAGCGGTATTGAGAAAGTGACCACTGCAAAAATTGGAGAAAGTTTAATGGTGGTTGCCACCAATAATATGGTGGTAGGCATTGACGGTGACTGTGGCGGATCTTGTGCATGCGGTACCTGTCGAATATTTGCTGATGTGAGTATTCCTGGCCTACTTGAAAATCCCGAAGAAATGGAGCTGGATATGCTTGAATTCGCAGCCGACGGGGATCCAGGTCAAAGGTTAGGATGCCAGATAGCTGTCACAAAACAATTTGACGGGATAAAAATAAAAGTCGTGGAGTGAAAATAAAAAATTACTATGATGTGATGGCAGTTGCAGGCGATTTTGGAATCGCACTTAGCGACTAAATAACTAGTCTACGATGAAATCTGATGGAGCCTGGCCTGCGCTTGAGTTGTCCCTATAATCTCTTGGTGAGCAGTCGCTCCAGCGTTTAAAAGCGCGAGTGAAGCTACTTGTGTCGGTGTAGCCTAAATGTGCTGCCAACTCCTCGATCTTCATATCGCTATCTATTAGTAGTTGAAACGCCATTTGCTTGCGCTCTTCCTCAACTAATATGCGAAAGCTGGTATTTTCACGATCTAATTTGCGCCGTAGCGTCCGGCTAGAGATTGTAAGTGCGGCACCGACATCGTCTAGTGACGCCATTAGTCCTAATGGACCCAAAACTTGTTGCCGAACTCGATCTGATATTCCGCCGGGTTGACGTTGCCGTAGCTGCCGAGCACATTGATCCGCCAGTGCGCGGGCCAGCTTGGCGTCGTAAGTAGGCTGCGGTCTATCAACATAGTTTAGAGGTATACGAATGGCGTTGTATGCGCTTCGGAAATTCGGTTTGATGCCGCAGATCGACTCGATATAGCTTGTATCAGCGGTAGGCGGCCCAGTGAAGTTGGTTTTTAAATTTTGAATTTCATTCAGGCTAAGCTCTTTAATAACGGCGATACTGGTCGCCATATCGCGCTCCAATAGAAATTGGCGGAGATGAGTGGGAGTCGACTGAGGGTTCAAGCGCAAACCAAAATAGTCACCTTGTTCGAAGGAGTTGATCTCGCAGTACGCGGTACTTAAGGGCAAAAATCGTAATGCAGTTTGAAGAGCATCTCTTAATGTTCTACAAGTTCGTAGAGAGAATCCCCAAATTCCGAATGTGGCTATGTTATAGCAAAGTCCAATTTTAAAGCCGAGCGCCGCCACATTTGGAAGAGCAAGTATTAGATTTTCAATAAGCCGCATTTCCTGTTCGCGGCGAATAAGTGCGCCGCCGTCGTTTAGTTTATGCTCAGAAATATCGGTACCACATAAGCAGGTTTCTATATCGACACCATGCCCGGATGCGAAATTTATCATTACCTTGCTGAAAGCGACGGGTCGAAGCGTATTTTCTATTTCTAGCATTAAGATAGCTCGATTTGGTCGTCAATTGAATATGGCCGTAAGTGCTGTGTAAAAGGACATATCTGCGGTGTTATTTTTATTTGTTCAGCGCTAATGTACTGTTAAATAATTCAAGTTGTCAATCTGGATAAGGGAATGAATATGCAGGAAGAATTAGCTGATTTAAACAAGCAGGCGATTGCCGCGGCCATAGGACATATGGGAAAAGTTGCGTGGCCGACATTGGTACTTACATTTTTAGTTTGTAGTCTTTTTATTCCCTGTTTAGTACTTTTCGCCTATGGCTACATGTCAGTTTGGCTTGCCACACTTCTAATTGGCATACTCACCTATATTTCATATACAAGTTTACATGAGGCCGTGCATGGCAATATCGGTGGTAATAAACCGCACTTACGATGGCTCAATGGACTTTGTGGCTACGCTGTCGCGCCAATAATTGGTATCGCTTATGCCTCTCATAAACATGAGCACTTCACGCATCACCGTTTCACTAATGTTGAAGACAAAGATCCGGATTTTCGTATAAGTGGAATGGGTAAGGGGCCTGTAAGGGCTGTGTTAACCGTACTGTGGTTTTTCTTCGCGCAGAATGCTTTTTTTGCAAAAAACAATTGGCACTCAGCTAAGTTAAAAGATCGTGTCCTTTACGTAACTGAGTTGTGTGTGTCGCTTGGTTGGCGCGGTCTAATTATCGCAATTGTTGACCGGCCAGGTATTTCTGTCGTTGTGATCCTTGGTTATTTTATTGGCGCGTGGTGTGTGAGCTACTGGTTTGCCTATCGACCACATTTCCCCTATGACAATACTAAACGCTATCAGAATACCAGTAGCCTGATCATGCCCTCTTGGATGCGCCCTTTTGAATGGTTTTGGTTGGGGCAGAATATCCATTCCATCCACCACCTATTTCCACGGGTACCGTTCTATCGCTACCATGCTCTTCACCGCGAGATTGAACCAATACTCCGAGCCCATGGAACGCCAATTCTCGGTATCTTCAGTAGAAAACCTATAAAGGTGCCACAATCTTAAAATTAAATTCGGAAAACGCTTGATGTCGCTATCTAGAATAAGAATTAGTGTGAGTGTAATAAGATGCGATATGAAGTCATTGTGCATAGCTTATGCAGGCTGGGATAGCGCATAAGCTATGCCTGAATATGATTCTAAATATGGCGCGAAGGATTATCTGTGTCGTACGAGTTTCAATAAAGCGGTAGTGAGATAGTAATTCGTCTTGATAAAGTATGATTTCGAGGTGCTAGCTATCCGCCATTTTATTGGGGTGAACTTTAGATAATCTACGTCCGACTTGAAATTAGCTGGGAAATATAAAATGACGCTTCTATCAGATAAACACCCTTACGAAAAAAAGTATAAAATTATTCACGGAAAACGTATGGCCTACGTCGAACATGGCAGTGGTGATCCAATTGTTTTCCTTCATGGAAATCCTACCTCCTCATATCTGTGGCGAAATATTATGCCTTTCTTGGAGGGGGCTGGCCGCCTAATTGCACCGGACCTAATTGGCATGGGTGATTCCGAAAAGCTTGATGATAGTGGCCCTCAGAGCTACACCTATGTGGAGCATCGCAAGTATTTATTTGCTCTACTGGAGTCTATAGGTGCAGATAAGAATGTGACCTTGGTTATTCATGACTGGGGATCTGGATTGGGATTTCATTGGGCGCACACTCATAAAGACGCGGTAAAAGGTATCGCATTTATGGAGGCGATCGTGGCGCCAATCCCCAGCTGGGATCTGTTTCCCGAAAGTGAGCAGGATATCTTCAAAAGATTCCGGTCTTCTGAGGGAGAGCAATTAATTTTAGAGGACAATCTGTTTGTTGAGAAGGTTCTGCCAGGCCAAGTACTGAGAGTATTAACCGACGTCGAAATGACGGAATATCGTCGACCGTTTACCGAGACCGGGGAGTCGCGCAGGCCGACGTTGACATGGCCACGTCAACTTCCGATTGAGGGCGAGCCAGAGGACGTAGTAGACATTGTTACTGCATACAGTGCTTGGCTATCGGAAACGCATATTCCTAAGCTTTTCGTGAACGTCGAGCCAGGTGCAATTCTCGCTGGTCCGGTCAGGGATCTTGTCAGATCTTGGCCTAATATCTCGGAAGTAACTGTTTCGGGTCTCCATTTTGTTCAGGAAGATTCCCCACATGAGATCGGCGAAGCCCTGGCCGATTGGATGCGGAAGTTATAGAAAGGCTTATGAGTGGTCGTTCAAATCGAATGAACTGATATGTTTGAATGCTTCGGAGTTTGCTATCACGCCGAAGCGATATTTTAGAACAATGATAATAATACCTTGATGTACTTAGCTTCCTAATGGAGATAATAAAATGACAACGTCCCTAATCGCAATGGCCGCTTATACTGGCTGGGTACTACTGCTACTACTTACTATTATTGCCTATCGCGGATTTATGGTAATGAGTTTTAAGCGCAAGGCAGATGCTTGGACGCGTGGTGGTGAAACTCAAGATGGCCCGCTATTAAAGCGAGTTTGTGATGCACTTAGCAATAGTTTGGAAACTGCGCCGTTATTCTTTGGTGTTATTCTACTTGCCAATGTTAGTGATCAATCAGCAGTAACTGATGGTTTAGCAATGACGTATGTCGGCGCTCGTATAATACAGTCGGTCTCGCACATCATCTCCGTTCACCACCTGATGATCTTCGTGGTGCGCTTCCCCGCGTTCCTCGCGCAGGTGGCAATGTTGGTATGGTGGTCGCTGTCGCTTACGTCCGCTATTTAAGCAGATCAGCCAATGACTTTTTAGGCTGATGCCGATGAAGATAGTGCGGGGCGCAAATACAAAGGCCGCAAATGTCGTTTGCTTGCTTGGCGCGATCTCTGGGCAGAACTTTAAATGCTAATCTAAGCCCACGCCCCTAAGCGTGAATATTATCTTGGAATTAAGCGCAATTAGAATTATTGCGTTTCTATTTTTGTAATGAAAAAACTAAAGAGTAGACCAAGTTCAAATAGTATTAGCATGGGAACTGCAAGCAATGCTTGGGATATTATGTCGGGGGGAGTCAAAATCATTCCTACGATAAAGCAGGCAACAATGACGTAAGGGCGCTTTTCACTTAATGCCTGTCTGCTTGTTATGCCACTGCTTACTAGAAGCACGGTAGCTATGGGGATTTCGAAGGTTAGGCCAAAAGCGAGAAATAATTTCAGCACGGTATTTAGATATAGTGAAATATCTGGCGTGTAGGATACGCCGTCAGGTGTGACGCTACTGAAAAAGCTAAATACTAGTGGAAAGACCACGTAAAACGCAAAGGCGATACCAATATAAAACAGGATCACACTTGATATTAATAGCGTAATGCCAAGTTGTCTCTTATTACGATAGAGTCCTGGGGAGATAAAGCTCCACAGCTGGAACAGAAAGACAGGCATAGATAGGGCGAAGGCTGCACAAAGTACTAGCTTCAAGGGTGCCATGAAAGTGGATGTCACATCGGTAGCGATCATACTTCCTCCCTCTGGTAGGTACTGCAGAAGCGGCCCGGCAACAAGACTATATATATCGTCAGAAAATGGTATTAAGCACAGCGATGATATTAACATTGCCGCCAAAACACGTAGAAGTCGGTTTCTTAGCTCGGTTACGCGGTTCGTCAGATTAGAGCTACTACTAGTGCCTGCGGTATTTGAAGTCATAATGATTGAGGGTCATTTTTTGTGGAAGTCTGATTTTCAGCTATACATGTATCGGCTTCTGTTTGCTCTAGGATTTGCGTGCTGTCCTTTGCTATATCGCCTTGTACTGAGGAAATAGTATGCTGGAAGTTTTTCTTTAGCTCTGCAATGTCGGACTCTATTTGGTTTGTTGCTTCATTCTTTAATGTACTCTGTATTTCCCCTGCGCCAATTTCATGTTCAATTTCATAGCGCAGTTTGTTGACGGTGCGCTTTATTCGGCCAATATAGAGCGATCCGGTGCGAATAGCGCCTGGAAGTCGCTCCGGGCCAAGAACAAGCAAGCCGACTACGGCGATGACTATTAGCTCAAGGAAGCTCATATCGAACATGGTTGATTAGTTCCAAATGTGACGCAGAGGAGTAGCTTGCTATTCTGGACGATTCTTATTCTCGCTTAACACTTCCGCCGAGTTGATTTGCTCGTCATCTTCTTTTGTTTTTTGATCAAATCCTTTCATGCCGTCTTTGAAACCCCGTAATGCGCTGCCCAGATCGCTGCCCAAGGTGCCAATTTTTTTTGTGCCAAATAGTAAAACAATTATGGCTAAAACTATAAGTAGTTGCCAGATACTGATTCCGCCGATACCCATAAATAATCTCTGCAAGTAATTGATGACGTATAAGATCGTACGTCTGAGATAATTTTAACTGAAAATTCTGCTTTGCATCCCCGTAATAACCGTCTTTTTATAATTGTCGGTTTTAAGTGGCAGCAGGAATGTCTACGCACAATGAGTATAACTGCTCAATACTCATATTAGAAAGCCGATTTAAATTTAAATTCTATTTTTAAAATTTAGCTAGGAGTTAAGCATCATCTTAATGCATGTCTTTAGATGATAAAACCTTGTCCTCTACAGGCAAGCTATTTGAATTGCCGAAGTGCACCCTCCTAGGGTCTTTAGTAAAAGACTATATTTTCCTAGCTGTACCCTAAATAAGATCTGGCGTTCTTATATGCTTAAACTTGAGATAAGTGTTATGTGGCTTAGAATAGTGATTCCGTTGATGTGCTTTTTTGTGGTTCCGGAGAGCTATGCAACAAATGGCTTGTCATCCCATGGATATGGCATTGTTAACAAGGGTATGGGTGGTGCTGGTGTTGCCTGGTCTCAGGACTCCCTGGCGGGGGCAACAAATCCGGCAGGTATGAATTCGGTTGGCAATAAACTAGATTTCGGTACCGAAATATTCTCGTCTCACCGCGGCTACACGGTCACGGGTGGCGCTGTGGAGTCGCCGGGTGAGGGTACATTTTATCTATCTGAGGGTAGTCAAAGAAGTAAGAACTTATACTTTATTATCCCAAGCTTTGGATACAATAAAATGCTTGAAAGCGGCTCGTCCCTTGGGGTCTCTGTGTATATGAGCGGCAATAATACGGATTATTCTAGTAACACCTATTCCGGCGGTGATGCGGGGATTGATTTGAGCCAGATATTTGTTGTACCTACCTACTCTTGGCGCCTGAATGAAAATCATGCTTTTGGTGTATCTCCTACTCTAGCCTATCAGACCTTCGAGTTCAGTGGCGTGTCCCAATTTTCGGGATTATCCTCGAATGGAGATAAAATGAGTGATCGCGGCCCAGATCAAAGCTGGGGCTACGGTCTTGCTGTCGGATGGCAGGGGAGTTTAAGTAAGTCGATACACGCCGGCGCCAGCTATCGATCAGAAATTCGCATGGGAAAGTTGAGTAAATATTCGGGGCTACTAGCGGAGCAAGGTGGTCGTGATATCCCGGCAAACTTGATAGTGGGCATAGCATGGCGGGGCGGTAGTCATAATGTGGTTTTTGATATTCAGCGAATCGCTTACTCTGATGTGAAATCCACCGGGAATCGGTTTTTGCCAAACTTAAAGGCGAGTCGGCTGGGCGACGACGGTGGTGCGGGCTTCGGCTGGAAAGATATGACAATTTATAAACTGGGTTACCAGTGGGATGTGCGCCCTACTACCAGCTTACGAGCAGGTTTGAATTATGGTGAGCATTTTGTTCGCGACTCCGAGATTTTCTTGAATTTGATGTCTCCGGCTATTACTGAGTGGCATTACACCCTGGGTATCAGTGAGCAGTTATCGCCAAGATGGAAAATTAACGGTGTTTTATATTTTGTCGAAAAAGGCGTTTTGAAGGCTCCCAACCCACTGGGGCCTGGGCAGACCTTAATGATACATATGTATCAATATGCCGCAGGTATTAGTTTCACTTATAATTTTGACGGTTAGTTGTTGCTAACTACACGATCTCTTTAATTAGGCAAAGACAATAACGATCACTCAGGCGGAGGTTTTAGCTATGCCCTGCTTGGGTCGTCTAAAGCACCTTCGAGAGTCAGTGGGGCGGGGTAAGTCCAAACTAGCATGGCTAGCGTGCTGCCAGACTGGCGTGCTTGCAAGTATTCGCGCAAGTAAATACGCATAGTTAAAAGTAAGCATCGAAGGTCAATCTATCTTAAGTTCGCATTGTGTCCATAGGCAGCGGCAGCAGTTCTACTACGAACACCAATCTTTTGAAATATATTGTGGATATGCCATTTAACGGTGGCGACCGATAATTGCAGCTCTCCGGCGATCTGATTATTATCAAGCCCAGGAACGATAAGTTTTAAAATATCAAGCTCCCTACCAGTTAGTAACTTGGTAACATCGATATTGCTGTTTTCGAGCACCATTTTACGCTTGGGAGTATCTAGATCACCGTTGATAGAGGATATGATCCTTTCGATAAAATCGTACTTCACTGATAAATCCTTATCTACTAGTGGGTTTTTCCTCTTAGGCTGAATCTCCTTAAGAATTGCGAGAATTTCACTTCCAGCCATCACTATCTCATAGGCGTGATCTTCCGGAGCAGCGGCGTCTACTACTCGCGCCAATTCCCTCACGCCTTCTCTTGCTGAGCCGTTTCGCCATAGTCCAAGTGCTCTGAGTGACCGCATTTTATGTAAAAATCGAACCCTTGTGTCGCCGGTCTGTATGGTCGATTTAATAATATTACTTATTCTCTCAAGTGCTTCATCGACTTTACCGCCAGCCATCAAGACGCGGATCTCGATAACCGCAATTGTTTCCTCGATCCAAGGTTTAAATTCGATAGGTAGATTGATGTGATCGGACGAATAGAAATTCACCCTTCTGATTGTTTCTTTGGCCGAGTCAATGCCATCAAATCTAAGTTGCAACTCGATCTCTTCTGCGAGTAAAGCAAAGTGCAGTCGAAATTGATTAGTACTAAGCGCGAGATCCTGACCATTGCGCAAAATCTTGCGCGCACTATCGAATTCTCCAACCCAAAAGAGATGTCTAGCATCCCCTCGTATCGATGTGAGGAGCGGTTCGGCGGGCCCGTATAGCGAGGTAAAGGTATGGGTAAATTTTAATCGATGTTGCAACACATCAAAATTGCATTTTTGAACATTAACTTCATTATGAATAAAGTCAGCCATTGCGCGCAAATACGCATTGTGAGCATGCTCAATCCCAGCGGTAGCGGAAGCGCGATCAGCATCCTCAAGTGCACTATGTAGGCGGCCCAATTCAATATTGGCAAGGCCAGAAATAAAGTCTGCCCAGACTGCGGCGAATTTAGAGCCGGCCTGAATGCTATATTTATACCCTTCTGCGGCGTAATTAACGCTTTTTTGATACTCCCTAAGCCCCAGGCAAGCATAGGCCATCACTGAATAAGTTGTCGCCAGTGCGAGTAACTGCAGCGGTGGTGCCATTTCTATTATGGATTCGCACAAGATTATACTTTTACTTAATTCATCTGATACGACTGTTGCAATGGCCTCTATTGATTTGGCGAGCCAGAAAGCATCGTCGCTCTGATCTTTATTCAACGTCCAGCCATAAAGATCGGGGTCGTGTATCCCCGCAAAGACTTTTCTGCACAGAGTCACGGCCAGCTTTGGGTCGCGAGAGAAGGTGCTTGACCATGCGTGCACCAGCAGTAATTGGGGGCTTGAGGTATGGTATTCCTCAGGAAGTCTGCGCATCCAATCAAGTACTGTAGAGTGATCGCCACTGAGCTGGGCTAAATTTGGTCCTCTTTTGGTTATTAGCCCAGCTGCTTTATTAAAATCCCTTGCTAATAGGCAATACTGAACCGCTTCATTAAGTAAGTCTTCACTCTCACACCACGTCGCTGCGCTGATGCAAATCATGTCGTATTTTTCTAGATTGGATTTCCTTAGCTCGCTCCTTAAAAAATCAGAAAATAGATGGTGGTAGCGATACCAATGCTCAACATTATCTTCTGGAACAATGAATAAGTTGCTCTGATTAAGATATTCAAGCATCTCCCTGCCATTGCTGCGTTTGCAGACATGGTTGCAAAGATCTGCGGTGAATCTCGTTAGCGGTGCAGTATCGAGTAAGAATTCGCGAACTGGCACAGGAAGTTCGCGCAAAACTGTTTGTAGAAGATACTCGGTTAAAATTTTATCTTTGCCTGTAAAGCTTTCAATGTAACTCACGGCGTCGACTCGATCTCGACCAATTGCCAGTGCTGCAAGTTGAATGCCGGCAATCCAACCTTCGGTAAGTGACTGTAGTAGTGCGGCTGCGTGTTCAGGAACGTTTGTCTCATGAACTTCACGCAAGTATCTTGTAACTTCGCTAGCGCTAAGGTTGAGATCGCTTTGATTAACCTCAGTGATCATTCCAGATATCTTTTTTCGGCCAAGGTCTAGAGATAACTGATTTCGGCTCCCTATTACAATTCGAAGTAGGGGTGTAGAGTACTGCAGCAACTTATTCCAGAATTTGATAATGGTGGGATTTGTTATGAACTGAAAATCATCAATAAAGATCGCCGTCTCAAGCTGAACATTGACTAATCTAGTTAATAATATATCCAAAAATTGCTCATAGTTTCGGGACTGTCCTGCATCGCGGAAGGCGGACTCGCTTTCCTGAAAATTCTGGCCGATATCACAGCTGCTGGCGAGTATATACTTGGCGAAGATCGCTGGCTCATTATCGTCAGAATCTAAACTTAACCAGAAGCATTGTTCGCCCGCTTTCTCGCTCTCCTCGAAAATCTGCGCCATCAATGTGGTCTTGCCAGAACCTGCAGATGCAACTAATGTCAGCACGCCTGAAGTGGAATGCTCGTGCATGATAGAGCGTGTTAATTGCTCGCGGTAGAGAATAGCATTTCGAAGAAACGGCGGTCTCAGCTTCGATTCTATCAAGCGATATTGGCTAGCCAGACGAGTAATAGCGCTCACGATAAAAAACCTTATATATTATTAGCTAAAAAGTATAAACGTTCTGTATTTGTTGCTTATAGTAGCATCAGTCTAGCCTAGGTGTCGGCGCTAAAATCAGTTCTTGTATGACTGAAAAGCGGATTCTAAATACTCATCGCTAAAGCATATTTTAGGTGATATTTATAAGTCTGCCGAAGCGATGATTAAGGGCAGAAATTTCGTCGCTATTCCTTGGCTTGGCATAGTTTGAGCTAGATTGCTATCTGCGTAGCAGGGGCCGTATCCCCCCTGATTATGTTCGTCCTTTAATGAGGCGTGCTATTGAAAATGCTTGCGCATTCAAGTCCAGCAAGAGCCGGCCCAATGCATCTTCCTAAGCCAAGGTCACAATGAATAAGCACCTAAATCCTATTGGGAGCACGACTATTAATACGCGCAAAGATCCTAGTACACAAGTGGCCATGTAAGTATACTGAGCGAAAGTATTGGCCTGTAGGGCCGTAACTTGCGCCTATCAATATGGTCGTTCAGGCACTATGGGTTTCAGGCGTTTGTATAGCGGTTTCAATAAAATAGTTATAATGATTTGTAAGAGGCCTGATGACTGCACGCATAAGAAGTAGCTGTCTAAAAGGGTTTGATGCTCTTGTCAGTGAGTTAAACGGAGACGATAAATCTCTCATAACGGGCGCGGGGATCGATTGTAGCCGCTTATCCGATGAGGATTATTTTTTCCCGTTTGGCGATTTTACTCGCCTACTTTCTGATAGTGCGAGCAAGCTAAATTGCAGTGACTTCGGACTACGCTTAGCGGCTATTCAGGATCAAGAAATCCTCGGTCCGGTTGCGTTTCTTGCTTTGGCGTCTGCTGACGTGCGAGAAATTATAAATAGCGTTGGACAGTTTCTTTATCACTATACGCCAGCGATCGTACTTTCCTTAAAAGAGGGTGAGAGGAGTTATGCCTGCCTTGATTTTGTCGGCTTGCATGCCTCCAGTCATGAGCAAGTGGTTGAGCACACTGTGGGCTGTACCTATAACATCATTTCGTTATTGACGGGTGGTCTTTTACAGCCGATCACAGTGAATTTTCGCCACGCTATGATTTCAACGCAAGAGCAGTATCAAGCGATTTTCAATTGTCCTGTTTTTTTCAATCAACACCATGATGAAATTGAACTAGATACCCAATGTCTGGAGTTAAAGCTTAGCTCTAAGAACCCAAGTCTTCACAAACTGGTCTCCAACTACTTGTCGATGGTGGAAATAGAGACTGATTCCATCTCCCGCCCGATCGTGCTCGCAAGCCACCAAGCGCGTCATTTAATTAAAAAGCTGCTGCCAACGGGGCATGTTACCCGTGAGTTGGTATCCGAGAAAATGAACATGCAGGGTAGGTCGCTACACCGCAAGCTTCAAATGGAAGGTTACACCTTTGATTCCCTCGTCGATGAAGTTCGCAAGCAAGAAGCCGAGAAATTACTGAAGATTCAACATATTCCGATGTCGCAGATTACCGGAGCGCTTGGCTACAGCGAGCAAAGTTCATTCAACCGAGCATTTAAGAGGTGGTTTGGTGTTTCGCCGAGAGAATACATGTCTCGGGCGACGCACGGAAACCTTGAGGACTAAGGAAGGTCGGAGCCCGATATTGACTGTGAAATACCAAATCAGGGTCTTGATAGTCTTTGCAATATCTATCTGTGCTGAGACTTCCATCCTTCTTATGGAAGGTGGAAGTCTCATGCAGAGCAATAGTTGGGATAAGGACTAAGGATCTACGTTATTGCCTTGTGCTTTCTTTACCCTCAAAACTCTCGTGGGCACGAGATACAATATACGCTCGTATAGTATTTAGGTCATTTTTGTTAAGTACATTACTAAATGACGGCATACCTTTGGCACTTGAGATACCTTCATGGGCAACAAGGCCTAAGGCTTGATCGCTACTAAGATAAGGTGTCCAGCGCAGGTCAGGTACTAGGCCACTAGAAATAGCGTGATCGCCGTGACAGACCGCGCAGTTAACATCATAAAGTTGTTTGCCACTCGCAATAGTTGCGGCGTCAGCCTCAGACTTTGGTGGTGTTGGTTTGTTGACCACTAAATTTCGCAGGGCTGGCAGTTCGGCTTTTGCTCCCAGTTTGAAGACCATTAATCGCCCCACTCCTCGGCTAACACCGGGTGTGGCTTCCTCTTGGGGAAGTACTCCGCCATACAGCAAGGCAAATGTGCCGCCCCAGCCCGACGCAACGGCGATATATTGCTCGCCATCCAGTTCATAGCTGATCGGTGGTGCAACGATGCCAGTCTGTGCAAAAAAGTCCCAGAGCGGCTCGCCATTGTCTGCGCGATAGGCGACTAGCTTGGCACCGGCGTTGCCCTGAAATACTAGCCCCCCGGCTGTGGCAAGCACGCCGCCGTTCCAGGGACTATCGTGCTCAACCTGCCAGGCACGTTGCTGCTTTTTTGGATCCCAAGCGATCAAGCGCCCTTTGAGCAGCGCTTTAATAGCCTTGAAGTCAGCTTCATCCGAGGGTAGCGATGTCTTAGTCATGTCGGCGCCGGTATTCCAGCGACCTTCTGTGTATTTAAAATCCTCATCTTTGGCATATACGAACGGCGTTTCTATGGCTGGTATATATACCAAACCGGTATCGGGACTAAAGGCCATGGGGTGCCAGTTGTGTCCGCCAAATGGACCGGGCATTTGAGTATGTGGTGCTTGACTTCCATAGCGTGCGTCGGGGTTCTCCACCGGCCTACCGGTCGCTAGATCAATATGAGTTGCCCAATTCACCGGCACGTAATTTTCCGCCGACAGTAATTTGCCAGTGGCCCGGTCTATCACGTAGAAGAAGCCATTTTTAGGCGCCTGCATAATAACTTTACGGGCTTTGCCGTCGATCTCTAGATCCGCAAGAATCATGTGTTGAGTGGCGGTGTAGTCCCAAGAATCACCCGGCGTGGTTTGATAGTGCCAAACATACTCACCGGTATCGGGGCGTAGCGCAACGATCGACGACAGATAGAGATTATCGCCACCATCTGGGCTGCGTATGCTTTGATTCCAAGGCGAGCCATTCCCAACGCCGATATACAGTAGGTCTAGCTCCGGGTCGTAGGCCATAGAATCCCACACCGTGCCACCGCCGCCGAACTTCCACCATTCTCCCGTCCACGTCTCGGCCGCTTTAGCCATGGCAGCGTTCTCAAACCCGTCCGCCGGCTTACCGGGTACAGTGTAAAAGCGCCAAAGCATCTTGCCGTTGTTAATATCGTAGGCGGACATATATCCACGTACGCCATATTCTGCGCCGCCGTTGCCAATAAAGACCTTGCCCTTAACAATACGGGGTGCCCCGGTAATGGTGTAAGGCTTGCTTTGATCAACCGTCACCACGTCCCATAATTTAGCGCCAGTTTTGGCGTCTAGGGCTAGCAAGCGGCCATCAATAGTGCCGGTAATTACTTTTCCGTCGGCATAGGCTACGCCGCGATTCACCGCGTCGCAGCACGCATCTGCGGCTTTACTACGATCGACTTTGGGGTCGAACTGCCAGAGCATGGTGCCGGTTCTGGCGTCCAGAGCTGACACGATATTCCATGTCGCCGTAACATAGATAATGCCGTCAATGACCAGCGGTGTTGATTCGATGCCGCGACTAACGCCAAGATCGAAAGACCATGCCAGGCCAAGATCGGAAATATTCTCAGGGGTAATTTCTTGTAGGGGCGAAAAACGCTGTTCGGCATCGCCGCCCCCGTGTTTACTCCATTCCACAGCGGGTTCAGACGCTTCAGTTGTAAGCTTTGGAAAGGGAACGTAAGAGCAGGCAAGCAGCAGCAGTGAGAACAGACTAAGTGCGATAGTGCCCCCATGCAAGCGGGTAAATTTTAGGGTCATTATTATTAACTCCATGGATAAAATGGAAAACTTTCTACAAGTCCGGAGCGTGAAATAAGATGCTCGTGAACCGTTAGCACTGAAAACCTAAATTAGCCTCAGAGGCCATTTTCATACTTCCAGTCAACTACTGTGAGTGTGTTGGCCATTTACTTATAAGCCTGAGAGAAGTAAAAATTAGTGAATCAATATAAAATACGGCACATCGTTATTTTTATGGAAAATAGTTAGTCTCTGCGCGCAGCTGGGCCGTGCACAGAGACCATGGCCGCCGTCTAGCTAAGAGGCGACAATTTAACACCCATATAACTATAACCTTTGGCAAAGTTCGATTTTATGCCTACGGGCCCACTAACCACCTCAACATTCGAGAACCGATTCAAGATCTCTTCCCAGACAATTCGCAATTGCATTTCCGCTAGTCGGTTACCCATGCAGCGGTGTATACCATAGCCGAAAGACAGATGGCTACGCGCATTTTTACGATCTATGATGAGGTCGTTGGGGTTTTCGAAAACGCTTTCGTCACGATTACCCGACGCGTACCACATGACCACCTTGTCGCCCGCTTTAATCGACTTACCGCCAAGGGTAACGTCATGGTTGGCTATCCGGCGCATGTGGGCCAGCGGTGTTTGCCAGCGGATGATTTCTGAAATCATATTTGGGATGATGGATGGATTGGCCTTAAGTTTCTTGAATTCATCAGGAAATTTATTTAGCGCAAAAACGCCACCGGTTAAGCTATTTCGGGTAGTGTCATTGCCGCCTACAATGAGGAGCACTAAGTTGCCGAGTAATTCCATAGGCCGGTCCATCATATCTTTGGTTTCATCGTTTGCTTGCATTAATGAAATCAAATCTAGACCAGTTTCGCCATCGGGCTTATCCTCTGCCAGGCGCTGCATCCACAACTTCTGGAAGGTTTCTAAGCAATCACCTAAGCCAGCGGCGCGTTCTTCTGTAGTAAAATCTCCGTCTGTAAGTTCGGGTGTGCCTGTCGCCAAGTCCGACCAGTAGGTTAGTTTGCGGCGGTCTTCGAATGGAAAGTTAAACAGAGTGGCTAGCATCTGCGAGGTTAACTCGATAGATACTTTATCTACCCAGTTAAACTCCTCGTTTAATGGTAGGTCATCTAAAATCTTGCAAACACGAGTCCGAATTAATGATTCCATTGCGGCGAGATTCTTAGGCGCCACTACGGATTGCACGGCCATTCTCTGCTGATCGTGTCTAGGTGGATCCATAGCGATAAACATTTCGAGCGGTATTTCATCCTCAAAGTCGCCGATAAGTATCCCCGGCTCAGAAGAAAATATCTCATGATGTTTGTCGACATATAGAATGTCTTCGTAACGAGTAACCGACCAAAAAGGCCCAAATGGACTCTCGTTCTGAAAATGTACTGGGTCTTCATCTCGAAGGCGTGAGAAGTAAGCCTGCCATGCATCGCTTTCAAAGAGGCGGCCGCTACTAAAATCGAGTTCTTCCAAATCCAATGAATAGGGGTCTGGCACGAGCGGAGTTTTTATAGGGATGTTCATGTTATGCTCCTTTTGGAAAGTCTTTTACATTTGGTGTTCTGGGAGGTTGACGACAATTCCGTGCAGCTCTTTGGTGATGACTATTTGGCAGGCAAGTCTTGAGCGTTCGTTGAAATCTGGGGTCATTTGCAGTAATGAGATTTCTTCGGAATTTTGGCTATCAAGTCGGCTAGTCCAATTTTCGTCAATAATGACATGGCATGTCCCGCAGGCGCAGTTTCCCCCGCAATCACCATCAATGCCTGGGATTAGGTTGTTCGTTGCTGCGCTCATCAATGTCTCGCCTTCAGACGCGCCAATCTCAAATGTGGAGCCGGTGTGATCAATGTAATTTATTTTTATCATCATAATCGTCCTGTAAGTGAAAGTGGTTCTAGTGAACTCAGTCTTGAGGAAATGATACTAATAAGTATCACTAGAAATATTCCATGAGACTAATCATCTTCAATTCTCAGAATTCAGTGGCGTGTTATAAAAAATAATAACTGATCACAGCTGAAAACTAGGATGTCAGATACTCAACAGCGGGCCACCCTTATATGGAAATTTTTTAAATCTAACTATTCTTCTTTATGCAGTAAACGCAGGTCAGTGCATGGGCCTAGTAAATACTAAAAACAAAAAATCATATTATCTTATTGGGACAATTGTTTGTCTTTTGGTAACTGCGGTCGCTGTAATCTGCACGGCGCTGAATATTATGTTTAATGTCTCTTCCGTGATAATGCAAGGATAAAAGCTGCGATAAGCTTCTTTTCTGTATTTCTCTTCAAATACCTATCATTAGATAGGTGCTCTCATAGCAAGTTTTCACCAATACCCCATCAAAAGGTTTGGGCGCCGCGTAATTTGATGTGCAACTATAAAGCCAAGGCTAGGTATGCGTATCTGAGCAACTGAAAGAGTCACGGTTAACTCTATTAGTGTGCAAGAGCGATGACTGGGGCTTGCTTAAAAGCTGGGTCATCACTACTGATAATGCGCTGTGTCGGTGCTTTGTCGGGTCGACCGAAAGAAGCACCGAGCTTCGGTTATCAGTGAATATGATAAGAATATGGCAATGTGGGATGGTATTTCAGCCCGGCATCGATAATAAGAAATTGGTTGAAATAAATTCCTAGCATTTACCAAAATATAATAAATGAGGATGGGGAATGGACAATTATCGTTTTCGACTTGCGGCGTTGATAATGCGCCACAGGTTGGTGGTGGCGCTTATATTTCTTGCTATAACCGTTTTTTTCGCAGTTGGTATTCAAGGCTTAACAATAAAGACGATATTCTCAGATCTGCTGCCGGCAGATGATCCATATGTTCAGGTTTTTAAGGATCACCCAAACTTCGGTAATCCACTAACCGTCACGGTCATGATAAAGCGTAAGGATGGCGATATATATAATACCGATACCCTTCAAAAGGTATGGGATTTCACCCGCGCCATTGATTTAACCCCCGGCATAAACCACGACTCTCTGATTTCAATAGCGACCGAGAAAGCGCGTTACGCGGAGGCGACGCCTTACGGTATTGATATGAAGCCGTTAATGGGCGACTCGGTGCCGTCGAGCCAGAAAGAGTTAGACAAATTCCGCCTAAATGTTGAGCAGAGCCCCAATGTCCGCACTTTCTATGTGTCTGGCGACGAGTCGGCCACCTTGATTACCGCGGCGTTTATAGAAGATCTATTAGATTACGATGTGGTGTTCAAGTCCGTGCAAATGCTGGCTAAGGAATATCGAGATGACAATCACGAAGTCTACGTCGTCGGTCAGCCAATACTGACAGGATGGGTGTACAAGCTACAAAATCAAACTTATATGATTTTCGGTATTACGGTATGTGCGCTAATTATTGCGCTGGCCTTATATATGCGCAATATCGCAGGTACATTAACGCCGATAATCTGTAGTACCGTTGCCGCAGTATGGGGCTTTGGTATGGTTGGTTGGATATCGTCACCTATCGAACCGCTATTAATGATTGTGCCCCTTCTGCTGGTGGCTCGATCATTCTCTCACTGCGTTCAATTTAGTGAGCGTTATTACGAAATCTACGCCCACTTACAAGATAAGAAGAAGGCGGCCGAAGTGACGATGGGGGTCATGATGGCGCCTTCGATTCTCGGCGTTGTCACGGATACATTGGGCATTGTATTTATTGCGTTGGCGCCGATCCCGGCTATGGAAAGGTTTGCGCTGTTTACCGGGTTTTGGGCTATTAGCATTATCCCCACCGGCGTGTTTCTTATATCTATTGTGCTGTCGTACTTACCAACCCCAAAAAATATTGACGCTTTGACTTCCCAGGATGAAGTCTCATCGGGTGTTCAGGGTCTTCAGCTTAAATTACTAAACGCGATAGCCAAGGTTACTCACGGAAAGCGTGCCAAGGTGACGGCGGTTGTTGCAACGGTTGCCACGGTGGTGGCAATTGGTATCGCCATGCAGATTAAAATTGGTAATCCTGTTGAGGGCTCAAATATCCTTTGGGAGGACTCGGACTTTAATACCGCAATACGCGCTGTGAATAGCCACTTTCCTGGGGTTAACACACTTGAAATAATTCTTGAATCGAAAACTCGCGATATTAATAATCGCGTGGTCAGAACACCGGAGGCTGTTCGGGTTTCCTTGGCGATTCAGTCTATGGTTGAGTCGGATGAGGTGCTGGCTCCCAGAGCAACATTGTCGTTTGCCGATTATATGATGGAGTCAAACCGATTGTTTTCCGGGGGCGATCCAAAATGGTTGCCGCTAGATCCTACTGCGGCAGCTGTAAGAGCGGCAGGCACAGCGGTGGTATTTGGCACTAACCCCGTAAACTTCTCTCACATTTCAGATTTCGAATTTCAAAACTCAACCATTTCGCTTTGGTATAAAGATAATAAACAGGAAACAGTTGATGCTGCACTGGCGAGTGCTCAGCGTGCGGTTGATAGCGTAGGTGTGGAGCACGCCGACTTCACCGTCAGAATGGGTTCTGGAACTATCGCGCTTCAGCAGGCGATGAACTCGGTAGTAAGCCGCTATCACTGGTTAATTCTCGGTCTCTTGAACATCGCTATATTTGGCGTTGTTGCATATGCATACAAGTCTATTGTGGCAGCGCTGATCATACTTATCCCGGTTAATATCTCAAATTTCATGTTATCGGCAACTATGCATGTATTGGGTATTGGCTTAGATATAAATTCGGTAATGGTAGCGGTGCTCGGCGTCGGGGTAGGTATCGATTACGGTATCTATTTGATGTCCAGGATTTGCGAGGAATACACCCCGGAAGTTGGCTGGGCCGATGCAATTACGCGGTCAATTACAACTACCGGCAAGGCAATCATGTTCACGGCAACAATTATGTTGATTGGCATAATGCCTTGGTACTTGCTATCTGACCTTAAGTTTATGGCTGATATGGGGCTGCTGTTAGTCGCAATTATGCTTATCAATATGGTTCTCTCCTTAGTTGTTCTTCCTCTGCTTGTTTGGCTGATCAAGCCCCATTTTGCTAGCAGAAATGACCTTATGATCGGAGAGGGAATTGATCTAAGTATATTCTTGGAAGATAAAGATACTGAGAAGAAATCAGAAGAAATTATCGACTATCAAGGAGGAGACGCAGTACTTGTAGCTCGTTAAAAAGAAGGTGTGAAGCGTGACGTTTAGTATGTGATATGTAGATAGAATAAAAATTAATATTGGAGATAATAAATATGATAATTAGAAAATACGATCATGATTATGGCCGTCGCCAGCTTATGAAAAATCTGGCTGCCGGCGCAGCAGCTGGCGTGTTAATGCCCTTGAATAAAATTTTTGCTTCAAATGGTGATCTAGCAAAAGTCTATCCCGACGAGCTGATGTCGATAGACATGTATACCAAGGGAAAAATAAGTACGGGTGACTTTCTGACTGCTGAAAATGTGGATCACGCCAAAGAACTCCTAGACCCGATCGTATTTGACCAAATTAAGACAATGGGAAGACGAATCAAAATTCGTCCAACTACCAAAGACTTTAGTGCGATGTTCCCTACAGAGTTCTATGAGCGAACGCTGTACAACATGAATAATGGTATATCTGCCGTTTTTGATAAGACGGGCAATGTTAAGACTAACAAAGGTGGGAACTGGGTCGGCGGGCTACCTTTCCCAAACCCCCGGACCGGGCCTGAAATCCAGGCCAATCTAGCGATGAGCTGGGGCCGCGCAGATTACAATCAATACGCGGTTAACGATACGGTGTTAAACCCCGATGGTTCAAAAGCCTACGATTATGAGTTTATTTGGGCCGAGCTCCAGATGCAGGCGCGCATGGATGGTAAAGCATTTATGGGCATGGACGATTTAATCCGACTGCAGACGGTCTTCTTTACGTCAACCCAGGATGTTGCCGGTAGTTCATTCTTGTCTACCTGGTATTACGATCAGCGTAAATTCCCTGACCTTTATGGATATTTACCACAGTTTAGACGTGTACGGCAGTTCCCAACTAACCAACGATTCGAGCCGCTTATTCCGGGCGTGACCTGGTTCCTGACAGATCCATGGGCAGCTGGTGATCCAATGTTGACGTGGGGCGACTACAAAATAATTGAGCGAAAGCCAATGTTAGGTGGTTTCAATGCTAAGTGGAATGGTGACAAAGACAATTGGCGCGCAGACACTCACGGTGGTCCAAAGGGCGATACTTTCTGGGATACCGACTATGAGTTAGCGCCCGAGGTTGCAATATTGGAATCTAAGCCAACAGGCTATCCCCGCGCTCCAGTGGGCAGAAGGCTGGCCTATGTCGATGTGCGTAACAATATGTATTGCGGCAATATTCGCTTCGACCGTCAGGATAAACCATGGGTCAATTTTGAAACCAACTTTGGGCAGTACAAGCTTGGTGACAAGGTCGAGTTTGGACCAGATGGTAAGACCCCAGCATGGTCATGGACCAATATTCATTCCTATGACGCGCAGACTGGACGAATGAGTCGCATCAATCACAACAAAGAAAATGGTGGCGGTCATAAATCAGAGTTCGCCGCCGATCAAGAGAAGGCATATAGCCGATTCTTTACCCAGCAGGCCTTGCAGCGTTTAGGGCAGGTCTAATTTTATCGCCGCAGGGATTCCTGC
Organism: Zhongshania sp. R06B22; assembly: GCF_040892595.1. NCBI lineage: Bacteria > Pseudomonadati > Pseudomonadota > Gammaproteobacteria > Cellvibrionales > Spongiibacteraceae > Zhongshania > Zhongshania arctica. The sequence goes on along the minus strand of NZ_JBFRYB010000001.1, from coordinate 114,411 downwards.
GGCAATATTTTTATAGGTAATCTCTTGATAATGAAAAATTCAAAAATAATTTTATTTTTTGCGATGCTAATTTGTTCAAGTTTTTCCGCTCACTCAGCGTCAATTAACGCGAGCCCGGTTGTGAGCGGGACAGCCCACGAAGCATTGTTTGATATAGATATACGGGGACAAGAGGGCTTTGCGGTCGGTGCGGCCGGAGATATCTATCACACAGCCGATGATGGCGTAACTTGGCAGCGTGAGCGCAGTGATAACTCCCTAGCTTTGCTTAGCGTGAGCTTTAGTGATACTAGCGTGGTTGCTGTAGGTCAGTATGGTGTCATTTTAGTTCGCAATAGTGAAGGTGACTGGCGCCAAGTTGAAAGCGGCACAAAGGAGCGATTATTCGCTGTCGATATCAACAATAGTGGATACGCAATCGTAGCAGGTTCATTTGGCACGCTATTACGTTCTGTTGATGGCGGTAATAGTTGGCAGTCGGTCGCCCCAAGTTGGGCTGGTATTTTTGACGATCCGGACAATCGGCTGGGTGGACTCTTTGATCCGAGTATTTATGGTGTAAAGGTCAGCGAGTCAGGTCGTGCGTGGGTGGTTGGTGAGCTAGCCCTGATCATGAATTCGGATGATCAAGGGTCTACCTGGACTGTCTCAAACGCGGGAGGTAGCTCAGAAGACGGTGTATCTCCGACCTTGTCTGCTATCGATATGCGATCAGATGGTGTGGCTTACGCCGTGGGTCAAGAGGGCTTCATGCTAAGAAGTCGAGATTATGGCAGTAGCTGGGAAGAGCTTCGCCGCGTTACACACCAAAATCTATTATCTGTGAAAACTAAGTCTAACGGGCTGATAGTCGCGCCGGGAATGCGCGATATCATTATGAGCACTAATGATGGGGAAAGCTGGAGGTCGGTTGTCGGTCTGGATATTCAGACTGGATGGTATGGTTCGGTCGCTATTCCTAGCGCCGGAGCTGGAGTGCTAGTGGCGGGGAATAAAGGAAACATCATTAAAATAGAGTGAAAGTAATCTAGTTAAAATAAAAAGTAAGAATTTATCGCAGGATAAAACTAGCTTAGATATTGGGGTAATATTGATGAAAAAAAGTAATATAATAAAACGTCCATTGTTTGTATGCCTTGCTGTGTGCAGCGCTATCTCTAGTGCTAAGGTCTTAGCGTCTGATGATGACTGGTTTGAAGATTTTAATATATCTTATAATGGCTTTGTTCGTGCAGAAGCTGCGGTTAGTACCAGTAGCGATGGGAATCCAAACAATCAAGGAAGCAACTATTTTAACGACCAAAGTATATCTCGCCAAGCATATCTCCCGCCGGCATTAAACCCGACTAGCGGTTTGGTAACGGGCTTACTCGGTCCGGGCGCATTAGGTGCTTGGGGTACGGTGCCCCTTCCCTTTTCAGATTCAATACGCCGTGGCGACTTTATTAAAACCACCGATAATGACTTTAACTATACGGTGCTGAGAACGGAGATAGAGCTAAACGTTCGGTTTAACTATGAAATGCGATTTATTGCCAGAGTGCGAGCAATGTTCGACCCGGAAATATACGACTCGTTTGACGCAAACGACGTTTCCCAGTTCCAGGGTGGCCTTCAAAGCGGCCCCAATGCCAACCCAGCGTTGTATGAAGGCACGCCAAGTTACTTTGATTATCTTGCTGATCAAGGCGGAAACCCTAACCCGTTGGAATGGACTGGCAAAAACTACCAAATTTACTTTCCTACGTTCTTGTTAGAGTATGCATCCGGTAATCTGTCACTACGTGCTGGTAACCAGCAAATAGCTTGGGGCCAAGCGATATTCTTCCGCGTCTTTGATACCCCGAACGGATTGGATTTACGTCGACATTCTCTACTGGATCGCGGTTTGGAAGAGTTTTCTGATAAGCGCGTACCTATGTTGTCCTTGCGTGCCACCTACCAGTTGACCAATGATATTTTGGCAGACGGGTATATTGGTCGGTTTCAGCCCTCGGTCTTCGGTAACCCGAATACTCCTTACAATATAATCCCCACTCAGTTTACTGTTAATGACACTTATGAGTCGGGTGGCTACGACGACAAATTATCTGGTGGATTTCGTTTGAAAGGCGACTATGGCCAGTGGGGGTGGCAGGCCTCTTTTGTCTCTAAGTATGCTACCGAAGGGACTTTTAATTGGGCTAAATCAGGTGTTAATAAACCCTTGTCTGGTGGTATTGGCGCCTTGATCAATACGGCCTACAACGCCAAACTCTCGGGCTGCTTGGTATATGACCCTGCTCTTTGCCGGCGCTATTCCGATTCCGGTGAGGCACTTGCTAACTCGCCTTTTGCAGCCAGTCCGGGCGGTGTTTACTCTGCCGAGGAATGGTTTAAATACGCGGCAGAATCTAGGCTTGACGCAATTGGCGGTCTGAATGCGGCTATCGAAGAATTTGACGGCTCAGTAGATCTTTATGCCTCACCTGACCAAACAGTCGCTGGTACGGCTGCTCAGTTGAATACCTTCTTCATGGCTGCCGGCGGTAGCATGCGGGGAACAATCGAGCGTCGCTATCATCGCGAGGAAGACTTCGCTTTGGGTGTCAGTTACGTTAATGAAAGTGACAACAACTTCCTTAATCAATTGATTTTTAACGTAGAGATGCAGTACACGCCGAATCGCACGTTTACAAATCCGACCTTATCACGGGAAGTGATTGAGGATGACGAGTACACGCTTGCTTTGGTTGTGGATAAATGGCATCGATTCTTTAAGGATCTTCCTGGTACCTACATAGTATTCCAAGCCTTGACTAAGAATCGCAGCGATTTGGTCGGTCGTCATTTGAGTGGCTATGGACGCGTTGGTTTGGGTGAGTTGTCTGATGGTGATACTACAACGGTTAAGAAAGAGAAATCGGGCAATGCGAACTATATTGTCTTCGGCTTTCTTCAGCCCACGGATAACAAGATATTTGAGATTGAACTGGCGACCCTCCTAGATCTAGATGGTGGTATTTTGTTTCAGCCAGGTGTCCGTTGGAATCCTGGAAAGGGCCTTACTGTTGAAGCATTTTACAACCACATTGATGGTGATCTTTGGGGAGACAACCCAAACAACAATATAATTTCCACGCTTGATTTTGCCGATGAACTTTCATTGAGAGTGACCTACCAATTTTGATTGCTGAATTAGCTTTCTTTAATAGGTATTAGCATCTGTACTTTTGGGCCGGATTAAGTTCTTTCCGGCCCTTTTTTTTGAGGATTACAAATGCACTTGTTGAAATGGTCTTCTCGTATGGATCGTCGGCAGTTTCTACGTTATGGGTCTGCGTTGTCGGGGAGCGGAGTGCTGGCGTCTCTGTGGCCGACGATAGCGTCTGCTGGCGATGTGACAAAAGCGTATCCAGATGAACTGCTCTCAATTGAAATGTACACAAAAGGTAAGATCAAAGTCGGTGACTATATAACGGCCGATAATGTTGAACTGGTGAAGGATTTGCTGGACCCGGCTAAATATAAGCATGTTGCGGAAATGGGCAGAAAGTTAAAGGTAGTTGCCACAACCACAGACTGGATGAAGATGGGCCCCTGGGAATATCAGGAGGCGACACTGTCAAATCAAGGCCAGGCAAAATTTGATAGCACTGGAAATGTAGTAACCCAGGACGGTAAACCGTGGATCGGCGGTCATCCATTTCCGCAAAGCACATCGGCCCTGCAACTGTTCGCGGGCTTAACCCTATCTTGGGGGCGGCATGACGCTAACCTATTTGCGATGAAGGAGTACGATCTAAACCCAGAAGGGGAGATCGACTACCAATATGACCTAGTGTGGGCAGAGCTTTCACCCGTAGGACGACTAGTCATCGATCCCAAGCCCTATGTGCCTGATCAAATGGACAAACTGCGTTTTAATACGGTGGTATATACGGCGCCGGAAAGCCAGAAGGGTGCCTCATACCTCAATGTCTGGTACTACGATCAGAATAAGCTGCCAGATTTATATGGTTATGTACCGTATTTTAGAAGAGTTCGTCAGTTCCCCACTAACCAAAGATTTGAGCCGCTGGTTCCCGGTTCCGCACTCTATCTTTCGGATGCCTGGGCTGCGGGCGACCCCTTACATACTTGGGGTAATTATAAGATCGTCGGTCGACAGCCTATGTTGGCGGGTGTGTCTAGTGGTTGGAATCCTGATAACGACAACTGGGAGCACGGCGTCCATGGTGGGCCTAAAGGAGATAGCTTCTTCGATAGTGTTGTAGAAATGGTACCTGAAGCCATTGTCTGTGAGGCTGAACCCACTGGATTCCCTCGAGCGCCGATTAGTAAGAAGCGGGTTTGGTTTGATGCCCGAAATCAGATGCCGCTTGCCATGGTTACCTATGATAGAGCGGGGTTGCCATTCCGCTCCTTTGACGGTTGCTACGGACTCTTCGAAGGGGGCGGTAAACAAGTTAGCGATGGCGCGCACCCCTACTGGTCGTGGACCTACTTCCATGCTTATGAGTTTCAGAGTGGGCGCATGACTAGAGTTGAGCACGTGAAAGAGCTTCGCGGTGGCCACAAGAGTTCAGTAAATGATGCCTCAATATATCAGCGATATCTTACCCATGCAGCACTGTCTCGGTTGGGACGAGCGTGAAATGACAAAAACTAATATTTATTAGTAGTTATTTTAAACACAAAATTTTATACCGTGAATTAACAAGTCGATTAATAGCGATGACGAGTTGTTAGTTCTACTAAATATAATAATCAAATTGGACCTTGAAGTGTAAGTCCAATAATGGGGGAATTCTTTGATTAAAGAAAAAACGACTATGAGTGGTATGCAGGCCTCACCGATGAACCTGGCGTCTATTCTCGAACACGCTGCACGGTTTCACGGTGATCAAGAAATCGTTTCGAGGCTGGCGTCGGGCGAGATACATCGCTACACCTATCGCGAGGCATTGCGGCGGTCAAAACAGTTAGCCAATGCGCTCCATGCGTATGGAATACAGGTGGGTGATAGGATTGCCACTATGGCGTGGAATGGCCATCGTCATTTTGAGTCCTGGTATGGAATCGCAGGCCAAGGCGCCATCTGCCATACGGTTAACCCTCGTCTGTTCCCCGCCCAAATACGTTTTATACTCAATCACGCGGGTGATCGCATCGTTTTTGTGGACCCTGCTTTCGTTGTGCTACTTGAGGAAATTCAAGATGAGTTGCCGACGGTAGAGTTGTTCGTATTCCTCACGGATAAAGCGCAATGTCCTGAGACCACGCTGAAAAATGCTATTGATTATGAATCGTTTATTGAGGGGCAGTCTGAGAATTATGACTGGCTTGAGTTAGACGAGGATTCTCCGTCATCCCTTTGCTACACCTCGGGTACCACCGGTGATCCAAAGGGGGTGTTATATTCCCATAGATCAAATCTCCTGATGGCCTATGCTTGCTGCTCGGCAGACGCCTTTAAACTCTCGGCCATGTCGAGCGTATTAATGGTGGTCCCGATGTTTCATGCCAATTCATGGGGGCTGGTTTACTCGGCACCCATGACCGGTGCGAAATTAGTTCTTCCTGGCCCCCACTTAGACGGTGCCAATATATATGATCTGGTTAACACCGAGCATGTGACCTTCTCCGCTGCAGTGCCGACAGTGTGGAGCATGTTGCTGGACTATATGACATCTAATAATTTGCAGGTCCCTGCCTTGGAGGAAGTGGTCATTGGTGGCTCGGCTCTGCCTAGGTCGATGCTAGTCCGGTTTAAACGCGATTTCGGTGTGGATGTATTGCAAGCCTGGGGGATGACTGAGATTAGCCCCTTGGGAAGCCTTAATCGGCCTATGCCGGCAACGCTAAAGTTGGATGCCGACGCCCAATTGAAGATTGCCCTTAAGCAGGGCCGACCTATGTTTGGCTTGCAAATGTGCATAAAGAATAAAGAAGGTCAGGAGTTACCTTTTGACGGTAAGACGCCAGGCCGTTTGATGGTGCGAGGCCCGTGGGTGGTCAGTTCCTACTTCAAAAGTGATTCAGTCATCCTCGATTCCTTGGGATGGTTTGATACCGGGGATATCGCGACGATTGACCCGCATGGGTTTATGCAAATTACCGATCGCGCCAAGGATATTATCAAGTCGGGTGGTGAGTGGATTTCGTCGGTGGATCTCGAAAACGCTGCTATGAATCATCCAAAGGTTGCGCTCGCCGCAGTGATTGGGGTCTCGCATCCCAAATGGGAGGAGCGTCCTCTGCTGTTGGTTAAGTTAAAGCCCGAGGCTGATTTGGGTGACGTGGAGCTTAAAGAGTTTCTGAGTACCGAGGTCGCAAAGTGGTGGATTCCTGAAGACATTAAGTTCGTTCAAGAAATCCCGCTAACAGCGACAGGGAAAATCAATAAAGTATCTTTGCGTAATGAATATATCGCGGATTACGAGGCGGATAGTTAAGGTTTGATATAAAGCTATCATTTTTATAAGGACTGATTTCCTCGCGGGTTTAAGCTATATGATTTTATCTGCGGGAGTCACTATTTGATGTTGGTGATGGCTTAGTTATTATGATCCAGTCTCTTTGTTAATAAGAGGCTAGATAGCGTATTTTTTCGATTATATTTATTAGCTTTCGACATCAATGTGTTTTCTGTGTCGCGAGTTTAGCAAAGCTCAAGGAGGCTACGATGATTTCAGCGGATATGCCCTTTCAAAAGAAATTCACGCGTGTAGATGGTAAGAAGATCGCCTATATCGATGAAGGTCTTGGCGAGCCGATTGTGTTGCTTCATGGCAACCCGACGTCATCATATTTATGGCGTAATGTGATTCCTGAGTTAGTTGGTAGCGGACGCGTGATTGCGCCAGACTTGATTGGCCAGGGTGATTCGGAAAAACTCGCGGTCAGTGACGGCCCTGAGCGCTACAGCTTCGACGTGGCCTATCGCTACCTCGACGGATTACTCGCTGAACTGGGAATTACTTCAAATGTCACCCTAGTGATCCATGATTGGGGCAGTGGCCTTGGCTTCCATTGGGCAAAAATGCATCCTGCGGCGGTAAGGGCTATCGCCTATATGGAAGGAATCGTCATGCCGGTCTCGTGGGATGACTGGCCTGAATCGGCTCGAGGCATTTTTCAAGGCTTCCGCTCAGAAAAGGGTGAGGATCTAATACTAAATCGCAATATGTTCATTGAGGCAGTGCTCCCAAGTTCTGTAATGCGTGAACTGACCGACGTGGAAATGGACCATTACCGCGCACCCTTCACAACGCCCGAGGATCGCCAGCCAATGTTAAGTTGGCCACAGCAGATCCCCATCGACGGTTCACCTGCTCATATGGTCGACTTGGTTGCCGAGTACGCCAAGTTTATGCTCAAAGCCCCGTTCCCCAAATTATTTATCAACGCTGATCCCGGATCAATTTTAGTCGGCCGGCAGCGCGAGTTTTGTCGCAGCTGGCCGAATCAGACCGAGGTCACAGTCAAGGGTACGCATTTCATCCAGGAAGATTCCCCGGTCGAAATAGGCAGGGCGGTGGCCGATTGGATGAGCACTTTGTAACAGTGATTTCGTTTATGTTAGCGGGTGTCATTAGATCAAGCTTATGGGTAATGGTAATGGGTAATGGGTAATACATAAGCCACCGGGCGTATGACAGCCGCTTTATAATTTGAAGCTGAACATAGGATTCTTGGAATATAGCTATGAGTGAACATTGTATTATCATCGGCGCCAGCCACGCTGCGGCCCAATTGGCCGGCAGTCTTCGCCAAGAGGGTTGGGAGGGCCGAATATCCATTGTCGGCGACGAGCCCTATCTGCCTTACCATCGCCCGCCCTTATCAAAGGCGTTTTTTGTCGGCGAAAAATCAGAAGATGAGCTGCTCATTCGCTCGGCTGAGTTCTATGACAAAAACAATATTGACCTGCTATTGGGCTCGGCGGTTACCCACATTGATCGCGACGCAAAAAAAATTACCCTCAAAGACGGCGCTGAAATTAGCTACACCAAGCTCGCTCTCACCACCGGTGCCCGGGTCCGCAAGATCCCATTTACCGGCAGCGAGCTTGCTGGTGTCTTCTATATGCGCGATCTTAACGACGTAAAGCAAACCCATAAATTTACTGGTCCGGGCAAGTCGGCGGTCATTATTGGTGGCGGCTATATTGGTCTTGAGACCGCGGCGTCGCTGCGCAAAATCGGTATGAATGTCACCGTTATTGAAGCGATGGAGCGTGTGCTCCAACGCGTCACCGCACCAGAAGTATCAGCTTTTTATAGCCGCATACACCGGGAAGAAGGCGTCGATATTCGCACCCAAGCCGGTGTCGAGGCCATTGTTGGTGATCAACATGTTGAGGGCGTGCGCCTTGCCGATGGCAGCACCATCCCCGCCGATCTGGTCATCATTGGCGTGGGCGTTATCCCAAACATCGAGCTAGCCGAAGCAGCGGGACTCAACATAGACAACGGTATTGTGGTCGACGAATTTGCCACCACCAATGACCCCGACATTGTGGCTGCGGGCGATTGCAGCAATCACTACAATCCCATCTACAAGCGTAAGCTGCGCTTAGAATCCGTACAAAATGCCACTGATCAAGCAAAGATCGCGGCGAAAAGTCTCTGCGGTAAACCTCAAGCTTATTCAGCCCTACCGTGGTTTTGGTCAGACCAATACGATCTAAAGCTTCAAATCGCGGGACTCTCGCAGGGTTTTGACCAAGTCATTATCCGCGGCAACAGTGAAGAGGGACGCAGCTTCGCCGCATTCTATTTCAGTGAAGGTCGTTTTATCGCGGTCGATGCGATTAACCGCCCGAAGGAATTCATGATGAGCAAGCGCGCGCTTAGTTCAGGCCAGACGGCTGATCCGCTGAAACTCGCTGATGAGTCGATTGAGATGAAAGACGTATTCAACTAATTCTAAGTATGAGAACACAGACGATGCCATTAATTTTCTACACATCACATTACGGCAAGATCCAATAGGTTGGGTTAGGGGGAGGTGAACGGCACGAATTTAATGATTTTAGCCTTAAGTAATAAAGCGAATAAGAAGAAATAATGGAAGTGGATGAAGTTGTTTTTATTTCGCCTTATGCGGTCGTCTATCCTCCTTGAGATGGCGATTGTGCGCTCACATTGTTAAATGAGGTGAGCATAAATAGACTATATCGATACGATATTTACATTAAGATAATTATAAAATGAGGAATTATTTATGAATGCTGAAAATAAGATTGCGGTAGATGAAGTTTCTGAAGTGTTTGATCTGCAAACTGAAAATCAATGGCACGTTCGCCGCAGTTCAGCTGCGCAGCGTATTGAAAAACTTAAGCGATTGAGGGCGGCAGTGCTCTCATACGAGGACGAGATTAAGAGCGCACTGTTTCTTGATCTGCGTAAAAACGAAGAGGCCGCGACCCTTGAGTTGGATGCGGTTTATGGTGATATTGATGACGCAATCGCGTCCGTCACCGAGTGGATGAAGCCGGTGATAGTTGAGACGTCCGAGGCATTCAAATCTGCTAGAGCGAAATTGGTTTATGAAGCTCGAGGCATCGTCTTATTGTTCGGCGCGTGGAATTTCCCTTTCACCCTAGTGTTTCAGCCATTAGTGCCAATAATTGCTGCCGGCAATTGTGCAATCGTTAAACCAAATGAGCTGTCACCAAATACTAGTCTAGTCATCTCAAAGATTGTAAAAGACGTTTTTGATAAAGAAGAGATAGCAGTATTTGAAGGCGGTGTTGATCTAGCTAATCGCTTATTAGAGCTACCAATAGATCATGTATTTTTTACTGGTAGTCCAGCGGTGGGCAAAATAGTGATGGCTGCTGCGGCTAAGCATCTGGCCTCGGTTACGCTCGAGCTTGGTGGCAAGAACCCAGTGATAGTGGACAAATCTGCAAATATTGAAGATGCAGCGGCAAAGATCGCTTTTTTGAGAAATATGAATACAGGTCAAGTTTGCCTATGCCCTGAAAATGTTTACGTCCATGAAGACTGTAAAGATGAATTCATCGCTGTTGCTAAAGCGACCTATAGCGCTACCTGCTATGTCGATGGTGAGCTTAACACCGACGTCCATGGGAAAATTGTAGATAAGCGGAATTTGGATCGGGTGAGAGGCTACTTAGATGATGCCATTGCGAAAGGTGCGAGCTTAGAGTTTGGCGGCCAAGTTGATGAGTCTACCCAGTCTATTCATCCTACGATCCTTACCAATGTTCCGCATGATGCGCGGATTATGAGCGAAGAGGTTTTCGGTCCCATCTTGTCCATTTTCACCTATAAGGATATTTCGGAGGTCTATAAGTCCTTGCAAAAGCAGGAAAAACCCTTGGCATTGTATGTGTTTAGTGAGGACGATAATTTCGTTGAAGATGTTCTCGCAAATACGTCTTCCGGTGGGGTTACAGTCAATCATTGTGTTATGCATTACCTTGAGCACAATTTACCTTTTGGCGGGGTTAATGGCAGCGGTATCGGGCGATATCACGGCATACACGGATTCAAGGAGCTTTCTCATGAGCGCGCTGTGCTGCACACCGCGGTTGAAGTCTAATTACCCTGGTGGTATTGCTCGCTACTGAAGATTGAAGATTGAGCATTGTGCTGAGGTGCAATGCTCATCTCCATTCCTTAGAAACACCTTGGTGACGGCTTGATAGCCTTAATGGGCTTAAATTTGGTCTCAAACTGATATTCATAAAGTATCGCCAGGTAAAACGCGTGGGCAGATTGAGCTGTGCTAGACCCTCTGTTATAGTGTCGCGCTTCGTGAAATACCCATTTCGCGCCCGTAGCTCAGCTGGATAGAGCGCTGCCCTCCGGAGGCAGAGGTCAGAGGTTCGAATCCTCTCGGGCGCACCAAAACCAAAAAGGCCCGCTAATTAGCGGGCCTTTTTGGTTTTGGTTCACTTGATCGGTGAGAGCCTTTCTAGGTTCGATAAATTGTGTCCACGGCGCAATTTAAACAAGGAGCGCAGCGACGCAGCCCCGAAGGGGGCAATACAGCCCCAAGGCTGAATTGATTAATCCTTACTTCCAGTTTGCCGCTAAGCTCTAGCATCCGACATTAGCGGGCCTTTTTGGTTTTGGTTCACTTGATCGGTGAGAGCCTTTGTAGGTTCGATAAATTGTGCCCACGGCGCAATTTAAACAAGGAGCGCAGCGACGCAGCCCCGGCGGGGGGAGTACGGCCCCCAACGGCAGGGATTGGATTAACCATCTCCTAGGAAAACCATCTAGTTAGAGCCGCATTGTCTGATGAAGGTCTAGATCCGTTTATTCTGTCGCATAAGAGCGACGCTAGCTTAAAGGGTTGCCAAGCGTTATTTAGATTTTAAATGTGCTGCGTACAGCAATTTAGCTAATCAAAACATCATTTGCGCTTGCAAGCCGCCACCGATAGAACCGGTTGCAAAACGTCCAGAGGCTTCAAAATATATAGAGCTGAATTGGTATCTAAGTTTGGCTTCTACCGAGTCAACGAAATTACCTTTCTGAACGTGATGGTAGCCAAGACCGAATACCAAGTTATCTTGAAGGAGATAACGTGTGGCAAGCGACGCGGTTTGTAAATCTTCGGATACGCCAAATCCCTCATCGGGTGTTACATCCCAATTGAAATCAAAACCTATTCGGCCAGGATTATATACTCCGCCTATCTTCACTGCCGGCCGCATATTATATCTCCCGTTCAGTGGGCCGCGAAATTCACCAGGGTTAACGTTTATTACTGCGGCCGATAATTCCAAAGCGTCCCTTTGCCAAGTCAGCCCTAAATCCGCATTTGCGTGATACTGCGTTTTTACGTCTCGCTGCCAACTAAGGAGTTCACTTTCTTCGTATTCAGTGATCCGTCGGGTTCGTTCTATAAGAGTAATACTCTGTAACTTTATTGCCGTACCCCATTTTATAGAAGTACTTGAAAAGAACGGTCGTGAATACGAAAGGCCCACATCGCTTACTATTAGTAGCGATGCAACCACCCTAGACTTAAGATCAGAAGCACCTAGCAATAAGCCAGCTGCAGCGAGTTGAAGAGTTTGTTCGTCTTCAGGGTCGAACACGAATGTTCCAGCCCCTCTTCCTGAGGCATTAATATTAAGCTGTAGTGCATGTTTATCACTTGGAATACTTATAGCAGTATTGACGTTAGCGATTGTTAGTACACTTTTGCCATCCACCTTTTTTAGCTGATCAATGAGGGGTTGCTGTTGACCTGGAATCAGCAAAAACAGTCCCTGAGACGAAAGAGCCTCCACGGTCATATTCACCGTTTTCTGCACCTCGCCTAGTAAATCGTCACTATCATCTAGATACACTTTTCCTCCGATAGAGATAAGAAAAGGATCCGCTTCACTAAAAAATTCGGTATGTGCTGGGTTGGCTATTGCACGAACAATGTCGTGCCTTGTTTCTGCTGTCAAATTGGAGGCTGCCAAACTCAATAGCATAAGGAAAAGCGGAATTTTATACACCAACACACTCCAGATATTAGCGACAGACTGCGCTTGCAGCCGACGATTCATTTGCATTATTAATATGGAAATATACAAATAGATTTTTTGATGGCAGACCGTCACGTCAAACCTGATTATAAGATGGGACGGGACAATCGTATATACCGAGGATCTAAAGCAAGCTTGACTGTATATAAGGACGTTCTTCGGTCTGCAACGACAGTCCGCTTTTCTAGTAGGCAGGCTAGCGCTGAGTTCTCTACATTACTCGGGGAAGTCCAGCAGGTTATTAATGACTCTATGGCAGCGTACCCCAAGAATAAAGTTTTGGTGCTCAGCGATCAGGGCAGTCCGTATGCTAGCTCAGAATATTTCACATTTATGAGTAAGCACAAGTTTATACCGTCGATGAGTCGGCGTGGCAATGATTGTGGTATCTACCAGGGTGCTTCCCGGCGTCAGTATTGACCGTGTCTGAGATCAACTCGCCCAACGTGCAGCGCGCTAGAAACGGCGGAATCGAACGTTGCGCTTTCGCCTAGTAATCTGTTCGCTAAAAGAAGGCCGGCGGACTTTACCTCGTATAAGGCAACTGCCATCGCAGGTTTGGTGAAATTGGGTGTGGTTTCTGCCGATAGGTATTTGTATGTATCGATCGGGGGATATCCCCAATTATAAGCCTTTACTAGGTTTCATATGCTAAGGCCTCATTGCATCTTGACGTGTTAAATGGGGGTCGAGAAGTGTCTGGTACAAGGACGATTTTCGAGAAGCGCCTAAGGATATTATGCTTGCTAGTACTAATGCCGCTAGTAATGGCTGCGTGCATTGGCTGTGCGAATACTGGGAGTAGCAACGTATACCTAATTGGAGATGAGGCGCCAGCTCCTTCTGGATACAGTGCAGCAGTTCTAGCCAAGCGAATAGTGCCACTGCGTACCGATGGCGCTTAAACCTGCTTGGATCTGGAATTCTTACGGAGATTTAGTAAGTTGGATTCGCCAAAAAATTTAATCCTTTCATATCTGAATCTAATACATCAAGCCTACTCCGGCGTGGTATTGCCGTTTCCTAGGGGTGGCCCACACCCTACCTTTATACGATGGTCTACTGAACGAATATGCTGATCACGCGTCGACAAATTTCACGTTACTCTTTGCTAGTGCCTGCACTGTTTTTTTGGGGCTGTACAAGTCAGCCTACGCCATTTCGCGCGAAAGGTGGGCTTTTAACACAGATTCAGGGCTCGCCGGACGATGTGAAGCCGGTCTTGGATGAGGTCCTTCAGCGCGTAAACGATAAATTTCAGTATGATTCTGACTCGTCGACCTATGGCGAGAGCGACTACTGGAACCCCGCGAGCGCGGCCGACGGTTGGCGTGGTGATTGTGAAGATCACGCGTTGCTGTGCCAAGAACTGCTTCAAGCCAAAAGAATATACGGCAGTTTGTTGCTAACTTGCTGGACCGAAACTGAGCAATACCACTGCGTTTTGTATATGCAGGGCTGGATTCTCGATGTCCGTTTTACTAGAGTGATGTCGAATACAGATCTTCAAAAAGTTGGATATAAATGGGACAAGGCTGGATTGGAAGATGGTCGCTGGTTCTATGTCAACTTATCTTAATAGCGCTGGTTTTTGAGCTTCTGTGCGGCTACACCATTTTTTAATATTGATGTACTCATTGACTAGGCGATTGCATATAGCGTTCTCCCGCTCTAGCTGTTCGAGGGAATTGGCGACCAGTCCTGCCGTTTTTGTACTACTCGCGAGTCCTCGGTCAATTGATACCATTACTAGCCTTTTCCCTCGAGCAGGAAGCATATTCCAAGCTAAGGCTCCCGTTTCCGTGATGTTTAGTAATACATCAGGTCGCCATTGGCCGGTGTTGAATGCATTTTGTAAGGCATCTAATGCCTCTTGATCAACGATACCGAGCCGAGTTTTCACCAGTGCAATATCAATCCATGTATATGGCCAGCTTGGCTGAAGTTCCGCTGCATGGCGATAGTCCGCTAAAGCAAGCAGTCGTGACTCTGCGGCAATTGGGTCTCCTATTGGCTTTTTGTAATAGCGCCAGTCATGGATGCGACCACGTGTAATAAATAGGTTAGGGTTGTCTACGGGATACCAATTAATGGCGCGCTCAATTGCACCGTGAGCGATCAACCAGGCACGCGGTTGCGGCTCATTTTGGCGAAGGCTCCAGTCGCTGATAAAGCGGTTCGCCTGCAGCGAGTAGAGTGAAGAGCCTGATATCAATATGCCTGCTATGAAAGATAATACGCAAAAAAACGCCAGGCTAAGCCAGAGAAGAGAGCGTCGTTTACGTGTTCCTAACATCGTTTAGTCTGAGCCGGGGAAGTGTGATCTAGCGATTGCCCAAGGAGTATCTACCATGAGCTTTTGTGCTATCGCATTACCTTGGTGTTTGCTAACTATGTCGTAGGCTTGCTGAAGAAGCGGCGGTCGCCTTTTGATATGGTGGGCATCAGTTGCAACGACGGTTGCCACTCCTTCGGCGATAAGCGATAGCGCCATTTTTTCGGCCTTTGGACCAAAATCTCCGATAACAGACGCGGCGGTTATCTGTAATAAGCAGCCTTGCTCTAGTAGCGGGGATAGTTTCTCAGGGCGTTCGAGCAAGCCTTTGTTTCTCTCTGGGTGGGCGATCATCGGCCGAATTTCATTGTCTAGCAGCCATCGTGTTAGCTTTGCGGCGCCGATCGGAAATTCCCCGTGTGGAAACTCAAGAAGCAGTATCTTGTCACCATACCATTCACCTAAAAATGGTAGCTCATCGCGCTCAATAGCACTTAATATTTCGACATCAAACCTGACCTCGGCTGCTGCGCTGATCGCCAAATTGATGTTGTGGTCGCTAAGGGTATTTCGCAAAGTAGTGCAAGCTTGGGATATGATTTCGCGGGTGTTGTCGTAGCGACCGAAATGGATGTGTGGCGTGCACACTGCGTGGGTAATTCCGTTATCAACGGCAGCTTTTGCCAAGGCTACCGAGTCCTGCAGTGTTTGCGCGCCGTCGTCGATCCCTGGAAGGATGTGGCAGTGGATATCAATCATTTATACACCAAATGGTGATTCACAATGGCTGGCTTACTTAGTTATGGTACTTCCCGTATCGATAATACTTACTTTTTTTGTCATTAACCTGACTGAACACGATACCTGAAACCCGCAGTCTGTTTTGCAGCATTTGACCAATACTTGATTCCACTACCTTTTTCGCCGTAGATTCACTGCGCACCACTTGTAATAATATGTCGGCGTTCTTAGCTAAGACCAGAGCGTCGCTAACGGCCTGTATTGGCGGGGTGTCAATTACAACATAATCAAAGCGGCTGCGCATTTGAGCGATAAATTCTGCAAACTGCGGCGATGACAGTAGGTCGAGCGGATTCGGTGGCGCTGCACCAGCACTGATAATGTATATACCATCCTTTTCATGCAGGCATTCCTCTATAGTCGCAGTGCCTGCGAGTATATTAGCCAATCCCGGACAGCCAAGTGGTAAATCGTAGGATTTGCCGAGCACCGGTTGCCGCATATCTGCGTCTATCAAAAGTGTTTCTTTTAACTGTCCAAGTGCAAGCGCTAAATTACTGGCAATAATACTTTTACCCTCGCCCGGCACAGATGAGGTTATATAAATAAGCTGCTGGCTGTCATTATTGCTTGCCAGCAATGTACTTGTGCGGAGCCCGCGGATTGCCTCAGCAAATACACCTTTTGGTGTGTTAATGAAAGACTTTGCTAGTGCCTTCCTTTTTTTGCGTTTTATAAATGGCACCACACCAAAAACCGGCAGGTTCAGGTAATCTTCGATTTGTTGAACACTGCTAAATGTATTGCCCAGTGCATCAGCTAGCAGTGTTATACCGGCGCCAGCCATTAATGCTAGTAATGCAGAGAGCATTACAATAAGTGCCTTTTTTGGCTTGATTGGCTTGCTTGGCACGGCAGCTGGGTCAACAACCCTCGCATTGGCTGTTTCCATGTCCGTTGTAGCCGAGGTTTCTTTAAGGCGGCCGAGAAAGGTGTTGTAAAGTGAGCGATTTGTATCAACGTCGAGTTGTAGCTCTCGTAGTGTGAATTCCTTCTTTGCAATGGCTTTAATTTCGTTCCGGTTATTATTATAAGAGCTGCTTAAGGATTCCTCGTTCGATCTTGCCAACAGGTAGTTTTTCTCTATACCGGAGACAACTTGGGAAACTTGATTACGTAAACTTTGATTGGCAGATGCTAGTTCTGATTGCGCACTAATCATCGTAGGGTGTTTGGGGCCGTAGCGGCGAGAAAGCTCTTGAACCTTAGAAATAGCTTTGGCTTGCTCGGCTTTAAATTGTTGAACCCCTAGATTACTAAGTACTGCTGGGACAGAGCTAAGTCTTTCTAAGTCATCCCGGTGAATCTGGCGAACCTGCTGGAATTGACTTTGAGAGCTAGCAAGTTCCTTTCTGGCGTCTGTGAGGCGGCTGCTGATGCTGCTTAGCGTATCAGCAGACAAGGTCGTTATGCCTTCAATATCCACGAGATTTTCTTTTTCTCGGTACAATTGCAAGCGGCGTTCAGAATTTTTAAGTTTGTCTTTGAGATCAATAAGCCGTTCTGACATCCACGACGTTGCCGTTTCACGCATGCTTAGGCGAGCATCAAGCTGACCGCTAATGTAATTATTTGCGATGCTATCGGCCACCCGCGCGGCTATGTTCGCGTTGGCCATGTCAACATGAATTCTGACCAACTGTGTTTTTGCGATTGGCGATATTGTCACCTGCCGCTGTAGTACTTTGAGGGTGAAATCCATTTGTTCATCTAGTGTTGGCGGGGCGGCGGGGGCGATGTCGCTAGGCATTGTGAATGGTAAATATTCAGTTAACTTCAGTGATCTAATAAGAGAGCCGAGATTGAAGGTGTTTTTCGATTCCATTATAAAATCTGGCTGTTCAGTCAAGCCAGTCTTGGTGACAACCGTCTTTAATAGTTCACGGCTTTCTAAAAGGGCAAATTGCGTAGACAAATATTCCCCTCTTGAGGTGTCTAGACCAAACAGCTCTTCTGCGGATGCGATTTTGTTTTTAGTGGGTTCAATCAGCAGTGTTGTAGTTGCTCTAAAAACCGGCTGTACGGATAAAACAGCGAGTGCGGCCAGCATGGTTACGGCTATCGTTAAAAAAAGAATACTCCACTTTGCTCGATTGAGTATCTCCCAGATATGCGCAAGATCAAGTTGATTGGCGACGATGGGGCGTTGATTATTTGATTGATTATTCATAGGTCGCTTAAAAAAAGCTCTCGTCAACGGTGACAATATCACCGGGGTAGATATTGGAATCTAGTGAACTTCGAACAGGCGTTCTTTTGCTGTCATTGTCTCGAATGATATAAAACTTGCTGCGAGACGCGCGTTCCGTAAAGCCCCCGGATATTGCGATAGCTTTGCGTAATGTTAATCCGGGGGTGAAGGGATAGCCCCCGGGCCGTTTTACTTCACCATTTACAAAAAACGACCGATATTCAAGAATCCGCACGGTTACTTTAGGGTCAATTAGGTAATCACCGAGTAAGCGGGCTTTAATTGTTGCTTCAACTTCCGCGCTTGTTAAGCCCTTGGCTCTAACTTCATCTAAAAAGGGGTATGAGAAGGTTCCTGCATCGGTTAATCGGATTTCTGCGAAACTTAGGTCTGGCTCGCCAAATACCTGCACGCTGAGCAAATCTCCCGCACCAAGCCGGTAAATTGAATCTAGGCTCTTGTCTGCTGTATGTGCGCTTCCTTGGGCTAAAATTGGTGCTGCGGCAGCTAACGATAAACAAACCAGCATATAGGATAAAAGTCTTTGCATCGTTTCTGTTTCAGATCCAAGGTTGGGAGCGTAGGGCGGCTAGCTAATGGTTGCAGCAACCCACCCCGGGTAGGCCTTAAATGGCAAGGGTCAAGTTTATTTCTACTATATTGCTATCGAACTCTTCGACGGGAGAATTTGATACACGCTCTTTCCGGCTGTATTTGCCGCTAAACTGCACATTCCGGTTTATTGTATAGGTAAGGGCTGCGGACGCAGTATTAGTGTCGTCTTCTCGTCCATTGAAAGTTTTGCCCTCATAGTCCTCGCTGATCGAAGTGTAGCTTAGTCGGGATTCAAATTGGTAAGACCAGTCATGGGTCCAGCTGAGAGTGGTGTTTGTCGTCTGAATGACATCGGATCTCACGCTACCTTCGGCAGCTCCTTTGCCGGTTGTAAGGTTAATTCGTGAGTAGCTTCTTGGCTGCCAGGTAATATTTATATCCCACGCCGGCTCTGAGGTGTCTTGTGCGCCGTCACTATCGAAGTTCTTGTCTTCTTGGCCAATGCGGATGTAGCTGCTTGTTTTGGCCGTTGCTTCCCAGATCACGCCGGCATAGTATTTTGTGGCGTTGTTGTTCAGCAGACTTTCTGATTCTTCGTACTCAAAGTCGGTGCGTATGGCTTCGAGTAAGATTCTAGTCTTGGGAGCAATTCGGACATAAAAAGTGCCGCCTTGGCTAATCATGTCGCGCTCTTTGAGTCTATTTTGGGAAGACGTATTAAGGTTGTTTGAATAGCTAAGATTGCTGGAGCCAAGATTTAGCTCAAGCTGAGCGCGGGCAGAATCGGCGCCGAGCCGATACTGGCCGGATAAATTCGTAAAGCGTGATCTATCACCGACCTCCTCATCGCTGGCCGCTCGGTTGATACTGGTTCTGATGTCTTGCTTCTTAATATAATCGAAGGACAGTGATGCTTTGTTACTGGCATCAAGCGCAAACTGACTGCCTAGTAAAAGTTGGTGATCTGTATGGTTGTCCTTAGAGTCATACTCATAAGACGTATTTGTTAATGTGTAAGCGCCGTCGAGTGTGACCTTTGAGCCGCCTACTTTAAACAAAAACGCGGGCTGAACAATGGCTATCGCCGACGAGTCCCTAGGCTGAGATTTCGGATCTTGGGAGATATTGTCATCATGGCGAGCGCCGAGGGTAAGTAAGGAAAGAAAATTATCACCATCCTCCAATTTAATTTCCGCACTTGCTTCTGAACAAATAGATGCGAGCAGTGCTGCGCAGCATATAACGCTGTTCTTCATTTTTTACCCATTATTTTTGTGTTTGATGCGCCTTCAACTTAAACAGGGGCCTTAAGCGCTATGCAGGCTTGCATCTTAAGAAATACAAGGTCTGTGGATTCAATATTCAGATGAGTTGAAACTTTGATTATCTAAATTTTAGTCTGGCTGAGAATTTTTCACAGTGTAATGCATTTGTGTATTAGGTGCTATAGACTGCGCAGCTCTCGGAACTTGTACGCCATAAATGATTCGACTAATCCCTGCGTATGTACTGAGCGCGCGGTTATCACGATGTGATCTCGGAGAAAGTAATGAGAAGAATAATAAGGAACCAAGTTGCTATCTTGGCATTTTGTGCCGCTGGTGTTTGTTTTTCATCTGTAGTTATTGCCGATCAAGCGGCCGTGACGGCATTAAATCAGGCCGGAATCGTCTTGGCAGACGATGAATATTTTGCGTTGTTACAGGCAGTGCCAGCGCAACTCGGTACTGTTAGCGCTGAGCTACTTGCAAAAAGACCGTACGTCGACGTTGAGCTTGTTGCAAGTCTAGTGGGCACATTGGTAGCAGAGTATCCCGATCATGCTGTCGCCATCACTGAGTCGTTAGTTAAAGCGCTTCCGGCGATGGCACCGGTAATTGTTGCTGCAGCGGTAAAGGTGCTTCCTTTGCAGGCCGCTGAGATTGTTGCAGCGGCAGTCGCTGCGGTGCCGCAGTACGCCCGCGCCATCGTGGCAGCCGCAGTGGCAGAGGTCCCGCAAATGACGCGCCAAATTGTGAGCGCAGCGGTTAAAGCTGCTCCTGAACAGCGTGTAGCTATCAATTCAGGCGCGAGCGACGGTCGCACGCAGGCTGCGAGTGAAGGTGGTGACCAGACCGCTAGTGGCTCAGCTACAACGACGCCGGGTAATAACCAGACTAATGGTGGTGGAAGCGGTGGGGATACTAATGGGGCTGCTAGCCCGAGCTAAAAATGATCCTACCTACTAGTTGCACGGAATTTATCGTGTTCGAAAAGTGAGTGATATTCTTTACTAAAATTTGTGTATATCTAGCTGATAGATTTACCTGCGATAGCCTGTCTATCTTGTAAATATAGATGTATTTGTAAGCAAGAATGCAGCGAGTTAAGCGCGCTTATTAGTATCTCTTTTCTCAAAAAGTCGATGTTGGTTTTTTGCTTGCGGTGTTCGTGTCCTCCCGCCCTTTTTCCCGATTTCATAATTAGCGCTTTGATTTGATGATTGTGGCTTGCTGCTTGGAAGCCGTCTTCCGCAAGGGGAAGATGGTTATAGTGATATCTGATGTGGTAGCTGTCCGCTATCTGAGGCATGCAAAGTAATGATTATAAATTTGGATATGGGGCAACATGATTTTAGCTACAATTAAACTAGCTGTATTGGGTTTGGGTTATGTCGGCCTGCCATTGGCGGCGGAGTTTGGTAAAAAACGCTGTGTTATTGGTTTTGATATAAACAAGACGCGTATACAAGCGCTCCAAGCGGGCGTGGACTCCACGCTAGAGGTTAGTAAAGAAGAGTTGGCCGAGTCTAAGTACTTAAGTTTCAGTGCCGATGAAGCGGACTTAAAGACCTGTAATGTATTTATTGTGACTGTGCCAACACCAATTGATGAGCATCGCCAGCCAGATCTTACCCCGCTCATTAATGCCAGCGAGACCATTGGACGAGTGTTGAAGAAGGGCGATATTGTTATTTATGAGTCCACGGTTTACCCGGGGGCGACAGAGGAGGACTGTGTGCCGGTGCTGGAGCGCGTATCTGGTCTTACGTTTAACCAAGAGTTTTTCGCGGGTTACAGTCCTGAGCGTATTAATCCTGGTGATAAAGAACACCGAGTGACCACAATCATGAAGGTGACCTCGGGTTCTACGGCGGAGATCGCCGATGTAGTGGATTCGCTTTACAAGGAAATCATAACTGCAGGTACACATAAGGCCCCAAGTATTCGAGTGGCGGAAGCCGCTAAGGTAATTGAAAACACCCAGCGCGATGTAAATATTGGTCTGATAAATGAGCTGGCGCTTATTTTCAATAAGCTCGGTATTGATACAGAAGCGGTGCTAGAGGCCGCAGGCACAAAGTGGAATTTCTTGCCCTTCCGGCCAGGGCTTGTGGGTGGGCACTGTATTGGTGTGGATCCGTATTACCTCACACATAAAGCCCAAAGCATTGGTTACCATCCTGAAATAATCCTAGCGGGTCGACGTTTGAATGATGGCATGGGCGCCTACGTGGCTAGTCAGTTGGTGAAAGCCATGGTGAAAAAACGCATCCATGTGGATGGTGCAAAGGTGCTTTTAATGGGCTTAGCTTTTAAAGAAAACTGCCCTGACCTGCGAAATACCAAAGTTATCGACATTATTGCCGAGTTACGAGAATACAATATCCAAGTAGATGTGCACGATCCTTGGGTAGATGTCGTCGAAGCTAAGTTTGAGTACGGTATTACACCGATTGCTGAACCACCCGTAGAGGCCTATGACGGCATAATTGTGGCCGTTGCGCATCGTCAGTTTAAAGCGATGGATGAACGGGCTATACGTGCGTTTGGGCGACCAAAGCACGTGCTGTACGACCTAAAATATATCTTGCCTGCACGCGCCTCTGATATTCGCTTGTAATTATTAAATATGAAAAAATTAAATATGACAGCTTATGAAAAGCTTTTGGTGTCGCTACCAAAAACGCCAAAAAAATGGCTCGTCACGGGTGTTGCGGGGTTTATTGGTTCGAATTTACTCGAGCAGCTTCTGACGCTAGATCAAACCGTGGTGGGCTTAGATAACTTCGCCACCGGCCATCAGCATAATCTAGACGAGGTGAAGAGCCTGGTAAGCGCAGAGCAATGGGAGCGCTTCAAATTCATTGAAGGCGATATTCGCAAGTTAGGAGACTGCAAGCAAGCATGTGAGTGTGTGGATTATGTGCTGCATCAAGCGGCTTTAGGCTCAGTGCCGCGTTCTTTAAGCGATCCTATTGCGACCAATAGTGTGAATATCGACGGCTTCCTAAATATGTTGGTAGCTGCGCGTGATGCAAAAGTAAAAAACTTTGTCTATGCGGCTAGCAGCTCCACTTACGGAGACCACCCAGCCCTTCCAAAAGTTGAAGATGTTATTGGTAATCCGCTCAGCCCCTACGCCGCAACCAAATACGTGAACGAGATTTATGCTGATGTATTTCAGCGCAGCTATGGTTTTAATACAATTGGCTTGCGTTACTTTAATGTGTTCGGCAAGCGGCAAGATCCTGATGGTGCCTATGCGGCGGTAATGCCAAAGTGGGCTGCTGCAATGATTAATGGCGACGAAGTGTTTATTAATGGTGATGGTGAAACCAGCCGTGACTTTTGTTTTGTTGAAAATACGGTGCAGGCCAACATACTTGCAGCCACCACTCGAGCAGCTGAATCGCTAAATCAAGTTTATAACGTAGCATTCGGCGGTAGAACCACTCTCAATATGTTGTTTGATTGTCTAGCAAAGTCATTGCTAGACAATGGTGTTAGCTATCAAAGATTACCGAAGTACTGCGATTTTCGGGCTGGGGATGTTCGGCATTCACAAGCTGATATAAGCAAAATTAGGAACCTTTTGGGCTATAGGCCTAAATTTGATATTCATTCAGGCATCGCAAAATCGATGTCTTGGTATGTGGCGAAAAAAATACCTAAGTCATCTTAGAGTCGCTTTTAGTAAGTGCTAGCTATTAATTAAAGAGTGTTGTTCATGCCCAAGTCGGTTTTTGTTACTCAGCCCTACCTCCCTCCATTGGAGGAGTTCATCCCTTACCTAGAAGAAATATGGGCTAGTAAAATTCTGACCAACGGCGGGCCCTTTCATCAGCAACTTGAGCAAGCTCTGTGCGACTATCTGGGCGTCAAACATTTATCATTGTTTGCCAATGGTACTCTTGCGCTGGTAACAGCACTGCAAGCCTTGCGCATTACAGGAGAAGTCATCACCACGCCATATTCCTTCGTGGCTACAGCTCACTCCCTGTTGTGGAACGGGATTGCCCCCGTATTCGTGGATGTGGAGCCCAATACGCTTAATCTAGACCCTGCGAAGATTGAAGCGGCTATTACACCTCTGACCACGGCGATCATGCCTGTGCATTGCTACGGACATCCCTGCGACGTAGAGGCCATTCAGAAAATCGCGGATAACTACAACCTGAAACTTATTTACGATGCAGCTCATGCTTTTGGTGTTAAGGATAAAGGCGGTAGCGTGCTGCGCCATGGTGATCTGTCAGTGCTGAGTTTTCACGCCACAAAGGTGTTTAATACCTTTGAGGGCGGCGCTATCATCTGTCCCGACGCTAAGACCAAGTTAACTATCGACCGGCTCAAAAACTTTGGTTTTGTTGATGAAACTACGGTGGTGGCTTCCGGTATCAACGGGAAGATGAGTGAGATTAATGCTGCTTTCGGGATGTTACAGCTAAAGCATATCGACGCCGCAATTGCTCGTCGTAAAGATGTTGATGCTACGTACCGGAAACTCCTGAAAGACGTTAAGGGTATTCGCTGTTTAGAAAATGCAGTCGAAGAGGAGGCCAATTACGCATATTTCCCTATTTTGGTTGATGACGACTACTCGCTCAGTCGAGACGATTTGTACGAAAATCTCAAGGAGTGCGGAGTATTTACCAGGAGGTACTTCTATCCTCTAATCACAGATTTTTCTATGTACCGAAATATGCCGTCTGCGAACCCAGAAAACTTACCGGCGGCAAATGTGGCCGCTCAAAAAGTCATATGTTTGCCTATTTATCCTGCGCTTACTGATGTTGAGCAGCAGCGTGTGATCGACAAAATTATAGGAACGTTATAGTGCCTCAACTAAGCGGTGATGAATTAAATAAAATGGGTTTCGCCGGCCTTGGTGAAAATGTTCTGATATCAGATCGCGCTTCGTTTTATAACTGCAAGGCAATTACGATCGGTGACAATGTGCGGATCGACGATTTCTGCGTGCTGTCGGCTGGAGTGGGGGGTATTAATATCGGAAGCTTTGTTCACATTGCGGTCGGCACGACGCTGATAGGTGCAGGTAAAATAACCCTATCTGATTTCAGTAATTTATCGTCGCGTGTTTCGATCTATTCGAGTAGCGATGACTATTCCGGCGTGACCATGACGAACCCCATGGTGCCAAACAAATACACGGGTGTGCTACATGCGGACGTCTTTTTAGGTAAGCACGTAATTGTAGGCAGTGGTAGTGTGATCCTGCCAGGCCTCACTTTGGAAGAGGGTGTGGCAGTTGGAGCGCTAAGTCTGGTTCGGTGCGATTGTAAGGCCTTTGGTATTTACGCTGGCAATCCCGCTCGGCGGATGAAAGAGCGAAAGCGCAATTTGCTGAAGTTGGAAGAGCTGTTTTGGGCTGACTTTAAGGCTGAGGCAGCGGTAGATGTCCCTCAGAAGTAATATTCTGGCTAATTACGCCGGCCAAGCTTATATCTTCGTAATAGGTATCGCAACGGTACCGCTGGTTATAAAATATATGGGTGCTGAAGCGTATGGTTTGGTAGGATTTTTCGCCATGCTTCAGGCGTGGTTCAATTTGTTGGATATGGGGTTGACGCCTACTATGGCTCGTGAGACAGCGCGATTCCGGGGTGGTGCGCTAGATCTGCTCGACTATCGGCGTTTGGCGCGCGCGCTTGAGGGCGTATTCTGCGTAGTGGCAATCGCTGGTGGCTTACTCCTCTACGTGTCTGCTAATTGGATTGCAGCGAGCTGGCTTAATGCCAATGAGTTGCCGATGTATGAAGTTGCCACGGCTTTAGAGTTTATTGCTGTAATTGTTTCGTTGCGGTGGATGTGTGGCTTATATCGTGGTGTTATCTCCGGTTCTGAGCGCTTGGTATGGCTGAGCGGTTTTAATAGTTTGATTGCTACTTTGAGGTTTGTTCTGGTCCTGCCTGTCTTGATGTTTTTCAGCGCTACGCCTGTAACATTTTTTATTTTCCAGCTCGGCGTGGCGGTAGTTGAGGTGCTCGGTCTAGTATTTATGGCTTATCAAATGCTGCCGGCTATACCGAGTGGTCAGCAAATTCGCTGGCAGTGGGCGCCCCTGAAACCAGTTCTAAAGTTTTCTTTGTCAATCGCATTTACTTCATCTATATGGGTCCTGGTAACACAGATAGACAAACTTATTTTGTCGAAAATACTACCGTTGGCAGACTATGGGTACTTTACGGTTGCTGCACTTTTAGCTAGCGGTATTATGATCGTTAGTGGACCTGTTAGCACAGCCATCATGCCTCGCATGGCTAATCTTCACGCGAAGGGGGAGCTTGGTCAGCTAATTGCGTTATACCGGCAGGCAACTCAGATAGTAACAGTTACGGTGATTCCGATTACTTTAGTGCTCGTTTTCTTTTCAGCACAAGTGCTTGGGGCTTGGACAGGAGATGACAATCTAGTGGGTAGAGTGGCCCCAGTGTTGGCGCTTTATGCTGCTGGATATGGAGTGCTTGCGGTAAGCGCATTTCCATACTATTTGCAATATGCTAATGGCGACCTGAAACTGCATTTAATTGGTAGTGCGCTACTTGCATTGATTCTCGTTCCATCGGTCGTTTGGGCTACGAATAACTATGGAATGATTGGTGCTGGCTGGGCCTGGCTGATTTCAAATGTATTATACTTTGTGATTTGGACGCCGCTCGTTCATCGTCGCTTTATTCCTGGGGTACATCTAGCTTGGGTTTGGTTGGACATTGTTAAGCCATCGTTGCCTGCAATAGTGGCTATCGGTGTCTGTGCACATTTTATTACATGGCATCCAAATAGTGTTGTCCTTGCCTTTGAGTTGGTGGCGGTAGCATCGGCAGCGATCGCATTAGTTTATGTATGTGCTGATCGATTAACGTTTTTCAATCGTGGGTAAGGACTTGGGTGTCGAAATGAAGAATTGTGAGAACGAAAACCCTTCGAAGGTGTCTGTTTGCGTAGTCACTTATAATCAAGAAAAATACATCGCAGGCTGTTTAGAGAGTTTGGTGGGTCAAGTTGTCAATTTCAAATACGAAATTATCGTTGGTGATGATTTTTCAACGGATGGTACTCGAGAAATATTAATAAGTTTACAAAGGAAATACCCTAAGCTAATTAGATTGAATTTTCAGGCCTGCAATGTTGGGGCTATAGCGAATATGGTGTCGACCTATCGCTTGGCGACGGGTAAATATATAAGTCATATAGATGGCGATGATTTTGCGCTAGAGAATAAGTTGCAAAAACAATTTAATGCGTTGGAAGAAGACTCAAATTGCGTCATCTGCTCGCACGACATGCTGATTGTAGACAGCGAAGGTAAAGAAGCTAACACATCTTTTAGGCGTCACAAAAAGAAGATTAATTCCTTGGTGGATTTATATTCGAAGCTACCATTTTTTGCCCATTCATCAAAAATGTTTCTCAATGATCTTGATGATTCCTACTGGGAAAATTTTACGCCAGAGACGATCGATATTGAAATACATGTGAAGCAATCCATGAAGGGAAATATATATCACTTAGACGATGTTTTGGGTGGGTACAGAAGTATGGTTGGGATTAGTTTAAAAAACAATTGTGTGAATCCTGCTCTTCCGAATGCAACCGATCGGGTATTCGCTGAGTCCTTGTTAAATCCGGACTTAAATCATCGGAGAATAAAAAGGAGCTATGCGGCGGCTGTGTTTTCTTACGCGTATCAGTCGGCCATTTATGGAGATAAAAAAGGTGTCGTTGATTATATTGATAAGTCGATACGAATTTCTTATGTTTCTCCATTTCAGATACTGTTTAAGTGCTTGTCTAGTCAGCCGTGGTTGCTTGTGTGTTTGGCGCGACTCAGGGCAAAGATGCAGGGGTATAAGATTTAGGTTGTAGGTGGAAGCATGGATTAAATGAGGTTGTGGTTGTGTTTGTGTCTTACTGTGTCCGCGCAGCAGCGTCGTTGTAGCGATTGTGCCTAATGCTGCAATCTAGCATCGTAGAATTATTATTTTTGAGTTAGTTCAGTGAGATCACTTTGAATCTACGGCGGGTGACTCTTAGCTCGTATAGCGTTTGGCGGCAGAAATGGTTATTGCTCCCTAAAATTAAGTCCTAGATCTCGCTAGAACTAAGCGGCGCGCTGATACGCCTCTGTGAGGCTGCTTGTAGTATGGTTTGGTAGTTTATGCGGCGGCGGAAGCCTAGGTTATGTTGTGTGCGTTGATGTAAAGCTTGGAATAATTGGTGAGATTGAATGAAGTATTTTGGTTTGTTTTTCCTTTTTTTGGTCGCATTTGATCCGCAAGTCCCCTTTCTCCCTAGTGGAGTTGGATTCACTTTTGTTGTGGCAATTATTCTATTCTTGCCAGTGTTGAGGGCCTTGGTAAGTGGGCAGGAAGATTATGTTTACTTTTCTGATGGCGTTAAAGGTTTTTTTATGCTGTATGTGCTGTCGCTGGCATTTATTGTTATAAGAATACTATTAAACGGCGGTGAAGGCGCAACATTTTTATTAGCTTGGGCTAGGGCGTTTTTTGTTTTTCTTTCGGTTTTTTTTGTTTATGTGATTTTCTATTCTAATAAAAATTTAGCTTTTTTCTTTAGTTCGTTACTTTTTGTTTATGTTCTTAATGCGGTAATTAATATACTTTCCGGGTCGCTACCTAGTTATTTTTTTGTATTAGATTATTTTAGAGGTGATTCTAGCGGGTATAGCAATAGCCTCGGGGGTAATCCTTATAGAGACTCATTTTTGGCGGGTTCTGGGTACTATAGTATTGGAACAGCATATGGCCTTATAGCGACATTGTTTGTTTCCCATATGATTAGGGAGCGGGCTGCTAATATTTGTACGATACTGGGTTTGGTGCTAGTTGTTTTTTCAGGGTTTATTGCTGCGCGAACCTCATTTTTTGCGATTGCCCTAGTGTTCCTCTACGCTTTAAGTATAAGGCCTTTTTTTGCTTTTATAATACTTTTTTTAGGGGCTTTAGTGTTGTATTTATTGCTGAAGTTGCCTGGGCTTGGTGTCTATCAAATGTGGATGTTGAGTTTTTTTGATATACAGGATAATCCATCGGCTAAGTATTTGATTGATAGTATGTATTTCTGGCCAGGTTTGAGTGTTATGTTTATAGGTGAGGGGGTTGTTAATGACGGCGGCTTTGCATATACGGATTCAGGGTATATGAAGGACTTGTTGTTTGGCGGGCTATTTTTTCTAATAATTAAGATGTGTTTTTTGATGGTTTTTGTTTCTAGGCTTTTAAAATTTTTCCCTATTTTGGTTTTAATTTTTGCTTCGTCAGTTTTGGTTTTTCATTTCAAAGGACAGTTTATTTACAATAATGCTCAAGGTATGGCTGCTTTCTTTTTTTCCTATTTGTATTTAACAGCTGCTTGTAGGTATGATCAGTCCTCTCGCGAGATCGGCGGGTAATTTTTTTGATTTAAAGAGATAGAGTTCGTTGTTGTATTTCCATTTTCCGATTTATTTTTGGGTTTTTTGTATTAATGAAGATTTTGCTATTAATTACCGGTTTGGAGGTTGGGGGCGCCGAGCGGCAGGTGGTTGATATAGCTGACGGTTTATGCAGAAGTGGGCATTCGGTGAAAATTTGCTACCTTGCGGGAAAGGGGTTGGTCCGTCCAGAAAGCGCGGAGATTGAAATAATCGGACTCAATGTTACAAAAAATATCGGCGGGTTCCTCCGTGCGTATTTTACTCTGCGAAAAACCATCCAAGAATTTCGTCCTGATGTTGTTCATAGCCATATGATTCACGCCAATATAATGGCAATTATGGTAAGGTTTTCTGTGAGAATTCCGAGGATAATTTCGTCCGTCCACACTAATAACGTTGGCGGGAAGTTGCGTATACTGGCTTGTCGCACTACGGGCCTATTGTCAGATATCACAACGAATGTTAGCGAGGCTGCGGTAGAGGCGTACGAAGCCAAAGGCGCTATCCGGCGTGGCGCAATGGTCGTTGTAGCTAATGGTATTGATACTGTTAGGTTTTCCCCTAATATTACTGCTCGGCTTATGATCCGCCGTAATATGGACGTCGCTGATACCTCGCGTGTTATTTTGGCTGTTGGGCGCTTTAACGAAGCCAAAGACTATCCAAATCTTTTGCATGCTTATAAGGCATTGCGCGCAAATGGTAGCGCGGCACAGCTTTGGATTGCCGGTGACGGAGAGCTGCGCGATGAGCTTATAGAATTAGCGGAGCAGCTCGCTTTGAATAATCATATTCGGTTTCTGGGCGTCCAAAATAATGTTTCCGATTGGCTAAATGCTGCTGATGTGTTCGTGCTGTCCTCTGCTTGGGAAGGGTTCGCGCTTGTGGTAGGTGAGGCCATGGCTTGCGAGAAGGTTGTAGTGGCTACAAATGCCGGCGGTGTAAGTGAGGTCTTAGGTGATTGTGGTTTTTTGGTGCCAACGGGAGATTCGCATGCGTTGAGTTTATCTTTGCGTGACGCACTGAAGCTACCAGAAAATGAGGCGTCTGAGTTGGGTCGCAGGGCTCGTGAACGAGTGGTGGAAAATTTTTCAATCGTTGACAAAGTTAATTTATGGCTTGGCTTGTATGGCAAGTTGAAGGGCAAGTAATGTGGGGGCGTAAGTCTATAATTAGGGTAATACTATGGTAGAAAAGGTTCTTATAACGGCTGGCCATAATATATCGCTACGCAATTTTAGAGGCTCGTTGATCGAGGCAATGTGCTCACTAAAGCTCGAGGTTCATGCGGCAGGGCCCTGCTTGCTTGATGATAAAGAAACCTGCGGGTGGCTTGAGGCTCGAGGTGTAGTTTGCCACGACGTTCCAATTGCGAGGGTTGGCCTCAATCCTATCCGTGACCTGTACGCGATGTTTGTCTTGTTTTCGTTGATGAGGCGCATTAAGCCCAGGCTGTATTTAGGCTATACAATCAAACCTGTTATTTGGGGGTTGTTGGCGGCTACTTTGGCAGGAGTGCCGAAAAGGGTAGCACTTATCACTGGTTTGGGTTATGCATTTACTGGCCAAGCCAAGGGAAAGCGAGCGCTGATTCAGTGGATAGCGCGTTGGTTATATGCCTTTGCTCTGGATAAAGCTTCTTTGGTCTTCTTTCAAAATCCAGATGATCTTCGTGAGTTTCAAAATCTCGGCCTAGTTGCCCAGGATAAACCGGTACGGGTGTTAAATGGCTCGGGTGTTGATTTGTCGAGTTATTGCCGGTCTGATTTACCTAATGTCGAAATTTTTCAATTTTTACTAATCGCTAGGCTGTTGGGCGATAAAGGTATCCGGGAGTATGCCGCGGCGGCTTCTTTATTGCTTGAAAAATACCCTAATGTAGAGTTCAAATTGGTAGGGGGGTTAGATCCAAATCCTGACGGAATTGGTGAGTCAGAAGTTCAGAAATGGGCTAATTCCAATGTCTTGGAATGGTTGGGAGAGTTGAGAGATGTGAGGCCAGCTATCGCCGAGTGCCACGTGTTCGTTTTACCAAGTTATCGTGAAGGTACTCCACGTACGGTTTTAGAATCTATGGCGATGGGGCGGCCTATAATTACAACCGATGCACCAGGTTGTCGTGAGACTGTAGTCGATGGCGAGAATGGGTTTTTGGTACCTGTATATTCGGTAGAATTATTAGCTGCTGCCATGGAGAAGTTTATTCAAAATCCTGAACTTATTGCAACGATGGGTAAGCGTTCACGTGAAGTAGCGGAAGAAAAGTACGACGTACATAAAGTGAATGAAGTGATGCTCCGTGAGATCGATATTCTATGAAGCGATGTATTGATGTATTGATAGCATTACTCGGCATTGTTTCTCTCGCTCCTCTGTTGATTTTGTTGGCCTTGATCGTTCGTCTAAAGCTAGGTACGCCAATACTTTTTACGCAGGTTCGCCCTGGGCTAAACGGTAAGCTATTTAATATGCTTAAGTTTCGATCAATGACTTCCGCTAAAGATACTGATGGCAATTTGCTGCCAGATGATCAGCGGCTAACACCATTTGGTGTGGCGCTTCGTTCTGCTAGTCTTGATGAGCTTCTTAGCTTATGGTCTGTGCTTAAAGGCGATATGAGCTTGGTTGGGCCGCGACCATTACTTACGGAATATTTGCCGCTGTATTCGGTAGAACAGGCGCGTCGGCACGAGGTTAGACCCGGTATTACTGGTTGGGCGCAGGTGAACGGGAGAAATGCCATAAGCTGGGAGGGAAAGTTTGTGCTGGATGTTTGGTACGTAGATAATCAATCGCTGTCGTTGGATGCAAAAATTTTATTTCTAACCTTGAGAAAAGTCTTTGTGCGAGAAGGTATAAGTGCGGTGGGTGAGGCGACTATGACTAAATTTACCGGTAGTCCTGCTAATGACTAGGACAATTCGTTAGGTTTATGGCGCCTGAATTTTTTGATGTGCTAGGTGGAAATGAATGATGCTGCGTTGCTGTTCTATCTTGTAACAATCATGAGCAAGTTCTAAATAGGTATGCCGTTGTACAAGAGTATTTACAATTATGTAACGCGCGATTGTGTGATTTTGATACGCTCACGGCTAAGATAACGTGCCGCAAAGTAATAGGGTCGGACGAGTTTTCGGATTGGTATTGAGCGCGGTTTCGATTTGCAGCTTTGTAGGGCAGAGGGTTTTTTACTGGGTAATAGTGTATGAAAGAGATAGTAATTATTGGATTTGGTGGATTTGGTCGAGAGGTAGCCGTGCTAGCTAAGGATTGTGGGTATAGCGTGCTTGGTTTTCTCGATGATAAGGCAACGAGTCACGATGACGGAGGAGGAGTAATATTGGGATCTATTGATCAATGGGGCGAGTTTCCTAACGTGAAATTTGTCGTTGCGATTGGAAATCCACGCACACGTAAGTTAGTTGTCGATCGAATGTCCCGTCTTGGTTCCCCGTCGTTTGCTACGTTGATTCATCCAAGTGTCATTATGTCGTCTTCCGTAAGGGTTGGGGTGGGGTCGGTTGTTTGTGCTAATTGTGTATTTACAGTTGATATTTATGTTGGTGAACATACGATACTTAATATAAATGTAGTGACTGGCCATGATGTTGTTATCGGCTCGTTTGTTACGGCTGCGCATTTGGTGGGTATTTCCGGTAATGTTGTAGTTGAAGCTGGTGTTGAGCTGGGTGCTAGCTCAGTAATTCGCCAAGGAATAACATTGAAGAGAGGCGCAATGCTAGGTATGGGGGCAGTTCTTACCAAGGATGCTGAGGAGAATAATGTTTATGTTGGTTCTCCAGCTAAAGTATTAAAAGACCTGTCAGAGTTCCCTGCCGATTTCTAGCGGCCTGTTAAGGCGCATTCAGTTATGTTGCGCGAGGATTAGTTGTAAATGAGTCTGCCAAGTTTTTCATCCTGGCCATGTTTTACTCCAGAAGAGGCCGAGGCCGTTTCAAAAACCCTTTTGTCTAATAAAGTCAATTATTGGACAGGAGTGGAAGGTAGAGATTTTGAGCGTGAATTTGCTGCTTATTGTGGTGTGGAGCATGCGGTAGTTGTAGCGAATGGAACCGTTGCTTTGGATCTTGCTTTTGTTGGGCTCGGCATCGGTCTAGGCGACGAGGTTATTGTGTCACCACGAACTTTCCTTGCCTCAGCATCGGCTATCGTTAATGCAGGCGCTAAACCTATTTTTGCTGACGTTGATTTAGAGTCGCAGAATATCACTGCAGACACGGTGGCGCCGTTAATCACAGAAAGAACCAAGGCAATACTTTGTGTTCATCTGGCTGGCTGGCCTTGTGATATGGATCCAATCATGGAATTGGCGGAAAGGCATGGGCTTTATGTCGTTGAGGATTGCGCGCAAGCGCACGGCGCGAGGTACAAAGGTCGTTCAGTTGGATCCATAGGGCATGTTGGATGTTGGTCGTTCTGTCAGGATAAAATCATGACAACCGGTGGTGAGGGCGGCATGGTCACCACCAGTGACAAAGATTTATGGTCTCGTATGTGGAGCTATAAAGATCACGGAAAAAGCTGGGAGGCTGTCTATGAGCGAGAGCACGCACCAGGTTTCCGTTGGCTGCATGACTCCTTCGGCACTAACTGGCGCATGACAGAGATGCAGGCGGCGGTTGGTCGAATACAACTTGTTCGCATGCCCAGTTGGCACGAGGCACGTAAAGTAAATGCTCTGGCAATATTGGGTGCTGCGCGAGCGACAGATTTATTTCGGGTGCCTAATGTCCCGGCTGACATCGAGCATGGGTGGTATAAATGCTACGCATTTATTCAGGTTGAGAAGCTGGGGTTAAGTTGGAACCGAGATCGAGTGATTGCGGAGATTAACGATCACGGTGTTCCCTGTTTTTCCGGTTCGTGCTCTGAGGTCTATTTGGAGCGGTGCTTTGTTGATGCAGGGTTATCTCCCTCTGAGCGCTTGCCTAGTGCAAAGCATTTGGGGGAGAGCAGTGTAATGTTTTTGGTTCATCCTAGCTTGACGTCGGAGGAGATTCAGAAGACCTGCGAGGTGGTTGCTACGGTGGCGGAATTAGCCTGCAAGTAATGCTTCTTTGTAGTGATTAGGCTCATTTTTATGCATTATTTTAAGCTCTGTCTGGCTATAGGGAGGACCCTCACATAATGAGCGCTAGTTCTCAAAATTTGCCTGTAGTATATTAGCTGCGCTCGTAGCGTGATTCCTGCACTCGGCAATTGATTGTCTGATTTTTGTCGTTCCAAAAAATTCTAAGAATAATTAGGCAAGATTCAGTTGTCGAGGCGCGAAATTGGAAAACCTTAAAAGTAGGGGGGCTGCCGCCCTTATATTGCGCGTATTGCTGTCTGCTCCCGGCCTGGTTAAATTTTCTTTGGTAGTCTCCCTTGATGCACTGACACTATTCGCCTCGGCTTGGCTCGCGCTCTACGTTCGCCTTGGGAATGCAGGTGCACCACTTCAGAAGTATGGATTGGTCTGTCTTATCGTTCCTTTGGTGGGCGTCATGGTCTTAGCCGCATTTGGCGCTTATCGCTCGGTGATTCGGTACTTTTGTGCTGACGATGCGTGGGTGATAGCTAAAGCGGTTAGCTTCTCTGTTCTGGCATGGGTGACAATTTGTTTAGTGTTACAGCTTAGTTTACCTCGCTCTTTGATTTTGATTCAATGGCTTTTGGCTATGCCGCTGATGCTGGGTTTGCGTTTTGCAATGCGCCTTCTTCTGCGGGAGCTGTCTCCCTTTGGGTATAGCGCTAAGCGAAAAAATGCTCGTAATGTAATTATTTACGGTGCTGGTTCAGTCGGGGTGCAGTTAGTACATTCTCTGGCTAGTGACGCGAAAATGCGTGCTATTGCATTTGTCGACGATGACGCCACGTTGCATGGCCGTAGTTTAAACGGCTTTAGGGTGTACTCTTTTGATAGCCTTGAGGGTTTGATAAAGGAGAGAGAAGTTGATGATGTTTTACTCGCGATGTCTGCTATTTCACCTCAACATAAAAAGTTCTTGTTAGAAAAATTAAGTCTACTACCCGTTAGGGTGCGTGTATTGCCGAGTTTCGCAGAATTAACCGATGGCCGGGTATCGCCTGACGATATTAGAGATATTGATATCACTGATTTGCTGGGCCGCACCGTGGTTCCACCAAATGCAGCGCTACTCGGTGCTAATATTGAAAATAAGGTTGTGATGGTAACGGGTGCTGGTGGCTCCATTGGTAGTGAACTTTGCCGTCAAATCTTTAGGCAGGGGCCTGCTGTCGTTGTTTTGTTTGAACTGTCTGAATATAACTTATACGCCATCGAGCGAGAGCTTATAGCGAGTAAAATAGAAAAGTATGATTCTGTTCGCATTATCCCGATATTGGGTAACGTCCAGAGTCGGGATCATCTTGAGCAGGTCATGAGATCTTATTCCGTGGATACCGTCTATCACGCTGCAGCATATAAACACGTTCCTATGGTGGAGCATAATGTGGTGTCTAGCCTAAGGAATAATATATTTGGTACCTTAAATGCTGCTCAGGCTAGCTTAGATAGTGGTGTTAAACATTTCGTATTAGTATCGACCGATAAAGCTGTGCGCCCTACTAACGTTATGGGGGCCAGTAAGCGGTTTGCTGAAATGATTTTGCAAGGACTCGCTGATCGTGAATTCAGCTCATCTACTCACTTTACTATTGTTCGATTCGGTAATGTGCTTGGTTCATCTGGCTCTGTTGTTCCTTTATTCAAGGAACAGATAGAAAAAGGTGGGCCCGTTACAATCACCGATCCAGACATAACCCGCTATTTTATGACTATTCCTGAGGCGGCAAGCTTGGTGCTGCAAGCAGGTTTTATGGGACAGAGTGGCGACGTCTTTGTATTAGATATGGGTTCGCCTATACGTATTTTAGATTTGGCGTTGCAAATGATTAAGCTTGCGGGCTCTTCGCCTTATAACGCGGACGATGGTTCTGGGGATATTAAGGTGGTTTTTACTGGTTTAAGACCAGGTGAAAAACTTTTTGAAGAACTTTTGGTTGGCGATGGCGTTGTTAGCACCGATCACCCGATGATTATGAGCGCGAGGGAGCGCCATTTAAGTTGGGCTGAGGTGGAAGATGCCCTTTGGCAAATGGAGGTTCTGTTGCGTAGCGGTGATGTGGCAAAGCTGCGGGAGCTATTGATGCGATTTGTCACGGACTACCAGCCCCAGGGTGATATTGTGGATTTGCTGCTGGAGGATATTGCTGAACCCATAGCTAGTGCAAGTATGCCATCGAGCAAGCTTAATTATTATGGTGTCGCGATTTAATGGAAGACAGTATATTTTGGCTAAGGCTTTAATTGGACTAGTCTTGGCGAGTGTGGAACCTAGCTAGCAGCCCCAGTGTAGAGAGCACGGTAAATGTTGCTGCGTTGGCAGGAATCTGCAGGTTAAAGTCCGCAAATGAATGTATCGCAATCGCGGTCATGCCCATCACGCAAGCGAAACCTATCCCGCTCCGGTAGCTAGAGTTAGTTAGCAGCAGGGCTCGGATTCCGTGGTAAAAAGTAAATAGGAAAAAGCACATAAAAATTGCTGCGCCAAGCACTCCATACTCAATGGCGAATTGCATGTAATCGTTATGTGCATGGGTGAAATGGCGGGTAATATTTGGCCCCGCAACTGAGGGGAAAATCACTTCAAAGCTACCAGCTCCACTGCCGCTTAGTGCGTGTTTTTTTAACAATACACTGGCGTAGCCGATGACGTCGTCGCGAATCACATTTTGTTTGGCTAGCACTTCGCCCGCGATGATTTTGTCGTCAAATTGGGTATTTGCTAGACGCGCTTGTAATTCGTCAAGACCGAAGTACTGGGTCACGATAAGAAAATCAATTATGAGTAGGCTTGTTAGAATAACAAGTAACTTCAGGCGAAGTTTGGGAATCCCTATTGCTAAAATCCCGCCGGTAAAGATCATAGATGCTACGAAAGCGACATTACCCATACGAGATCGGGTCATGACCAGTCCAATAACCATGATCGCAAGCGCAATACGAATGAGTGCTTTCGGGCCTGATATCCAATCAATTATAGATTTTAGTGAAAGTGTGCGGTGGTCGCGAAGTGCTAGGAGTAGGCCGATACCACACGCTGCGGTAATCTCCAGATAACCGGCAAGATGGTTGCGGTTCACAAACGTTCCAGTGGCAAGTCCCTGCATGTATTCTTTTGTAGCGAAAAAACTCCATTCTAAGCCTGATAGCGCCATGGTAGAGCCATAAAATGCTTGAAAAGTGCCGCTGATAACAACTGTGCCCAGTAATAAATTGATCGACTTACGCGTAGTAAATAAATCGAGAACGAGGACAAAAAGAAGCGTATACGCCGATCCTAGCAGTAGGTGATTAAACGTCTCGCTTGGGGCAAGGCTTAATCCACCAAAATACTGCACGGCCACTAATAGTTGCGCGGTAACGAGGGCTAGTATTGCCGGCTTCGCTTTTGTGAGTGCGGCAGAGTTTTTGGTAGCTTGCTTCCATCTACGGATTGCCCAGACAAAACCAATTGCTGAAATGATCGCTATGACTAACCCCGTTGACCACGGCCTATTACTACCTAGGGGGAGTGGAATCCAGATTAGTGCGCAACAGATGGCAATCTGTAAATCTTGATGTGATTTTCGGCGATAGCTGATTTGGGTGTCCACGAATTGACCTAATTGTCGCTAGGTATTTAATTAAAGAGCTTATAATTAGCTGTTGAGGCAGCGATATAGCCACATTGTAAATTGGATGTACAGCTGGAAGGTGTTTGCATATCTAATTAAGACTTAATACTTTGTTTTTATAAAATAAGCCGAGACAGCAATGCGAATAGATTTCGAGGTGTTGAAGGGTATTGTGTACTGATTTTGCAATATGAGCTTAGCGAATTACTCACGATTGAAGTGTGATATAGCAACTAGCTGGGGGGAATCTGTCTCTGAGGGCGGCCTCATTCTAGACTGATCAGCAATACATTAGAAAATGCTTGTGGTCTAGATATGGTCTCGAAACGGGTATAGGCCTATGTTGATCAGTAAATAGGATCTATACAGCTCCAAGTCTGTATAGATTAATCCTCGCTCGAGGCTGTCATAGAATATGAGCAAAGCCGGCCTTGTACCGCCATTTTGCGGCCCTGTTTGTTGATCTGCATCCGATGCTGGGCCGCCAAGCGCTTTGCTAAAAAATGTGCTCGCCGAAAACAGCCACCTGATGCGGGGTATGACTTAGGCGGCAGATATCCCGTTTTTCAAACGGTGCCAATGCTGCGCAACTATTTCTTGTCTGTTGCTGTGCTTTCACTTATCTCTGCGCTGATACTGTCGTGTATTGTCGGGGAGCCGGCTTTGTCGCTGTTATCCTGCAGGCTGTCTTTGAATCCCTTTATTGCACCGCCGAGGTCGCCGCCAATTCCTTTTAGCCGTTTTGTTCCAAATACCATTGCGATGATGGCGAGTACGACAAGTAGCTGCCAAATTCCGATTCCACCTAATCCCATAATTTTGTCCTACCTTTGTTGTTTATGCTTGAGTTCGAGTTTTATAATTCGCTACGTGGCCAAGCTTGCGCTGTTATTTGATTCCGTAATTGCGGCGCGGATGGTCAAAAATGACATGGCGGTCATCCATGTAATAGCGGCAGTCAGGGCGATCCAAAAGGATAAAAGGCCATTCCAAGCAAGAGGGCCACTTTGAAATATCACCACGGGGAAGCCGGGTAGTGTCAGTGTTGCGCAAAACAAACTTAGGTAGCCCGCCCATCTGGGAAATATAGGCTTTGACGCTTTATCTGAAAATACACAAAGGCCCACGCAGAGCATCCATACTACGATGCCGGATACCGGCATTGTAAAACCAATCCATGCCAAATCATTCAGTAAATATGTGATTTCAATGGGTCTGTCGGGCCTGTACGCGGCCACCGACCAAATGATAAGGGCTACGGTAACAATAGCGACGGTGGCGGTGGCGCACGCGAGCTGAGCGTTTGCCAGCATAGGCTTGGAGTCTTCAATTCGTCTTAGTTGGTAGCCTAGGGCGCTGGCCATGGGAATAATATAAGCTACTGAGGACATGGCTAGTGCGATGCCAATCTGTATTCTGAGTTGATTGCCTTGATAAAATGCCGCGACCTCCTCTGCTGTGGCCGACGGTGAGAGCGGAGGTACTAGTCCAGCAATGACCCACCAGCCGGCTATAAAGCAAAATATAAATACAAATACGCTACACGCTGCGAGAACGTGATTTTTTAATATCATTTTGGCCTACTCTTATACTTAGCTCTCAATTTAAGCAGCTGCGGGGTTTTAGTTAACCAATCTTTAGGTCTGTATAGGTTTAATATCCGTTCTTTTATTACTTTGACGCTCCCCTATGGTTTATCCTTCTAGTACGCCATATTTTGTTATATTGCTAGATAATGGCGCGTCTCCTGCTGTGTGGCGGTTAGAGCGACATACTATTTAGAAGGGATTTCAATAAAAACGGAGTAGTAAATGCCAATACAATTTCATCTGTTATTACTAGCGAGTACTTTAGTTTTAGTCACAGGCTGCATGTCGACCAATGTAGCAAACAGTGAGCAAATCGAATTGAATGCCATGGCACGAGCCAGCAACGCAGATATCACTCCGATAGATGCGATTAGACAGGCCTCAGCTGCATATGAAGAAGCGATTGCCGCTGAGCTGCAGTTTTACGCGCCCTCGCATATGGAAAACGCCAGAGAAAAACTGCAGAGCGCACTTAAGCTCAGTAAGGATGCGCGTGAGCCGGAAGAGAAGATTGCCGCGATCAGTGCAGCTTTTGCCGCTAAAAAGTTAGTTGCAGATGCCTATAGCAATAAAGCAACAGTGGAATTGACCCTGAGCAGGGTTCTTGAACACCGCAAAGTCCTCGCCGAGCTAAACACTGACACTCTCCACCCAAAGCTCTATCACAAGGCGACCGTCAAGCTGGAAAGCCTAATCCGTGATATAGAGGGCGGCCGGCTTGCCAGCGCGAAAAACGACGAAGCTAGCGTGCTCGAGTACTACGCGAAAGTTGAAATCGAAACTTTAAAAACCACCTACTTAGATAAAGCGATACAGAAACTCGACGAGGCGAAATCCAATAACGCCGATGATGTCGCTGAGGTGACTTATGATAAAGCCGAGGAGGCGGTCGACTACGCCGGCGAGTTTATCGAAAGGAATTATCGTGACCGTGAGGGTGTGCGGCGGGTATGTGATATAGCTCACACTGCTGCCTTGCACGCTTATTATGTTGCCGAGGAAGCGGAGAAAATTATTGAAATAGATGCCGAGGATGCCGAGCAATACATACTTTATGTAGGCGGTCTGTTGCAGCTAATTAACGCAGAGGTTGGCATTAAAAACCTAGCGGCAATGCCGCCGCGGGAGCAAGCTCGCAGCTTGGCCGAAGCCGTAAAACTTAGTTCTATGACCTACAGTACGCCGGCCATTGAACAGGCGCCGCGCAAGCAGTCGGCGGTTGTTCCTGTCGCTAGCGCACAGCCCAGTCTTTATATTGAATTTGAAGAGACGGAATCAGACGAGTAAATGATTGCCTTGCCGGCTGAGTTATAGACTGCTTATGATTCCTTTTATATTGGCCGGGCGAGTCTGGGCAGAAATACTTACGGTTTAGGTCACGCAAGGATCAAGCCCTTAGAGAGTAAGGCAGGCAAGTGCCTGCTTTGCTTAATCCTTACTCAAGGCTCGTGCATGTCTTCTATAGTTTTAATACGGTTTTGATTGGGCTGAGATCCTCAGCCCATTTATATCGATAATCGGCAACTCTATTATCAGCGCGGTGGGGCAACTCACGGAGTTAGCACCCAATATTGCGCGGCAGAAAGCTGCGCTGTAGTGAGTCATTACTCTCGCTACAGCGCACGCCATCCCGATAAATTACCTTTTAAAGACTCGCTGCTAACTCAGCGCCCTCACGTATAGCGCGTTTGGCATCTAGCTCTGAGGCGATATTAGCGCCACCGATGAGATGGTAGCGCTGGGCTGGTTTAGCGCCTTGCTCGGACTCAGAATTGTAAAGCTCTCTAAGTGGTTCCTGCCCCGCACAGATAACAATGTGGTCGACCTCTAATAAGCGCTGCTTTCCGTCTTGGCTGATGAGTAGTCCTTGCTCGTCTATGCGGTCGTAGCTGCAGCCAGCGAGCATATTGACGCCTTTGTTCTTGAGGGTGGCGCGGTGTACCCAGCCGGAGGTCTTGCCCAAGTCTTTGCCAAGCGCGGTGGTTTTGCGCTGAAGTAAGAAGATCTCTCGCTGTGAGGGCTGGGGCTTGCCCGCTACCAGGCCGCCGCGTTCAGCGCTGTTTTGATCTATTCCCCATTCGGCAGACCAGCTGGCGAGGCTTTGGGGGAGCTCGGTGCTGTGGTCGTGGGCGAGATATTCTGCCACGTCAAAGCCGATGCCGCCGGCGCCGATGAGGGCGACCCGCTTGCCGATGGTGACATTGCCTTTTAATACGTCGATGTAGGAAACCACTTTGGGGTGATCGATACCGGGAATACTCAGCGCGCGTGGGCTAACACCGGTAGCAACGATGATATCGTCGTAGCCGCCGCTGATAAGTTCGGCTTTCTCCACGCGATGATTCAGTCTGAGATTTACTCCTGAGCGTTCAATCTTTTTGTCGAAGTAGCGCAGGGTTTCGCCAAATTCCTCTTTGCCAGGAATGGTTTTG
The DNA here is from genome assembly GCF_040892595.1 of Zhongshania sp. R06B22. NCBI lineage: Bacteria > Pseudomonadati > Pseudomonadota > Gammaproteobacteria > Cellvibrionales > Spongiibacteraceae > Zhongshania > Zhongshania arctica. Next base: position 72,638 of record NZ_JBFRYB010000001.1, on the reverse strand, counting down.
GCTAAATTAAATTGGCCGCCGATCTTGTCTGCTTGATCGAATAAATAAACTTCGTGGCCGCAGTCTGCCGCCGCGGTGGCGCAGGACAGCCCTGCAGGGCCAGCGCCGATGACCGCAATTCTCTTGGCCTTAGCTGCGGGCTTAAACACCAGTTCAGTCTCGTGGCAGGCGCGCGGGTTTACCAGGCAGCTGGCGCGTTTTAATTGGAAAGTATGATCTAAGCAAGCTTGGTTGCAGGCGATGCAGGTATTAATTTCGTCGCTACGATTGCTAGCAGCTTTATTTACCCATTCTGCATCGGCCAGCATGGGTCTGGCCATCGACACCATATCGGCCTGGCCGCTAGCTAAAATGTGCTCGGCGATATCCGGCATATTAATACGGTTTGAGGCGATAACGGGAATGTTGACCACCCGCTTTACGGCGGCTGTGGCTTCGCTAAATGCGGCGCGAGGCACCGAGGTGACAATAGTGGGGACGCGCGCTTCATGCCAGCCAATGCCGGTGTTAATCAAGGTGGCGCCAGCGGCTTCAATCTCGCGGGCTAGGTCTACTATCTCTTCGCGAGTGCAGCCGTCGGGCACTAAATCGAGCATTGATAAACGGAAAATAATAATAAAATTAGGGCCGACTTTTTTACGCGCAGCACTCACGATTTCAACAGCAAAGCGGCGTCGATTTTCAGGGCTGCCGCCATAGCGATCTTTGCGTTTATTGGTGGCTGGTGCCAAAAATTGATTAATTAAATACCCTTCACTACCCATGATCTCGACACCGTCGTAACCCGCTTTTTGGGCCAGTTGCGCGGTGCGTGCAAAATCTTTCACTGTGCTGGCTACGCCACGGGTGCTTAAGGCGCGGGCCTTAAAAGGGTTGATTGGCGCTTTGCTAGTTGAGGCGGTTTTGGACAGTGGATGATAGGAATATCGACCAGCGTGAAGTATTTGTAGACAGATTTTCCCACCAGCTTGGTGTACCGCCTTGGTGACCTTGCGGTGATTGTGAACATCTAAGCGCGAATTAAAGGTACTGGCGCCGGGATAAAGCCAGCCGCTGCGGTTTGGACTGTATCCACCTGTGATCATCAGGCCAACGCCACCCTTAGCCCGCTCCGCGAAATACGCCGCGAGTTTGGGGAACTGCCAAAAGCGATCTTCTAGACCGGTGTGCATGGAGCCCATGACTACCCGATTTTTAAGGCTAGTAAAGCCTAGATCGAGGGGGGCAAGGAGATGGGGATAATTTTGGTTTTCTAGGCTCATAGCATGGCTCGCGATATCTGGACGACGTCAAGATATCGCTTGAAGTTAACAGTGTCAATATTTGAAGAAGTCGCAAGCTAGCTTCCCCTTACTTCCCTAACATAGTGATGAGGACGTAAGGGGGGGGCTTTTCTATTTACCAAACAAGCGCGCAAAAAATCCTTTCTTCTTCGGACTTTCTACCGTGCTCTTCGGCGCTGATTTTTGCGACTCTGCCGGGAGCTCGAAGGCAAATTCGGCAATGCCCATACGAATAATGTCGCCATTTTTAAGGTAGGTGGATAAGCCCTTTAGTTCGTTAACAAAGGTGCCGTTGGTAGACATCCAGTTGACGACTTTCCAGCGCTGTCCCTCGTTAATTAACTGGGCGTGCAGCCCGGAGACGCTTGACTCAGAGACCCAGAGATCGACATGTTGTTGATCTCGACCGATTTTCCAGACACTGGTGACGCCGGTATCCAGTTGATAGATGACGCCTTGAATACTGAGGTTTAAGCCAATCAAACGAGGTGTATCGCCTATTGGCGCAATATTTAAATTGCCATCGCGGTAGTTTTTACTCGCTTCAGAGGCGGCGTCTTCAGAGAAAAAGATCGTGCCAGATGCTTGCTCAAGTCCGGCGTTCTCCGACCACATTGCGGGGATGTCTGCTTCCGCTGCGGTCGTAGCCGGCGCAGCTGCTGGTGACGTCTGTGCAATTTCCGGTGGACTGTAGGCCCCAATTTGAGTGGCGTCATCGTCGCTATTAAAGGTGGTTGCGTCGTCATCTGTCTCTAGGAGAACCTTTAATTCAAAGTCCCCAACCTGCAGAGCATCACCGTTTTTAAGTGCCGTCTCGCCCACTACTTTGATGGTGTTAACGTATGTACCGTTACTTGAGCCGAAGTCTTCAAAGCTCAAATTGTCGTCTTTGATTTTTAGGACGCCATGATTTCGAGACACACTCGAGCTAAGCAGCCGAATGTCACTTTCTGGACTGCGGCCAATCGACGTTTCTGTCGCCGTTATTAAATAGTCAATGGCGCTGGCAGTGTCGTGTAGTTTAAAGCTTGCCATTTTCTGCTTCCTTTAAATATCGATAATGTAGTGTGGAGCTTATATTCATTAGGCTGTGAAATGTTCGGTGAAACCGTCGATGCGCGCGATGGCCACCAGCGGTAGTGTCGGTATGATCTCATTTTCTTGAGGTATCACATCACTATCAACCAGTACCGCGGTGATGTTGTCTGCGCCGTTATTTGCCAGGGCAATTGCCAGCAACTGGTCGAGCTGCTGCTCACTTGAAATCGCGGAGTTCATTACTCGCGCAATGTCGCAGGCAGCTACGGCATCATATAAACCGTCACTGCAAAGTAATAATTTTTCTCCGTGAAAGAGCGCGCCTTTAATAAGAGGAATATCGTGCTCGTTAAATTTACCATGGCCTATAGCACGGGTAATGATATTTTTATTGGGGTGGCTTGTGGCTTCGCTATAGCTTATTTCACCGCGACTCATCATGGCTTCAACTTGCGAATGATCGCGGCTAATTTGACGTAGTTCACCATTCCACAAATAGGCGCGACTGTCGCCAATCCATGCCAGTTCAAAATGGTGGCCACTAAAGTGTGCTACTACGACAGTAGAGCCCATGCCGATTTTTCCACGTCCGTCTTCTACTGCGCGCAATACTTCTTGATGCGCGCTATACACAGCAGCCGCGAGCGGAGTTCCCTGGTCTAGTAGGTCTGTCACTTGGTTGGCGACGATACTGGCGGCAATTTCACCCGCTGCGGGTCCACCCATACCATCGGCAACCAGTGCTATTCCCCAATTGCTGTCGGCGACGAAACGATCCTCGTTGGTCGCGCGTTGAGCGATATTACTTTTGCCTAAAATGCTAATCATGCATTAGTTCTCCGTGGCAGCTTTTAGCGTTTTTTGAACTGCTGCTTTGAATCGACGTGGAGTGTAATTATTTTCATCGCTAAGAACTGTAAAGATTTCATCATAGCGCTTCGCGCCGCTTTTCGGATTCTTTGTGTCAAAACTGAGAACTTGTAATCCTAAGAAAAGTTGTTCTGCATCAGCGTAGTCTCGAACCTCGCCACTTGCACCCTGCTTCAATAGAGCGATGGTGATGGCCTGTTGCTCACTGTCGTTGAGAGCTGAATCATCAATGCTTTGTCTCGCTTTTTCTACTAAGGTCATGAGTTTACGGCTGCTTGCTTGCAGTGCTTGTTTGCTGAGGACGGTTGATTGGTTTAGCTGCCGAATCGCAAGTGTTAGTTCCTGTCCTAAGGTTTCATTTCGTAGCGAAACCAAGGTGGCAATCGTACGCAGCGCATTGTCATTAATACGAATTGCACCTGCAGGTAGTAATTGCCTGTCCGCAAGGGGGCGTTTTACGCTGGTATCCATGGGGCGGTGACAGGAGTGGCAGTCGAATACCGCCAATTCCGGAAATAGCCCCTGTGGCATGCTGTGTTGTTCTAGTACCGTGAGTGAATCCTGCGCCGCCTGCATGCGGCCCTCTAGCCAGCGGGTGGTGGCCAAGCTACTTTTTCCCCGGCGATGATAGTCAGCATCGTCGCTATGGTGGGGTGGCATTAGTGCCAGCCATGTGTCTAATTCAAATCGTAGGCGAGGATGGCCAGCGGCCATCATTTCATGAGTGGCGAGTTGATTGGTATTACCAAGGTGGCATGATTGACATAACTTGGCTGCAAAGGCAGGGTCTTCGGTTGGCGATAAGCCATTCTTTAAATTTGCTTGATGCCTAGCGATGGCATTGTCTGCAGCTGAGCTGGTATTAGCGCCGTAATGGGAGTCTATCCAGTTTTCTGCGCCACCGTGACAGACTTCGCAGCCAATACCATCCGAGATATGGAACTTAGGGCCCTGCAAGTTGGCTGGCGTGGTGTCGGCGTGGCAGGCTAAACATTCCGCCGCCGTGCTCGCGTCTTTAATGCCCATATTGGCGGCGATGCGTTTTGAGTCGGCGTTTTTCAAAATGGCATAGGCGCGTGAGTGACTATCGTACTTCGCCCAGGTGCGATATTCATTCTGTAATACATTGCCGTGTTCAACCGCCGCTGCTCGGCCGTGACATACACTGTTTGCACAACTGGCTACACCCAAGTGCATGGCCTCAGTGCTAGTCTCGGTACTGTTAGTTGCACCGGCGTTCGGGCTTACCTCGGCCGCGTTTAGCAAGCCTGGCTTAAAGCAAAGCATTGCAAGTAAGCAAAGCCCTAGCCACGGGGCGCTGTGATTAAGCCTGAGCTGCTTAGTTTTATTCATGCTTCGCTCCGGATCCTGATTTGCTCGGTGTATCTTCCACAAACCAAGGTTCGCCATTTTTATCTAAATACAGTTTGTGCATTTCTTGTAAATTCATTGGCCGCGCACCGCGTCGTCCAAATACCGCGATCTGACCGCCACTTTCGTCCACCGCACGATCTCGGGCCAATCCCCGCGACAAACTTAATGCGGGACTGGCGGTTTGCTTGCCGGCAATCCAAAGCGGTTTTGGTTCGGGGTTAAAGCCGTAAAACTTTGGCTGTAAGTCTGGTGAGCTTAGTTGGATAACGTTCAGTCCGGTTTTTGCATCAGCGACATAGGCAAATAATGACGCGTTAGTGGTGCCAATGACCACATCTCTGCTGTCTTGCAAGTGACCTTCGCCATTATAGCTTTGCAGTAAACGCATTTTTTCCGGGCGCTCGATGTTTATGATGGCAAGACCTTGCTGTCCTGCTGCTACGTAGGCGTAACCCCTAGCCAGACTGATTTTTTGGGCATCAGCAAGCGGCAGGGTGAACTCGGGTAATAAATGGGCTTTCTCTGGTAGGGTGACGTCGACCAGTTTGATGCCGTCGGCATCGGTCACAAACAAATAGCGGAATTGCAGCGCGGAGGCGCGGCCGTCATTGAGTGCAATGGTATGCAGTAGCTTTGGTTCTAAGGGCGAGTTTATATCTATTACCAGCAAGCCCGCATCGGCGATGATGTAAAGATAGTGACCGCCAATTGTAATATGACGCGCTCCCTTTAACGCTCCGCCGGCGTGCCAGCGCAGCGCCGCTTTTATAAAGTTATTGCGGGGTTTGCCGTCGGCAAAAGTGTTGACGTCGACGACAATTAGACCCTCTTCGGTGTCGGTAATATAGGCGTAATTATAAAGCGGGTGAAAGGCTTGCTCCTTGTTGTCTACTCGCATTAAGTCGCCCTGATTACGTTCTGGGGCAATGGGCTGAATGCTGGGGAGCGCAACACAGCTGGCATTTTTAGTGGCGACTTTTGCATCGTGACCGAGCGCACTAAAAGGTGCGGTGATTAAGCGTTGCGAGATGCCCTTGTTTTCAACCGAGGCCACATCTAAGACTCTGAATCCTGCTTTGCCGTCGGCAACAAATAAATACTCACCGCGAAGTTGCAGACACTGACTGCGGTCAGCGCTGTGTTCGTGTGAGGTTTGTAGTTGCTGTTTCTGGGCTTGGTGAGCAGCAAAAAAGTCTGGGTAGGCATAGCGATGCAGATAGCTGCCGATGACCGCTTGGGGTTCGTCCCACTCGGTTACTGCAATAGCCTCAATATTATCCTCTTCACCCAACCACACATTGCGGCCAATGAAATCGATGAATTTAGTACCCAAGGTTAAGGTTTGGGCGATGATCGCGTTATTGTCTTTTTCTGCTGACAAATGACAGTCGCTACAGGTTTTGGTTTCGGTTTTACGCACAGTATGAGGAAAGTGCGGATTAAAGGCTTGGGAGCTAAACCCGCTGGCAGATATTGGCGCTTGCTGCACATATATGCGTTCGCGGTTGGCATTAGTAGACGACAGTACTAAGGCTGATGAGGATCGCACCGGCGCATATTTACCACCTTTGTAGGGCGCGCGTTTACCCAGCATAAAGATCTGATCACGAGCAACCTGGGGATTGTAGGTGGCAAAGTTGCGAGATTCACCGCCCTCAAAATGGTGACGCTCAGATTTCTCATTTGCCTGTATTGGCAGATGGCAGCCGCCGCAGCTGGTTGTCCAGGAAGTATGGCAGGCGTAGCACTCCACCTCTTCAAAATTATGCGCCGCCGTATCTGGGTCGACATCGCTGCCCCAATGTTGGGTCTTGGGATCTTTAGACATTAACTTCGCGCGAGCGGCCTTGGGGTTGTAGCTAGCATGTTGAGAATTCACCGAATCCTTAACCAGAGACAGTGTCCACTCAAGATCGGGGTTGAGCATGGAGCGCTGCATGAGCTTGCCATCTACCCATTCAAAGCGGCGGCGACCATCGGGATTACGCAGTAAGCTTAAATCCGTGGTGCTGGCATTGCTGGCGGGGCCAGAGGGCAGTAAGTCTGGATATTTGCTTGCCGTGCCGTGGCAATCCACACAGCTTATTTCTACCGCTGCCGCAACCTCACCATACATATGGCCATTGCCGTGGTTGTCTTGGTTGAAATGACAATCTACGCAGTGCATGCCGACTTCGGCATGAATCGAGCGCATGTGCACCGCTTTATCGAATTTTTCGGGGTCTTCATCACTGACAATATTATTTTCACCGTCGAGCAAATTACCGTCGCGATCGCGTTTAAATACGGCGCGGAAATTCCAGCCGTGACCGTGATAGTCGGCGAACTGGGTGTCGTCTAATTCGGGATTGAGCTTGGATACGTCTTTAAGAAAATCGACGTCCGCCCATTTGCCCTTGGGTGCGGCGCCCTCGGGGTTGCGATCCAATATCTTGCGCTTGGTGGCCGCGTCGGGATACTGCTGTTCTTTGGGCCACATATGCGGGGCGTCGGATTCATAGTCCCACATGGTGTAACCCAAAAAGGAATTAACGAACATATTGGGCTGATGCATATGGCAGACCATACACTGACTGGTTGGGATCGCGCGGGTGAAGCGATGCTCGATAGGGTGGCCCGAGGCCGACTTATCTATGGTCGGATCAATACTCTGGCTTTTGCCGGTATTGCCAAAGGCGGCGTACGGTCCTGAGTGTAATGGCTCGCGGTCATTGGCATAGACCACATGGCAGCCAGTGCAGCCTGAGCTGCGATAATCGCCGGGCTGGTCATTGGTGCCCATAAACCAAAATAGCGGATCGTTGAGGCGGGTCTTGGTCATATTGATAAGTGGGACAGAAATTCGTCCGCCGGTACCGGGGCCGCGATTAGATTGTTTGATATCAGGTCTGCCGGGTTCTTCTAGGCGTTGCAGTTGCCCAAGTGCGTTGGGTATACCGGTTTCCGGAAACAGATTGACAATATTGCGACCACCGCGCTCAAAGACACGGAATACATCACCAGGCTTGACAGTTTCCCACGCCGGCAGGGGGAATATTTGGTCGAGAATACCCATCTCCGCCATTTCTGGAGTGGGTTTTATGGCTGCCTTTATCGATGCGGCTTTGCCGTCGCGGGTATAGGCTTCACCGAGAATGGAGCGTTTATAGGGCAGTATGCCGTTATTGTATGCTGCCGCTGCCCAGAACATGGCGCCGGTGCCATGTAGGCTGCGGGTAGAGGCTTCAATGATTTTTTGATGGCAGGCGCCGCAGGCTTCGCCCGCCACCCGAAAGTCGCCGGGATTCACAAAGCGAATATATTCCGGGGCCTCTTTATTGAGCAAGGTATACGTGCGCTCGGGGTTGGCGGAGTTGGGCCAGTGCCAGCTGTCTGGAAAGCGCGGTAAGACGTGGGCTTTTTCCAGTAGTGGCAGCATTAGCGCCGGGTCGAGAGGGGCGTCTTTTGCGAAGCTAATGCTAGCGTCGCCGCCATGGCAGTCCACACACCCTAAATTAATCGCTGGGTTGTTATGCATATTATGGCTGTCACTTTGGCGGTGACAGCTCACGCAACCGGCGCTTTTTTGCTCTACATCCACGAGGGTTTGAAACGCAGGTGCGGATGGTGCGGTGTGATAGACCCGTGCAACTTCATGCTCACCACCTGAGGCCACTGCCTGCTGACAAAATGCCAAACAGCATAAAGCCAGTAGCGTAATGATCGATGTTTTAGTAGGTGAAGATTGCATTAAAAAGCACCGATTGTTGAGAGTGGTCTGAATATAATTGTTGATAAGCTTCGCCGGGTAAGAGCACTGCATAGGAAAGTCGCAGCACAATGTTTTGACTCATAAAGGGACGATAAATAGTCGCGATAGATAAATCTTGGCCGATCTCTTTTGAGATGCCTGCCTGCTGGCGAGCAACCTCGACACTGCTGGTATTGTCGAACCAAAGTTGATTGGCATTAAGACTGATACGCAGTTCAGGTAGCACATCAAAATCAGCGCCAATGCCAAGTAGCACGGTGCCAGGGTTGGTGAAATTGGATTGGCCATGCTCTTTAGAAGAGCGCAAATTATTTAAGACGCCATTGCGACTCGACAGCGCCACTTTGCCGCCGCCAATGAGCGGCACCGCTTGGCGTATCCAATAGCTGGTGTCGGCACCGGCAAACAGGGGGTTTTCGACAATGGCGTCGAAGCCGGTTTCTATATCGTCGTAGGGATCATCGTCACCGCTAGCGTATAAAAACGAAGCCCGCCAGCGTATCCAGTCTTGGTCAAAGGACAGCTCCGCTGCTGCGAAGTAGGCTGAAATATCAGTCTTGGTATCGCTGAGTGGGGCATTCTCTTGCTTGCCAAGGGCGTAGTAAAAGGCGCTAGTGATATTGAGGCGACCAAGGTGGCCGTCGCTATTCATACCAAAATAGACCACATCGTACTGCCGTGGACGCTCTGCCCCTATCGATGCGGGACGCTGGATAACGCCATTTTTATCGAAGAAAAAATCCTTTTCTCGGTTGCGGTTATACAAGACTGTAAATTGGCTAGTGTGGCCAAGGACGAATAGGTCTTGCCAATAAAGATTGGCGACAAAAATATCATCGTTGCGCGGCGTTTCTCCAATATTGTTTAAACCGCTATTGGTGTCTTTTTCTAAACGCCTAAACCACGCAAGATTGTATTGAATAATATTATTATTGCGCGTGCCGAAAAGTCGCAGACCTAATTGATTTTCTTGAAATAGAAAACCACGGAAATCCGCGTTAAAGGGTTGAATGCCAAAGCGGATACTGTCGAAGTCGTAATTGTCAGACACATTGCGTAAATGCACATCGACAAACGCAGCTTGTACGCCGGCAAAATCCTGGTAGCGAGTTTTCCCTTGAGCAGGATTAACATCCACGCCGAGAATTTCTTCTAATTTGGTGGCGTTGTAATTAAATACTGGGGTGAATCGAAATTCGTAATCCGGTGGGCGAAACACGGTATCGCCTTTGTAATACACTAATTCAACGGCGAGATTTTCAATGAATTGCGATTGTTTGCTGCCGCCGTATAAATCTAAGTCGCCGGCATTGGCGCTGGATTGCAGACCGACGGGGGTGGGGACGTCGCGATATTCAAAAACAGTATCGGCAATGATACTTAAATTGAAAAACCAATCATCGTGAATTGGCGTGTCGGCTTTTAAGGTATTGCGATTATAGGGATCGTACCAGTTGTTTTCATAGCCCAGCGATTCAACGATGCGCCAGCGATCGGGAATGGCTATCGCGGGGCTGTAATCCTTAAGGCTGGGAACAGGAATGCTGGGCTTGCGGGCTTCTTTAGCTACGCACTTAATCGGCATGCCTGGTACCCGACGCTTGGTGATGCTGGCATCGCTAGGGCAATCAACGGCGCTCAGGTTTTCCGCGGTATCAGTTTGCGCCAATAGCGGAGCGCTGGCCCCAAGCCACAGTAAGGCACCTAGGCAGGATGACAGCCGCCAGTATGAAGCGCGCGATGCTCGCGCTTGTTTATTTTCCAGCGCAAACATTTTGTTCATCACTATTGTTAAAAGGACTTTGCGGACAGTTGATGTAGCGCAAGCGCTGGCCGCCAGGGCTTAGTTGATCGGCCCTTATTGCTATTGGCGCATTGTTTACTGTGCCGAGAATTTCACCTGCCTGATGTAAACCTAAGAAGGCAATCATATCGTCTTGATCGACGCCGTCTCCTGAAACACCAATACCGCCGATTAATTGATTGCCGCGATAGATGGGCACACTACCGGGGAATATTTGAATGCCGTTGGCAAGGCGCGGCGCCGCCGAACTGGTGGTGCCCGCAAACGCCAAACCCACGCAGTTTTTGCCAACATCTTGGGCGCCGCCCATCAAATACAGGAGGTGGCTAACGATGCCATTAAAACTTAAGTCTAGCTGTAAGCCTGTTGAAAATGGGCTCCACTCGCCGGCGGGTTTGCTAAAGGGGCCGGGGCCGTTGGCATCGATGCCATCTGGATAGTGGGGCCGAGATAAATTGCCACCTGAGCGGTCGGCGAAGGCAATGCCATTACTAAGGGCTGTGCTGTCGCCAGTCAGGGCAATAATGTTTTGCACATAATCGTCTAGCACAATGGTATTCGCGGCTGTCAGTGCTGGCGTTAAATACTGGGTATTGGGTAGCGCAGTAATAAAACTGGCGGCATCGCTAGACGAGAAAAACGTCGCGGTGCGCGCTTTTTGTAGAGATACATCGGCGCCAAAAACTGGCGCGTCACGGCTTCTGGCAATGCCTAATACTGTTCCGTCGGTGTCCACGACACTAATGGTAACGCGAGCGGCGGAGCCAAGTGGTTGGCGAATTTGTGCTCTAGCGCGATTGGCGATGGCCAGGGCTTGGCTGATAATTTCTTGCACTTCCGCAGCGCTAAGCTGAGAACCGGCAATAGGTGGAAAGCGCTCGGCGTTATTTTCATCAACAAACACAAAGGCGTCGCGGCTGGGGAAACGCAGATTATTATCTGAACGAATACCTGAGCCCGCCTGCCCAAAAGCTTGGCCAGCACGGTAGCCGTCGGCGGCAGTGTAGTAATCTTTTACACTGACAAAATTACCGTCAGTATTAAGGACTAAGCTGGGCGCGTTTTGCACACTGGGGTCAAGGACATTGAAGTCCACATCGGTAAAACGTAGAGTTTTGCCATCTACCGTAATACGGTCTGCCTGCCGATCGGCCGGCACCGCGAAACCAAAACTTCCAGCGAGTGCGATGACTTCGTCGCTATCAAAATCCACATCGCTAATAATGCGGTCGATACCGTAAATGAAATCGTCTGAGATAACCCCGATGCCGCCGACTGGCGTGCCGAATTTATACAATGGAATGCCGCCGGGGTCGGCCGATAGCCCTAGCGGTGAGCGCTTAGGGCCAACAAGTATTGCGGGGTTGCTGGCGTCTAATACAAAATCAGAACAGGCTAGCTGGCTGAACTGCACACCAAATAGCGGCCCGCTGGCTTGATTGAATTCGCCGGGATTAAAATGCTCCTGCACAATTTGACTGGCTACCCGGGTACTAAAGCCGTTGCCTTCGCTGGACAAATAGGCCGCGGTGATGGCCTTCGCCATCGCCGCCAGAGCGTCACCACTTTGAGTTGCAGAAATAGGTAGCTCTAGACGTTCGAGGCCGCCGCTGATGATGGTGTCTGAGTTGGCGACTAACGTCAGTTTGCGATCGCCATTGGCGAGAACCTCAGCCATGCGAAACACAGTGAGTATATTACCGCTGCGATCGCTTACCGCGATGGTCGCGGGAACGTTGAGCGCTCGCGCTTGCGCAACGGCTTGGCGAACGATTATTTCCACATCGCTGCTGCTCAAGAAACTACTGGCACTGGCGCAACTGCCATCGCATTGAGTGTTGGCATTGCTCCCCTGTGCCGCGACTTGCTGATGGCGATCGCCTTTGCACGCCACTAAGGCGAGGGCCGCGAACAGGATTAGAGTGCCGGTTCTGCGCGCCATTATTTGTCAGCCTCTAGTTCGGGGGCTGACATAGTTGGAAATGCAGAATTGTGGAAGGCATGGCAATCAATACATTGTAGTTCTATGGTGTTTTTAGCGCCTGCCTGGTGGCAATCCATGCACACTCCAATTTCTGGCATTAATATGTCGCTGCTTAGTTTTGACGATGACGCTTCATGACAGCTAGCGCAGCCTTCTTTGCCCATATTGTCGGCGGCCATAATGTGATGAGCGTCGTGACTAAAGCGCGCAGCGGGGAACCAGTCGGTGTTTAATTTTACTTTTTTAAGTTGCCATTGCTCGTCGCCATTGGCGCTGATATCTCGATACACCTCGTGGCAATCTACGCAGCCGCCTTTGGTAAATAGTCTATCCATTTCTTCCGTGGCCCACGCGCCGCCGCATTCCAAGGGGTCTTGCTTCTGGCAGCGTGCGCTGGTGTCACGCCCAGGAACCCGGCGTGTTGATTCTTGTGGCAAAGCGTAGCGCTGTTGGGCCGCTTGGCTAATATAAAACTCTTGTAAAAAGGTGCTGACGACCTCGGGTGCAGCATGGGGTAAGTCACGCTGCGGATTGACGTCATCGAAATCCAGGCTGTGGCAACTGGCGCAACTGCTTTCCATAGTAATGGCTAAAAAGTGTTCGCCGTCTGCTGCGGGAGTGTGACAGTCACCGCATACTAGCGCTGACTCATGTTCGCTTCCGGGTATTTCCTTAGTTACTTTTTCACTGTTTAAATGCAGGTCATGGGGAAATTTAAGATTAGATTCTTCTTTTATATTCTGTAATGACGTTGCTTTATTGAATGCCCATATTCCTGACTCGGCCTGCAATAAGGTGGGATGAAACTCTGGGTGTTGCTCGGCAGTAAAGCGAATGCTCGCGGGCACTTCGCCAATGGTTTTGCCGCTCAAGTCCACCTTGCTCACGGGCGCTTTGTGGCAGTCGATACAGTGATTATTATCTTGCACAATAAGCATTTCGGGTTCGTTATGCTCTTTGTGGCAGGTTTGACAATTATTGGTGTCAGCGCTGAAAGGGTGCTTGGCAGGGAAGTGGCTATGGCTGTCGCTGTGGCAGCTAAGACAGGTGGCGCTATTAACCTTTTGAAAGCCCTTGGTATGACAACTATTGCAGTTTTCTACCAGCCCGGATAAATGATGAGGGCTCGATAGCGGGCCAGAGGACCAGATTTGATCTGTAGGCGCGCCAAAGTTCTGTAAGGTTTGCGCGGTATCCGGTTGCAAGTAATTTAATAACGGAAAAATTAAGGCAATGGCTAATATCAGCAGGCTAAGTATATAGCTCCATAGACGACTACTCGGTAGTTTAAAGCGGAGTTCATGTTCGTAGCGGGTCTGTATAGAGGCTTGGCTGTTCGCGTCAATGCGCACCTCTATAGCTGCATCGAAGCCGGGTAGGGTGGGGCTTAGGGACAGTCTATGTGGACCAATCTCAAACCAGTCACCTACTTCAAGGGTGATATTTTTATGCTTCTTGCCGCCGATGCTTATCTCGGCATTGCCTCGGCTGACTATTCTTAGACGGCCGTCATCGCCAATACTTAATTCGCAGTGGTCGGCGGCAATATGGTCGCCAAATAATTGGATGTCACAGTGGTTGCCGCTACCGACGCGAATACGGTTTGTTTCTAGCTCACTGTCACTTTGATCAATGACCTTGTCGTTTTTAAGCCGTGTTTTTCGTATGAGAATAAGCATGGCTTTACCAGTAAAAAAAGACAGTGAAAATATGGATAAACAAAGAAACCAGTAAGGCGATACTTAAGGGGATGTGTACACTTAGCCAAAGTTTGGTTCGCAGTTGCAGGCTGAGTTCGCGGCGCAGGCGGCGCAGTATTTCTTGTCGGCGGCCGAGAATATAAAGCAGCTTTTGTAAGCGCTCGGCCTCTCCGGGTTTTTGCGTATTGGGGATCTTTGCCACCAAAAAATTGATTGCGGTCTGCTGCCCTTGGTTATTCTGCATTCTAGAGTGACCGGGCGAGTTGCCGGTTGCTGGCATGGCAACGCTAGATTTGTCTCGGCCCAAAAACTGCGTTATCAAATTACCACCTATGGCGGTCCGATCAATTGCACTGGAAATCACCGCTTGAATATCAGCGTCGCAACTCTCCGCGAGTGTTATTGCGTCCTTATCTATTTTGGCTAGCGATTCAAGGCGCTGCTCAAAGGCTTGGTTGGCACGGTTCTCTACTAAAAGACGGGGGTAGCGCAGATAGGCGTAGAGGCCGATCAATCCGCTACCTATAACCGCGCACATAAGCACATAGGCCAGAGTGTGTACATTTAAACCAAATTGAAATGCGCAGTGTAATGTTGCGACGCCAACTAAACTGATACCTAAATAGATGTGTGCTGAAACCCAAGATTGGAGATTGGCATTTTTACTATTGTAGCTTCGCTTACGTATGCCCAAACAGGAAAGCCATATAATAAGCAGCATACCAATGCCGCCCAACACATAGCCCTGCCAGCTGCCGCCATTTGGTGGCAGCGTCTGGGCTTGGCTCAAATACAGGCCGCTACTGGCCAACAGCAAAATCGCTGCCCACCAAAAATAGCGTCGCCGAGCATAGTTAAGAATATTCACGTACATTTATTTTTCTCATAAAGTATTCTTTTCGGAAATACTTTTTGGTGGTTTGTCAGCTCTCGCATCAGCGAAGGTTTAATACATTAATAAAGTCTGCGGGGCCCATACGTTGGGCTGCGCCGGTGGGGCAGTATTGAACGCAAGCTGGCCCTGCGGGTCTGTCCACGCAAGCGTCACACTTTACGGCTTTTTTACCTATTTCTTTTGCCGCATTACTGGGTGTGGCATTTTTATCTTCGCCCGGACCCGGCCCTGCACCGCCAAATAACCAGCTTAGAAATGGTGGCTTCTCTGGTAGCTGATAGCTGAGTTTAATAACGTTATAGGGGCAGTTGGTTTCGCAGTTGCCGCAGCCAATACAGGTGTCGTTGATATAGACTTCGCCGCTGCTTTCGCGATGAATCGCGTTTGGCGGGCACTCCTTCATGCAATGGGGTTGTTCGCAGTGTCTGCAGGCAATAGGAAGATTAATGTTGGCAAAGCGCACGCCCGCTTTTCGGTCTAGGCGGCTAATTCCTTTGTGGGTTTCCGCGCATGCGGTTTCGCAGTTGTCGCATCCAACACAAAGGTTTTCATCGATAAGTAAAACGTTGGTGCCTTCGCCGGTTCCCTGCGCCAGCAGAAACGACATTAGAGAGGCTTGTTCGGGAAGTGCGGCCATTTCAGCCGTAGACTTCAATTGCTTAGAGGTTTCGGTTTGTAATTTGGCAATGGACTCTGGTGATTTTTTAAGAAGTGCTAAAAAGGCGTGTCGGCCAATCTCGATGATCTCGGAGCGAACTGCAGCGTAGGCAGACTCGCGACGAGTGGCGTCACCCATCAGTGCCATTTGTCCAAATATTTGTCCTGAATGCAATTGTCCAATGGCGATCTCTCGGCCGTTTTCTAAACGGCTAAGCGCAATCGTGCCGCTGCGTATTAAATAGAGATGTTCGCCGCCGTCGCCTTCTTTATAAATGTGTTTGCCAGTATTAAAGTTCGAGGTGCTAACGCTTTTTGCGATATCTCGAAGCTCTGTGTAGCTGCCCTGAGGGGTAAAGAATTGTTGCAGGGTGCGCTGTAAAAATACGGTTTCTATCCCTTTGGCAACTTCGTCGTTGGCCGCCATTAGTTTTGCCATTGTGCGGCGCGGCGTCTCGATAAGAATCGTGTCGTTGCTGGCAACTGCGTTGCCGATTCGAGGTCGACCAGAGAGTAGGCTCATTTCGCCGAAAAACTGACCCGCTCCAAGAATGGTGTCGCTGCCCTCGGCCGAGCTGAGTGTGACCTGACCTTCAATAATGGTGAAGAAGGAATTGCTGTAGTCATTGTGGCGATAGATAAAGTCGCCGCTCTTGGCGACCTTGGTAATAATTGGCTGGCTGATAGGGCCGAGTTGCTTGGTCGCTAGACCTGCGGATTTTCGGCGCTGGATATCGGCACTACGAGCGGACTCGACATCGCTCAGGCGCTGTTGGCTTACCTCAATACCTTGGCGTTGTAGATTGCTAAGCTGTTCGTCATCTGCCACGCAGTAGCTAATATCACTTTCCATAATGAGTTCGCGAAACGCCAGTGCATTCATTCGTGAAAACATCGGCACCCGCTGCTGATATAGCGCCAGAATGTCATCGACATCAGCGACATAGGGTAGCAAGGCAAACTTCAGCGCGAGTAGTGGGTGGTCTACCGGCTTAACAGGATTGCCTTTAATGTATTCGATTACATCAAAGCCCTGGTTCATACCCTGCTTAATCAGTGGGTAGCCAGCCAGCGCGCCAATAATGTACAGGCCTTTAACATTTGATTGGTATTGGCCATCGAGTTCGGGAATGGCTTCGGGGTCTTCGTTGGGAAGACTGATGCCACAACTTTCGACAAATTTTCGCGGCGGAATAGAGCCAAGCCGAGCGATAATGCGATGGCAGGGCAATGTTTCATCACCCCTTGCGGTATTGAGAATGACCGTGCCGGCGGCACCGGGCTCGGGAATGCTGAGCGACTTCACCGAGGCGTCGTAGCGGCAAGAGAAGTCCATATTGCGATCGTTAATGGCTTCGAGGACATTATCTAAATTGCCCTGTTTGGCGCGAGTAAATTCGCTCTTGCGGTTAACAATAATGACGCGGTTGTGTTTGGCCAGCGCCAAGGCATTTTCGATGGCGGCATCACCGGCGCCGACCACAATAATATCTTCGTTGTGGTAATCATCCGGGTCATCGAGCTGGTATTGCACAAAGTGGGTATTGTCGCCGTCGATTCCCAAGCGCCGAGGGTTGCCCTGGGTACCAATCGCGAGCACAACATTATTGGCAGAAATAGTATTGCCATCGCCGCAGCAAATTTCAAAACGCTCACCTGATTTAGAAATTTGAGTGACTTCACAATCGGCGCGAAAATTAATTCCCGTATCGCTAATACCCTGTTCCCATGAACTGAGAATTTGCTCTCTTTTACTTGCGGTAAATTCTAAGGGGCTGCGCAGGTCTAAATAGCCGGGCTCATCCATAACATGCTTACCTTTTTGGTAGCGTTGTATGGTGTTGGCGTGTAGGGGCGAGCCTTCTATGAGTATGTGCGTGGGCTGGTGTTCGGCATTGGCTGCGCGTATGTCGAGATCATATTCAGCGGCCTTGGCTGCTGCGCTAAGCCCGGCAGGGCCGGCACCGATAATGGCGATATCAAAATGTTCTATCACGTTTGCTGCAGCATTCTTATTACCTTCCAAGCTTGCTAGGCGCAGTGCCTGCGGCGCTTCTTAGATGTTTTTATATTTTTGATTTAGACCAATTAAAGTCGAAGCGTCTAAATTATATGGTTAGGCATGTCGGCAGTTTACCGCGCTTGTTAGCCCTGCGCTATGTCTTGTTCACTGCTATGTTGTAAAGATAGCTTAGCAGAGCTTAGTGCTTTTACTTTAAAGGTGCTTAGAGGCTGATGTGTTAATTTGGGGATTGAGTTTGATTTAAATCCTGAGGCTATTAGTGGCGGCCGCTCAAATGATTCATCAGCGCCACGAAAGTGTGGATGGCAGCGGTTATCCGCGATGGCTTAAGGTCGAACAGATTCTGCTAGAGGCGCGGATTTTGGCCGTCGCGGATGTTATCGAGTCGATGGTATCGCATCGCCCCTACCGAGCCGCGAGGGGCATTGAGGAGGCGCTGGCGGAAATCGAGGCAGGGCGTGGCAGGACCTATGATACCGAGGTGGCCGATGCCAGTCTTAAGCTGTTCCGCGAAGATGGGTTCGAGCTGCCTGTGCAATGAACGGAGCAGATCAATATCCCGAGATGGCTCAAGCATCTGCTTGAGTTGTATTTGAAACTGCACTTTCTATTGCTAGACGCAGATAATTTGCTGACATCAAAAAACGCATATAATGCTTTGCTGACCACTATGGCATCTGCGGATAATAGCCGTATTTTGAAAACACTTGAGTCAGTGCCTCCAGCTGTTAAGCTGAACATATAATTATAATAAAGATACAAAACACTATGTTTGCTCTTCGAACGCTCATTTTCACAGTTTGTATGCTGCTGCCCATCACTAGTGCGGCGGCGCTGACGCTTGCCGAAAAAGCCCCTGATTTTAGTCTTGCCGCGCTAGATGATAAGCAAAAATACAGCCTTGCAGATTATGGTGGGCAGGTGGTTTACGTCGATTTTTGGGCGTCTTGGTGTGGCCCGTGCCGTCAATCCTTACCGAGTCTCGACAGGCTGTACCGGCAACTAAGTCATCGCGGCTTTATGGTGCTGGCTATTAATGTTGACGCCTATAGTCAGGATGCCAAGGACTTCCTTAAAGCTTACCCGGTTTCTTATCCGGTACTCCGTAATGAGAGCGGAAGCTTGCCCGCCACCTTTGGCGTTAAAGGTATGCCCACGGCGTTTTTAATTGATAAACAGGGCAAGGTGCGTCGCGTACACGAGGGCTTTCGTCTGGGTGACGAGGATATTATTCGCAAGGAAGTGCTGACACTACTGCAAGAGGAATCCTGATATGCGTGTCTTAGCAATACTGATGGCATTGGCGATGCTTAGCGCTTGCGCGCTTGAACCAGTGGAAGCCTGGGAGCGGGGTTATCTGGCGCGCCCAGAAATGGCATGGGAGCCAGACGCACTGAGTAGCTCCTATCGCAAGCACGTGCATTTTAGTAAAGAAGCCAGCAATGGCGGCGCCTCCGTTGGTGGCGGCGGCTGCGGTTGTAATTAAAGGGCGATGCTATGAGTCAGAAGATAAATAATAAGCGCGTTCTTACCGCATTAACCAGCGCCGCACTGGCGATTCCCGGCATGAGCGCCTCGGTGCAGGCGGCCTCGGTATTGACGGAAACAGTTGTCCAGTACAAGGCTTCAAGCTACCGCGAAGCCGATTTAGACAGCAGTAAATTGTCTGGCGGCTCCCGCGAACGCTATGAAATAGACAGCCACCAAGTGCGAGCGCAATTGCCGCTGGGTAAGAAAACTGACGCCAGCATCGAGTTCATGTATGAAACCATGAGTGGCGCGTCGCCGTGGTTTATTTTGCCGGGACAAGATGGGCCGGTGCAGGTGATGAGTGGTGCCACCATTCATGAAGAGCGCAAAGACCTGCAGGCGACGGTTAATCATCTATTGAACGATAAAACGGTGATTTCTTTCATTGCTGGGGTGTCGGACGAGAAAGACTATTTTGCCGTGAGCGCGGGGGTGGAGGCGCTCTATGAAATCCCCGATACCCAGCTCACGTTTACCGCTGGTTTAGGATATAGCGACGACGAACTGGAGCCCACCGACGGCGCCATCATGCCAGACCGTATTGAACGCGCGACCCGAGACAGCAGCACCGCCTTTGTGGGACTGTCGCAAATCTTAAGTAAAACTAGCGTGGTGCAAGCCAGTCTTAGTTATGGTTTGCAGCGGGGATTTCTATCCGACCCCTACAAAAAAGTATGGATAGACGATCAAGCCAATACTATCAACGATAGTCGCCCCGACGATCGCAATCAGTTTGTCGCCCAGGCTAGGTTGCGACATTTTCTGCCTGACTTAAAAGCGGCGCTGCATTTGGATTACCGCTATTTTGAAGATGACTGGGAAATAGCCTCTAGCACGCTAGAAGCGGCGTGGTATCAAAACCTGCCGGGTGGTTGGGTGTTCACGCCATCGCTGCGTTACTACACCCAAACTCAGGCGTTTTTCTATGCGCCGTATTTCTTTTCGGCGCGCAGCGACGGTTTTGGCTCGGCGGATTATCGCTTGTCGCCCTATGGCGCTATCAGCGTAAAACTGCGACTAGAGAAGCGCTGGCAAGGTTTGGATCTACACGCTGAGTGGGAAGCTTACGAAGCCAGCGCAGATTATTCTTTAGATTCCGTCAATGTAGAAAACCCTGCCTTGGTAGAATTTGATATTCTCTCGGTGGGGTTTAACTGGCGGCTATAGTGCGTTGGCATGCTCCTTGGGGCCAGTAGTGTCGACAGGCCCATACTAACGGAGAAATACCGCGTGCAGCTTTACCACTACCCTTTCACTGCAATGGCCAGCCCCTGCGAACTGCGTTTATACGCTGAGTCACAGGCACTGGCCGATGCTGCCGCCGATGCCGCCAAAGCAGAAGTTATCCGCATTGAGCAAACCTACTCCCGTTACCGCGAAGACAGCGTAGTCGGCAGAATCAATGCCGCCGCTGGCGGCAATCCTATTGCTCTAGACGAAGAAACCAGCGCCTTAATTAATTACGCCACCACCGCATTTAAGGAAAGCGGCGGACTATTTGATATTAGCTCCGGGGTATTGCGCGAAGTGTGGAATTTTAAACTCGGTCAATTGCCGAGCCCCGCCGCCGTGGCATTCTGTGTAAAGCGTGTGGGTTGGAATAAGGTGCATTGGACCGCCCCCAATATTTCATTGCAGCAGGGCATGGAGCTAGACTTTGGCGGATTTGGCAAAGAATACGCCGCCGACCGCGCCGCAACTATTTGCGAAGAAAACGGCATCAGCCACGGCCTAGTCGAATTGGGTGGCGATATACGGGTGGTTGGCCCGCACCCCGACGGCAGCGCTTGGCATATTGGCATTCGCAATCCCCGTGACCCAGACGTGGCCGTGGCGGTAATACCGCTAAAGTCTGGCGGCCTTGCCAGCAGTGGCGACTACGAACGCTTTATGGTGATAGACGGCAAGCGCTACAGCCATATTCTTAATCCCTGCACTGGTAGACCCGTAGATCAACCGATGGCCGGTGTTACCGTTGTCGCGCCGCTGTGTTTACTTGCAGGCACAGCAGCGACCGTCGCAATGTTGCAGGGTGAAAACGGCGCACCAACTTGGTTGAAAGAAATGGGGCTCCCGCATTTGTGGATTGATCAAACGGGAGTATTGGGGGGCGACCTTGTGCCGCAAGTTCAGAGCTAAGGTTATAGTTTAAGAGTTTAGGGGCATTTGTGGTGGCGAGTGCGAGCGAATGGTAAGAACGCGAAACGGTAATAAAAATGCTGTATTTTTAGTGCTAGCCATCTTTATCCAGTGAGACATCACTGCACATTCAAGCAGTAAAACAAGACTGATAATTCAAGTATAGGGGCTTTCAGGGCTGTTGTAGGCTCATGTCGAAATTAGAGCACCGACTTATATGACGGGTCTAGTGCCATATTAGCGGGCAGCCGCTGTTTCCGAGTCGTCGAGGCAAGTGAAAAAGAGCGTGCGTCCAATTAACATATTGGCGAATCACGTTACGCATTGAAGTTTAAAAAATATGCGATATGATCAAGGGGAAAGGAATGTTTGGCAGAACTAAAGGGAAGTATTCTTCGTTTGATCAGCGCTAGCTATTCGCGAGACACACATCTTATTGAATTCCCTTATGTTTTTTAATCCATGCTGAAGTCTCGACTTTGATAAAGGGGCGCGAGTCACTATAACTAGCTGCTATGTCTTAAGGACAAAATAAATGAAGTATTGGAGAATGCAGTTACACCCTGATGAAGGGAAGAGTTCGGGGTTCTATTCTCACCAAAGTGTTGCGGCGGGATTTATTGGATTGGATTTCGCTACCGATACTGGTGATCTTCTTGCAGAGGATCATAGTGAAATTCTTTCGAGCCAAAAGGATTACGTAGATTTTGCACAGAAAATGGAGGTCGGGGATAAAGTGCTCGTTATCTCTCATCACTTCCCATTGGCCTTGGTTACAGTTGATAGTGAATACAATTACATCAGAAGAACCGAACCAAAAATTGGTGTCTGGTTCAGGCACTTTCGCAGAATCAAAGATGTAGTGTATTACTCAGACTTTAAAACGAATGCAAAATCATGGGATCAATACATCATGACTGACACAATTTCTATTCTCAAAGATCCTAACTCAAAGTCATATAAGCTAATTGAGAGAATGAGCACAGTTGAGACATAACATCTAATCAATTTGACACTCCGCAAAGTGTCACATTTTTTGCGAGGCAAAAAGACCGCCACTTCGCCACGGCAAATTATTAGGGAGTTCACACTATAAATTATGCAAAGAATCGAACTATTTAACTCTCAGAAACTTAAAGCCGCTTGCAGGGTGCTCGGCGATACAGAGAGAGGGTTAACTGCCTCTGAAATAGGCTATCTAATTCAAGACTGCAAAATTGAAGACGTCACTCCAACAATGACAAAGTGGAAGCGTCTCTTTAATGCTCTAGGAGAAGCCCAAAATAAGTATCAAGTGGGTAACCATCTAATTATGTTTATTAATCGTGCACTTGATCCTGTTGGTTACGCTAGGGACAAAGAGAAATTTGAGTGGCGCCGTTCTGAACTAAACATTGTATTATCATTTTCAGGATTTACAGTAAGGGAAGATGGGAAGGTTTCTAAAACCAGGAAAGAAACAACACTGAAGGGAGCAAGAGAGCGAGCTGGCGCACTAAGGGCAAAGCTCGAAGACAGGGGAGCGCATGAAGAAGTTTTTAATTATTGTCGAGCTGAGCTTGTCGATGAAAATTATTTCCATGCAGTTCTTGAAGCGGTAAAGGGCATTGCAGAGCGAATTCGTAATATGTCATCTTTAACAACAGATGGCGCTGATCTATTTAATACCACATTTTCTGTTAAACAGCCTGTTTTAAAGATAAACGCCCTGAATACAGATACTGAAATCAGTGAACAGAAAGGCTTTAGCAATATGCTTGTGGGCTTATTTGGTGCAGTTAGAAACCCTGTAGCTCATGCGCCAAAAACATCGTGGCTCATGAGCGAGCAAGATGCTCTGGATATATTATCAACTGTATCATTTATTCATCGGAAGCTGGACAATGTTATTAAGGGTTAAGGGTTAAGGGTTAAGGGTTAAGGGTTCGTGCTTATTCGCTCCGCTAGAAAAAAAATAATTCCAAGGCAGCGGCATAGCTTAGCGTTAAATGTCTGCAGGATCAGAGGTCAGTGCAAGGAAGTGAAGCAGAAGAATCCATCAATAAGAATTGCGTTAAAGTCGCAATCGATGAGTCTGGCTGGGAAATGCTCTATTTAGTTAAGAGCACTGGTTAAAAACTTACCCAAAATCTGAGTGTCATGGTGGTGGCGAGCCACTATTAAATAAAGTCACTAAAGAATACGCAATAGCAAAGTTTAGTGTGTAAATTAGAGTTCATATACTTAACGCGGCGCGCAACCCGACGGCCACGCCGCCGGTTCGCTTGGCGTTAGAATGAGACAATGAGAGTTCACGGCAATTTAATAAAATGGAATGATGATCGAGGGTTTGGCTTTGTATCGTCGCCCCAAAATGCAGGTGAAATATTTGTACATATTTCTGCGTTTCCGCGAGATGGGATAAGACCAAAAATTGGTGAATTGATCTCGTTCGAAGTTGAGATTGAAAAAAATGGTAAGAAGCGGGCAGTGCATGTCCTCCGGCCAGGTTCGACAGTCCGGAAGAGAAAAGGAGCGAGTCACAGATCTAAAGGCGATGCTGTTGCGTTAAAGCTTGGCATTACATTCGTATTGGTCTTGGCTTTAGGCTATTTTGGCTTCAATTTTTATATTTCCCAGCAAAGTTCCGAGCTGTTAATGCTAAAGCAGGCCATTACAGCGCCAATGTCCGCTAGCCGAAAATTCGAATGCGATGGCCGGAAGCATTGCAGTCAAATGACATCAAGAGCTGAAGCAGAATACTTTATTAAAAATTGCCCTAATACCAAAATGGATGGAGATCATGATGGAACTCCGTGCGAAAATGATTCGAGGTTCTAACAATGTTTTGCTGTTGAAATTTTTTCCGTTGCCCATTTTGGGTTTGGTAACACAAAAGTATCCACTCAAAAATTTCAACAGAACACTGCGTTTAGCTTTTTATCTACATAGAGAATTTGCCATGAAGATGAATTATTTTGTATTTGGAACTAATAATAAAGAAAAAGCAATCGCGTTTTATGATGAATTTTTGATGGGTGTGGATTAAACAAAATTCCCGCAGAAGGGCGGATGACACTATGGGGTAACGAAGACTTTATGTTTTCCATAGCAGAGCCGTTCGACGAAACCCCAGCATCTAATGGCAATGGTACTATGCTTGGCCTTCTTGTTGACTCTATTGAGGAGGTTAATCGATTACATAAGAAGGCTTTTGATTTAGGAGACTTGAGTGAGGGGGAGCCTAGAATACGTTCCAGTATGCATTCGGCCTATATAAGAGATATAGATAATAATAAAATATGTTTTTATACAGCTAATACTTAACAAGTAAAGGTAGAATCGTCCTGTGGACTGGGCGTGCTAAAGCGCGACAGTTATTCCATCTTGCCATAATTTGTCCTGGCTGGACCGGAAGATGGATGGCACCTCTTAGCAATATGGGCGATTGCTGTATGGCTCATACTGAATAATAAAATAAAGCCAGTTCGCTCCATTCTTAACCGCTTTGTCGGTGATTGGGGCCTTAGGAGTGCGGAATGCGCCGTTTTTGTTTAGCAAATAGTTTACTTATCTCAGGGCTGTTATCCCTTGCCGCTTGCGGCGGCGGAAACAGTAGCGGCAGTCCGCAGGGCGGAAGCGGTGGCACACCTAGTGCGGGTAATAGCGGTTCAGCCGAAGAGTTCTTTCAAAGCCGTTTGCAAACCTCGTCGGGCTTTTGTCGGACCTGCCATATTCCCGGTGGCGTGGCAGATACCGCCGAGGGCGACGGTTTAATGCTGTCTAGCAATGCCGCGGATGATTACCGTTTGCTGCGCGCCTCTTGGGGGACCCTCGGTGGCGGCGTGGAAACCAGTCCGCTGTTGATTGAACCCAGTGATCCCAGCGAACCGCACAGCGGCGGTAAGCCATGGCCGGTGGGCAGTCAGCCCTACGATGCGATGCGAACCTTGCTGGCTTGTTGGGCGAGTCCTAATACCTGCAGCTTGAGTGGCGGTGGCAGTGATCCAGCACCCGACTTAGAACCCTTGCTGGGCAGCGCTCGCGGTGGTCACCTTTGGTTTGATTACTGTGGTGCCGATGGCAACGGCAATCCGCGCGCCGACAGTGCGTTGCTGCCCTCTGATCCGCGTTCGATGGTGCAGCCGGGCATAAGTAATGGTAAAGCGGTAGCCTTTAATGCCTTTTGGAAAGATTGCCATATTGATCCCGAGCTAGTGGGTGAAAAGCCTCATCCTGAAACCTGCGGCGAATTGCGCGCGAGCTACGCCAAGGGCGCACCGATTATGGAAGGCAATGGCCAGGAGGGTGCAGCCACTACCTTTGCCGGTCAGCAGCCTCATGGTTTGGCGGCTATTAGTGCTGATCAATACAATATGATGTGGTTACTTTGGGGGCTGCCAGGTCGGCCAGATAATTTCGACCAATTGGTGGCGGAGCGCCACGGTTTCGGTCCAGTTTTGAGCGGCCCAGACGCGCCTCGCAACCCCTACCCCTTGCAGGGCGAGGATCCAAATTTAAGCAACGGCGGTTCTGGCACTCTGCCCCAGGGTTTAACGCAAACACGTAATAATGACGGTACATACAGCGGCTATATTGCGGCCAACTGCCAAGGCTGTCACAGCACGCCGGTGGAAACCGCTGATGGGATTGAATACCACTATGGTGCAGGTGGAGGCTTGCTGGATGCCAGCACTTCTGCGCGCGATTTTGGCGCCTTGGGTGGCGCGGGAACCTTGCTCATTGATCGCGCTGGTTTTGGTGGTCGAGTTCGCGGTACCAACAATGCGCAGTTTGCCAATGTGCTGGCATTGTTTGGGAGTTTTGAAAACCCAGATCCAATCACCTTTGGGCAGATTCTTAATAATGGTTCGACGGCTACCGGAGATACGCCCGCGTGGTGGAATGTGGGGCATCGGCCGGTAAAGTTTGTTGATGCAATGTTTTCTGGCGACGCGGTGCGGGTGGATTTCGCACTCTATTATCCCTTGCTTGATAAAAACCCTCTGATCGACGGCGAGGCGCCCGGTATTTTCGATATGGATCGTGTCGATCGATGGATGAGTGACAATGTGCAGTACGGCGACCACTGGATTATGGCGCAGAAATCGCCCGAGTATCCGGGAGTAATTGATGAGCCCTTGGCCGAGCAGGGCGCCGTGTTGTTTCACACTAAAAACCTATGGGCTGCAAACGTCAATAATCCAGTGCCGCAACCGGCTCAGGGCAATGGTAGCTGCGCGGGATGCCACGGCGCTTACTCGCCACGCTATGTAAATGACATAAGCTTTTTGGCTAGTCCAGCATTAGAGGGGATGGCTAGTTATATAACGCCCATCGATATTATTGCTACTGACCGCGTTCGTTTGGACACCTTTAACGAGGGTACGAATCAAGGTTTGTCGGAAACCTTTGTGGGCTATCCCGAAACCGCAAACACCGCTCAGGATTGCCGCGTTCAGAATATGGAATCATTACGTAATGGTCGCCCCAAAGGCTATGTCGCGCCACCACTTTACGGCGTTTGGGCAACTGCACCTTATTTGCATAATGGCTCGGTTCCAAATATTGCTGCGGTGCTGAATTCATCGGCACGCCCAGCAATTTGGCGCAGAGTGTCTAATTCCGCTAGGGCCGACCAGCAGGGTCAAGTGGTGATGGGTTTTGATTATAATTTTGCCCGTGCTTACGACCAGCAAAATGTAGGTTGGGATTACGAAGCCTTAGATTGCGGTGGTGACAACACCTTGCCGTATTTAGATTGCACACCACTTGATCCCTTGGTCGACACTATTTTACAGATACCGCTAAATGCACTGTTTTCCAATATTTTAATGGCATGGAATATCACCAACCCGCCAATACTGAGCAATCAAGAAGTCGAGAACCGAAAAATTTATAATACCGCTATGTTTAGCCAAGGTAATGGCGGGCATGCGTTCAGCGATGTGTTAAATGACGCCGAGCGCAAAGCCATTATTGAATACTTGAAAACACTCTAAGGTGTCTGCAAAAGGGGCTGGATTGTGACAGTGCACTTTGGCCAGTGAATGAATGATTTGAAATAGTACCGCGGTATAAAAAGATGAAATGTGAAAAAGCCACTTAGCGATCAACTAAGTGGCTTTTTTTGTTTTTGCTACAAGCGTTATTCTTAGAGATTAACGCGCTGCGGCTAGTGCACTTAACAAACGTTTATTGGCCTCAGTTAACGCTGCGCTAGCTCTAGCTTTATAGTCGTTTGGATTGGCGGTGATGTTGATATCTTTGGCGCTAGAAGAGCCACCGCTGAGTGCGCCCAATGCGGAGGAGAAAACATTAGCCGCTTTTTGTAGCCCGCTGGTTGAGTCTTCGCTCTTGCCGTATGCGCCGGGAATAACAACGGGTGCTTGTATGAGTAATTGGCCGTTGGGGTCGTTGAAGGTGCTGGTCACACCGCGCATCCAGTTAATGCCAGAACCTGGGACAACCTGAATGCCTTGGCCAACACTGACTTCTGCAGAGTATTCGGCGCCTTTGATGTCAGAGTAGGCATTTGAGCGGTATTCTGTTTCGCTGCCAAAGTAGACAAAGTGCACTACGTAGTTGGCATTAATAATCGGCACCTGTAATTGACCTGCGGCGTCATAGGCTTGATATGGCAGCATACCGCCAATGTTTTTGCTGATCAGTTTTTTCCCCGTTGGCGCAAACGTGGCGTCTTCGCGACTACCGCCAGTTATCACTTTAAATGACGAGGTGGTTTTTCTTGGGCTATCGTCGTATTTGATTTTTTGCCATGTAGGATTACCCGCTAGCGCGCTTTCATCGCCAATGGTATAGCCGTTGGCTCGCAGTCCTGCTGTAAAGTCTTTGTAAGCGGCGTCCGTGATGCTTTGCATAACCTCGTCGGATACGCCTTCCAATTTGGCGCGAATAGCGCTGCTTGCGTAGCCGGTGTCGCTGCTAAACATTGAGCTTTTTGCCGTGGCGGAGGTTTTGTCAAAGGTGACGAAGGTCACGCTGAACTCACCCATTAACACGGTGTTTTGTCCGGTGAATGTTTTGGCGTTGGTAATTGCAGTGGGCTCAACGACTTTCGCGCTGCCGCCACCACCGATGCCTGCGCAGGCGGTGATTAGGGTGAGAATCACTGCTGAGAATATGATTTTTTTCATGTGGCTGCTCGTATTTAATCTGGGGTTGGCAATCATAGAATGGCGCTAGTCATTGCATAACCCCCTAAATACGGGGTAGGCGGGAGTGTTAATTACAGCAGGGTATTTCGCAGCTCACTAATTTCTTGTTTGGCTTCTATTAAAAATGCCAAACCTTGTTCTGGTCCCATTTCTTCAAGGCCTAATTTACTAAATGCGGGTAGTCGCGATAGCTGTGGTAGCTTCTTATGACTGCTTTCGTCTAAATAGGTGTGATAGCGCGCGACGAGGATGAGATCCGTTAGATCTGCCTCGGGCCCCTTGTCTCGCATCCAGTTCTCGCGGTTGAGGCCAACGAGTATGAGTTCTTCGTCAAAGCGCCAATTGTGTAGCACTAGGCCGCTGATCTTGCCGGTAAAGTCATTAAGTAATTCCGTTACGGTGTTTTTGTCTGCACACAGGCTGGGGAAATCTTTTAAATTGGCTAGTAGCGGCAACGCACCAATGTCTTGAATTAAGCCCGCCAGCAGCGCGCGGTCGGGATCAAAGCCGCAGTGACGGGCCATAACATGGGCGAGTGATGCGGTGTATACACTGCGCCGCCAAATGTCCCGCATACTCTGTTTGACCATCGGATCTTGAATTAAAAATAGTGTTTTTAGGGCGTAGCTAGCGGTGAGATCTCGGGCGGCGTTAAGCCCTAGCCGGCGGATGGCGGCGGCTAAGTTTCGCACTGGATTACCGCGGCTGTAGTGAACGCTGTGGGAGACCTTCAATAGGTAGGTGCTTAGGCCAGGGTCTTGTTGGATCAGTTTTACAAGGTCATCAATGTCGAGGTCGGTTTGGCTTATGGCAACGCGGACGTCAATTGCGATATCTGGGAGGCTCGGTAGTTCTAGGGTGCCGGCGCGCAAGGAGTCCGTTACTAGCTTTAGTAGCTGCGTCTTGGGTGTCGTTGCAGAAGTGCTTGAAGGTGCCGGCATTACTAAGTCTATTGTGGATGAACGACATTATACTGTCGCTGTTACGTCGGTTTTACTCAATAGGGGCTTGCCGTAGTGCGGGGTGTGGCCGGTACAGATATACCGGCCGAGTCCAAGTCCTGTAGATTATCTACTCAGCGCCTCTCGATGAGACAGGAATTCATCGTAGTTGCCTTGGAAATCAACCAGTTCCTGATCTTTTATTTCGACAATACGGGTGGCTAATGACGACACAAACTCGCGGTCATGGCTGGCAAATATTAGGGTGCCGTCGTAATGCTCTAATGCGAGGTTTAAGGCCTCGATGGCTTCCATATCCAAGTGGTTGGTGGGCTCATCCATGATCAAGACGTTGGTGTCTTGCATCATTAGCTTGCCGAATAACAAGCGGTTCTTTTCACCACCGGAGCATACGGTAGCGCGTTTATTAAAGTCGTCAGATGAAAATAGCAGGCGGCCTAGGGTGGCACGTACTATTTGATCGTCATGCTCGGGCTTGCGCCACTGGCTCATCCAATCGAATAGATTGAGGTTATTGTCGAAATCATCGGTGCTGTCCTGAGGGCAGTAGCCGAGGGTGGCATTTTCTGACCATTTAACAACGCCTTCTTTGGCGCTCAAGTCATTCATTAAGCAGCGCAAAAATGTGGTTTTACCGGCGCCGTTTTCACCTAATACGGCCAAACGAGTGCCGGCGTCGATAATCATGCTGCCGTCTTTAAACAGAACTTCGTCAAAACCGTGACCGATCTTGTCTAGTATCAGCGCTTGGCGGTGGAGTTTTTTGTCTTGTTTAAAGCGGATATACGGTGACTGGCGACTGGAGGCTTTAATTTCATCCAGCTGAATCTTATCAATCTTTTTGGCGCGCGAAGTGGCCTGTTTGGCTTTAGATGCGTTGGCAGAAAAGCGACTAACGAAGGCTTGTAGATCGGCAATTTGCGCACTTTTCTTGGCATTCTGTGACTGCATGCGTTCGCGAGCTGCGGTGGCGGCCATCATAAAGTCGTCGTAGTTGCCGGGGTAAACACGCAGCTCACCGTAGTCGATGTCGGCCATGTGAGTACACACTTCGTTTAAGAAGTGACGATCGTGAGAAATGATGACCATGGTGCTCTTGCGGTCGTTGAGCACACCTTCCAGCCAGCGAATGGTGTTGATATCCAAGTTGTTGGTCGGCTCGTCGAGCAGCAAAAGATCTGGGTCAGAAAATAAGGCTTGAGCTAGCAATACCCTTAGTTTCCAACCCGGCGCCACTTCGCTCATTGGGCCAGTGTGCAGTGCTAGTTCAATGCCCGCACCCAGTAAGATCTCGCCCGCACGGCTCTCGGCGCTATAGCCGTCCAATTCCATAAACTGGGTTTCCAGATCCGCAACCTTCATGCCGTCTTCTTCTGACATCTCCGGCAGCGAATAAATGCGCTCGCGCTCCTCCTTTAATTCCCACAGCTCGGTGTGGCCCATGATCACGGTGTCGATCACCGAGTATTTTTCAAAGGCGAACTGGTCTTGGTGCAACTTGCCGACCCGCACATTGGGATCGGTGGACACATTGCCAGCGCTGGGGCTTAGGCTGCCATCCAGAATCTTCATGAAGGTAGTTTTGCCGCTGCCGTTTGCGCCGATAAGGCCGTAGCGATTACCTCCCCCAAATTTGACAGAGATGTTTTCAAAAAGCGGCTTGGCACCAAACTGCATGGTGATATTTGCGGCGGAGATCAATGTTGTATACCCAATGAGTGATGAAATGGAAATAGCGAAATGTGGACTACTTGCGGGGCGCGTATTATACGGGTTTATCGCTCTCAGGTCGATGACCGGCGGGGATTTGGGGAATTGTACCCATTTGGGTGTCCCGCGCACCGTCGCACCTTATTGATGCGTTGTAGACACCTTGTTGCTGGATAAAACGATAGTCCTTTTCCGAGAGCGGGTGGCTAATCAGGATGAAAGACTCGAGTCGGCTTAGGTCCGTTGCTGCTTATCGGAGATAACTGGGCATCTAGCGTGGTCGTTTCTTGGTGTGTTCATCCCAACGTTACCGCGTTGATTGCTGAGATCTGTCGTCAATTAACAGCAAAGTCGTCGCGCACGCCTATTTTCCATTTCTGCGCCCCAGCGTAGTTTATAGACCGATAATAAAGCCATAAAAAGCGGACTGTTGAGAATACTGTGGGATTAGGAACTACTGCAGTAATTTTAGTGTTGGCGCATGGGAGCTTACTAATGGACGCGCTTTGATTGATCGAATTAGTAAAAATAACAAGAAAGTGACGAGGTCGGATCTTTATGAAAAATAGTCAGGCGTGGCAGAGATTTTTCCAGTTTTCAGCAATTTTTAATTTTGTGGCAGCCTTTGGTCTTTTGTTTGCACCGGAGCTGCTGTTTAACATCTTGATGATGGGTGACGCTCTAACTAGCGAAGCTTTACCCTGGCTCCACCAGTTTGGTGGTTTGGTGTTGGTATTTGGTATCGGCTATTGGGTTATCTCGACCAATCCTATGCTACATAAAGATATTGTATGGATGGGATGCTTAGGAAAGGTGGTGGTTTTTACTATCGCTTGGATAGATATAGCGCTGTTTAACGCGCCTATCGGCTTTGGTATTTTGGTGGTGGCTGATCTCATTTTTGCGATCTTCTTTGCAATAGTATGGCGGGCCAGCGAGTAGTGTTTTGGGCGCGCCGCCTTTGTGTGATATTGATAATCTGACAGGTTTGAACGTCCAAACTACAGGGTTGAGCCGCTAAGCTAACCCTGTATTGCAACGCGCGGGGGGCTTTAGCCTATTGCCATGGATTATTCATGTATCCCAACTTGTGGAACTTCTCGATAAGCTCCCGATGACCAAATGCGCCTGCGGCTGACTGAAAGCCAACTGCTTTAAGTTCGCCATTTAATAATCGCTCTGCTGCCTCGGTGCAGATTTCGCCGGTAAAAGTATAGGGGGCGTTTAATGACAGCGACAAAACTGTAGTGACTTGGCGGCCCTGACCAATACAGGTGATCACGGTCCGGTGAATATCGGGGCTGTCTTTTGGTGGCTCCTCGGGTGTCATTTCATCGCCAAACTGGTTGGTCAGTATTTCTTTCTGCTCCTGATTCATGCCAAGTGACTCTTTGTTGAAGCGGTGGATCAGTGCAACGACGTTCTCAATGATCTCGTCACCGAAGGCAGTAAGTACTTTGCAGTTCATAACTCGATCATCGTGCTCATACCAGACCGGTTCGCAGCCGCCACTCCAAGGTAGGGCAAGCGCGGGTTGGGACATATGGGGAACGCTAATGGTGAAATGACGATCGCCCTGCCATTCGACCATTTCATTATTCTTGAGCAGATACTGGGAATTATTAACCATGCGCAAGAATGATTTTGTTGACGCTTGCGAAGGCAGGGCATCGTTAACTTGGTAGCTTAGGTCTAGGCTGTCGACGCCGTCGGTTTCAAGGACGACTTCGGCAGCCAGTGCGCCAGCGCACCACATATAGCTATTGGCCGGACTCAGTAGTAAGTTTCTTTCTGCGAAGGCTTTGCCGTATTGGTCGCGGACCGCAATAACAAAGTCCTGCTCGCCAGTAGTGTCCAGGTAGTGGCAATTGGTTTCCAGGCAGGCCTCAACTATTGGCCACGCGAGTTGCATAAATGGCCCAGCAACATTGATGACAACTTCTACTTTCCCGAGCAAGGGCAGCAGTTCTTCGCGAGTGTTTGCCGCTTGCGCGATTGTGGCTGGCGCTTTGCGGCCAAGTCGCTCCTCAACAATGGCTAAGGACGCTTCTAGTTTCGCCTTGTTTCTGCCTGCAAAATAAAAGGGCATATTTCGTCGTGCCAAGCACTCGGCGACTAATTTTCCTGTGTAGCCGCTTGCACCATAGATGAGTATGCGCGGTGAGTTAGACATAGTAATACTCCGATACTTTAATTTATAAAAATTATTTTAAGTGGTGACCACCTTTAATTAGTGATGACTCAAGGTATCTAAAGCATTAGGAACTAAGAATGCGAAATGCGGACATTCACTTGCGAAAATCGGACACCGATGTTAGCTTTAAATAAAAATGAGTTTCCATGAAACCAAAATATCACTCCGCAAAAACTATTCTTTCCCCTTTGGCACGATTGCGAGAAGACGGTGTGTCGGTTGGTCAGGCATTAACCGGTACTGGCCTATCATTATCTATTCTCAACACACCAGAGCAGCATGTCAGCTTAAGCCAGGAGTTGATGTTTCTTAGAAATTTGCGCAAGGCGAGTGCTGATCCCGCTGTCGGACTTAAGGTGGGGGCATGCTATCCCTTAACTTTGTTTGGTATATATGGCTATGCACTAATGAGTGCCGCGACGGTGATGGACGCTTTAAAACTCGCGTATGAGTTTGTCGAGCTGAGTTTTGCGTTTTACGATCACAGTATGTCCTTTCGCGGCGATAACGTTGTGATGTCTATGAGCTCAAATGATTACTGCGCAGATGACTCTGCCATGCTTAATGAGCGCGAGATGATTGCCACCTTGATGATTCTGCGCGGTTTGATGGGCGATAGTTTTCGTTTGTACTCGGCTAGCCTATGCAGTGCGCCGCAAACATCAATGTCTGAGTATGAGAAATATTTTCAGTGCCCTGTAACCTTTAGTGCACCAGAGAACGCCCTTAGTTTTTCTGCTGATCTATTAAAAACTCCAATCTTGCAATGCGACAGTGACACTGCCAGTTTGTGCATCGATCGATGCGAGCGATTGAAAGCACGATTAAGCGAAGAATATAATATTGAGTACGAGGTGCGAGAGTTGATACTCCTGCGGCCGGGGTATTTTCCGACTATTGATGAGTTAGCCGCTAAATTAAATATGTCTGGTCGAACATTAAGACGAAAATTAACGGCTAACGGGATTGGTTATCAAAAAATACTAGATGATTTACGCTTTCAATTGTCGCGGGAGTATTTGTGTTCTACAAACATCAGCGTAGATCAAATATCGATATTACTAGGCTATAGTGACCCCGCTCATTTCTCTCATGCTTTTCGGCGATGGGCAGGGCTTGCGCCATCAGAGTTCCGCGGGACCTTCGCCGTATAGCCTCGTTGACGTAGATCGCTGGGATTGACCCCCGTCCAGCGTTTATAGGCATGACAAAAACTCGATGAATCCGAGTACCCCAGTCTTACAGCGATTTCTTCAATCGTAAACTTAGTACTTTGCAAATATTCGATGGCGAGATTCTGGCGTACGTCTTCGAGAATTCCCTTGTAGCTGCTATTCTCCGCACTCAGTTTGCGCTGCACTGTACGGGCGGTCATATTAATACGGTTAGCCACTGTTTCTAGCGTAAATATCTCTCTGGGTGACGATAAAATCTGATTGCGGATAATATCTGAAAAGGTGCTATTTTTTGCTAATTTTAGGCAGATATTCTCGCATTGACTACCGTATATTCTTGCCGTCTCTGGTTCCGATTGGGCAAGTGGCTGATACAGCAGCTTACTCTCGAAAGCGTAGTAGTTCTCTGCAGAATCAAAGTGTACAGGGCAGTTAAAATACTCCCTATACACTTCTGCATAACTGGGCTTAGCTTGTTTAAGGTGCACTTCGAGCACGGGAAGTTCCTGCCCGAGCGCTTCTTTAAAAATTGTGTGTGAAGCAACTAGGCCTCTATCAATCATATATTGTTGGCTTCCGCCGAGATCTCTAAGTGCTTCAAGACTGACATAGGCCCGATCTCCACGCACCGTGGTATTCCAGAGCATGTAAGTCCATGTCATCAAAATATTCTTGTACAGAACAGTCATACCTGCCAGCAGATTTTCACTGGTCATAATAGCTAGGCCCAGTAGTCCGTAGGCCGACAGATGGTAGCGTCTTCCGACAATTAAGCCGATTTCAGGAATATCAATGCCGCGAATAACGTCGGTAGTGAAGCTTAATTCCTGATGAGGTGTTAATTCATAGCTTGGATCTTCAAGTGCCTTGGGTGGTATACCTGCCGCGGCTAGCATAGGCGCAGGATCTAATTTGTATTCTTTGAGTAAGGAAATTAGGGGGTTGAGCCCATAACTCAGGTGTCTGGCAGGAGGCGTGCTTAATGACGACCTTAGCTCCATGAGCGGGCTCTCTTATTTTGTTTTTGTACGCTGTCGTAAATTAACAATCATATTGTCTTCTGTAAACATCTAACTTTTCAATTCACCTCGCTAGTATGGTTACCCAAACATAGAGATTTTATAAAAAACATAAAAATCGAGGTGAGCACATGTCTACTCAAACAGCAAAAAAAATTAACGTGCAATCAGCTGTGGATTACAGGAATTTGGACGCGCCGATATACTCTTGGGATGCAAGCCCGCGAGGGAAGTTCACCTTATCTGGTGCCGAAGCCAGCTTGCCTGAACATATTGCCGATTTTCAGCAAACTCTCCGTAATTTCGCGCTAAATGTCGCCAGACCCATAGGCATAAAACTAGATCGTATGACGCCAGAAGAGGCCATTGCGAAAGATTCTCCGTTTTGGGAGTTTCGAGAAAAATACTTGGAGCTGGGCGTAACTATTGAAGCTCTCGGTGAGATGGAGCCTCAGGAAGCCGCACTGTTATTTTCTATTTTGTTTGAAGAGCTAGGTTATGGAGATGCAGGTCTTGCGATATCAGTTGGCGCGGGAATCCTGCCCCAGTGGCTTTGCGCAAAGTTTGGTCGTACAGATCTACTCGAGGAATTTCCCGATTCAATGTTGGGTTGTTGGGGTATCACTGAGCCAGACCACGGCTCCGATATGCTCGATCCAAGTCGTAGTGTTGTCTATCCGGGAAGCTCATATGGTCGGCCTAATCTGGTAGCTGATTTAACGGGCGACGACATTGTTTTGCATGGACAAAAATCAGCATGGGTATCTAATGGCGTTATTGCAGACGTTTGCATTATTTACTGTGCTGCAGATTCTGGTAATGGAGCGTCCGCCACTGAAGGTTGTGCTTTAGTATTTCCAATGGATCTTCCAGGTATAAGCCGTGGTAAGCCGCTAGATAAGCTTGGCCAGC
Organism: Zhongshania sp. R06B22; assembly: GCF_040892595.1. Lineage (NCBI taxonomy): Bacteria > Pseudomonadati > Pseudomonadota > Gammaproteobacteria > Cellvibrionales > Spongiibacteraceae > Zhongshania > Zhongshania arctica. The sequence goes on along the minus strand of NZ_JBFRYB010000001.1, from coordinate 36,461 downwards.
GAGCACTAAATCAAGGTGAAATATTTTTCGACAATGTGCGTATCCCACGTAAGTACTTACTTGCCGGACCTGAAGATTATCAGCGCGCCGTATATTGTATTCACGCCGAGGCTAATGCCTTGATGGGGGCGACGTTTACTGGCCTGGCGCAGGCTGCCGCAGATTTGGCGCTAGACTATGCTCACCAAAGAATCGCTGGCGGGGTCCCAATTATCCATCATCAGTCAGTGCGCAGTCGTTTGTTTCATATGTTCAGAAAGGTCGAGATATCACGATCTCTTACTCGTCGTGGATTAAATTTTAATAATGATCCTGAGCTGGGTACGCCGTCCTTGTGCGCTGCGATGTTCTCTAAGACGACGGGCACACAGCACTCATACGAAGTCACCAGCGACGCTTTGCAAATTTTTGGCGGTAATGGTCTGACTAAAGAATATCCTCTAGAAAAAATGCTGAGAGACGCCAGGGCTTCGCTAATCGAAGACGGATGCAACGAGGTGCTGGCTCTCAAGGGTGGTAGCTACCTCATCGATAGCGCCAAATTTTAATAAGAGGGTTTAACCGTGAGGCAAGTTGCTTACGTTGCCGGTGTCGGTATGACTCCGTTTGGCAACGCCATAGATAAAACCCTTAATGAGTTGGCGTGTGCGTCCATTGCGGATGCATTAAAAGATGCCGGTATCAGCAAGGGGGATCTCAATGCCGCTTACATGGGTAATGCTGCGGCGAGCGTCATCACTGGCCAGGTCTGTGTGTCTGGCCAAGTAGCATTGCGAAGCATGGGTATTGGAAAGATTCCCGTCGTTAACATAGAAAATGCTTGCGCAACGTCGGCAACTGCTTTTCAGCAAGCGTGCACTATGGTGACGTTAGGTGTCTATGATGTGGTGTTGGTGTGTGGTTATGAAAAGCTCTATCACGAAGATAAAAATAAAACATTCTCGGTTTTTACTGGCGCTATCGATGTTACCCAAACGGATGCAATCAAGGCGCGCTTGAAGGCGCGAAACGACGCTATCGGTCAGCCTTTAGATATGTCGGGGGCTGGCAGTAGTCGATCAATATTTATTGATATTTACGCGACCTGGGCCCGCGAACACATGCATCGCTACGGCACAACACAAAGACAATTGGCGGCAGTTTCTGCAAAAAACTCGCTTCACGGTAGCTTAAATCCAAAATCTCAATTTCGTAGTATTGTCACGATTGCCGAGGTGCTCTCAGCGAGGGAAATTGTCGCTCCGCTTACCTTGCCTATGTGCGCGCCCATAGGCGATGGGGCTGCGGCAGTCGTCGTTGTCAGTGATCGCTTTGCGAAAAAGATAGGTAAAAAACGCTGCATCCGGGTCAACGCATCTAGTCTGCATAGCGGCTGGGATGTCGAGGAGGGTGAGCTACCTATGGTGTCTAGTGCGGTTTCAGAGCTGTACGAGGATGCTAGTTTGGGGCCTCAAGATCTTAATTGTGTCGAGCTTCACGATGCATCTGCTATTTCAGAAATAAAATACTACGAATACTTGGGTTTGTGTGAAGCCGGCGCCGGTGGAGAGTATGTAGAAAGTGGTGCGTCGTCACTTGGTGGCAGGGTCCCAGTGAATACCTCTGGGGGTCTTATGAGAAAGGGGCATCCGATAGGAGCTACCGGCGCGGCCCAGATAGTGGAGTTGGTGATGCAGCTGCGCGGGGAGGCGGGCGCGCGCCAAGTAAGTGGTGCTAGGGTTGCGCTAGCTGAAAACGGTGGTGGTTATATCGGCACAGATGCCGCTGCTTTGGTGCTCAGTATTTTAACAAAAGAATAATAGGGGATCGAAGATGAAGGACCTTAGAATATTTTCGAACTTGATTGAAGATAAGAAAAATGCCAGTCCCAACCTAGATGTACTGACTTTCGTCAACCTACTACCCTGTGGTGATCTTGAACATGAAATAAGAACCTACCGTAATTTATGGGACCAGGGGCAGCGGGTCTTTTCAGCATTGAAAAACGAAGATATGGCGCCGGGTGAAAGCTTTGGTATTGTGATGCAGAACCATCCTGAGTTTGTCGACTGCATGGTCGGTAGCTCGCTTGCCGCGACAGTATTTGTGCCGATAGATCCGCGTACAAATGGTGAGCGTTTGGAGTATATGCTTAGCTGGGCAGATTGTAAGGGTGTCGTCTGTGCAGATTATTGTCTTCATAACGTTTTGGCCGCGTGTAAGAGTTTGCCGCAGATACGCTGGATTTGGGTGGTCTCCAGTGGTGAGTTAGTTAAGTTGCCGATCAATGATTTACGTCTTAAAAGATGGAGTGATATCTCCTTGGCATCACTGACAGAAAATCAGGGACGAGTGCGCAGTGCCGATGAGACGATGCAAATGCTCTATACATCAGGTACTACCGGGGATCCTAAGGCTATTCGTGCGCCTTACACTCGTTACGATACGGTTTCATCGATAGGGCCAATGATTGGCCTGACAGAACATGATCGGCCATATACCGGTTTGTCACTTACTCACGCCAATGCTCAGCTCATTAGTTTGGGCAATATTTTAAAAATGGGTTTGCGCGGTGTTATTAGTAGAAAATTCACTAAGTCTAGATTGTGGGATATCTGCCGAGCCTATGACTGCACTACCTTTAACTTACTTGGCGGTATGACCACTGCTATTTATAGTGAAGCAGTTCGCGCGAGTGACAGAAACAACCCCGTGCGGTTTATTCTAAGTGCCGGTATGCCTGCTGCTATATGGAGTGACTTCAGCAAGCGATTTAATGTCGAGCTTTTTGAATTCTACGGCGCTGCCGAGGGTGGCATGATGTTTAATCCGCCTGGGGCCGGTCCAGTCGGCAGTATCGGCAAACCACCGGAAAGCTTAATAGCGCGGATTGTTAATGAAGAAGGTGCTGCCTGCCCGCCAGGTCAGCGTGGCGAAATTGTATTTGAGGCTGCTGCGGGGCCGAAGTTGGCGGTTGAATATTATAAAAATCCGGAATCATCGAATAAAAAGACCCGTAACGGTGTTCTGTACATGGGTGATATTGGCCATCAAGACGAAGACGGCTGGTTTTACTTTGACAGCCGCAAAGGTGATGAAGTTAGACGTAATGGCGAGTTTGTTGATATTGCAAAAATAGAAAAAATCATCGCTGAATTCGATGATATTGAGGATGTGTTTGTCTACGGTATTCCATCGCTAAATGGCGCTCCCGGGGAAAAAGACATTATTGCTGCAGTTGTTCCTGTTGAAGCGAAGCTATTTGATCCTGATGTGTTAGTTAACCATTGTAGAGATGCTTTGGGTCGAAATGATTTGCCGAGTTATATTCAGGTGATGGCGGAAATTCCAAAAACGGCGTCGGAAAAACCGCAGTCCAGATTTTGCTATGAATTGTTTATGGAGCAAAAGAATCATATCTACGATGTGGCGTCATAAATAAAATACTAAAGTTTTCTATTTTTTAAATAACAAGAAAAATGATTTTTCCGACTATACCCCTGATTTAAACCATGTTCAAAGGTGCGCATTAGGCCCTCGAGATTTGGTCATAACATAATGGTGAATTCATAGGGTATTGATAACTACTATTTGCCTAGCGTTGCGCCGCTTTGGCAGCTAATGATTTTATTGTGAGGTAGATGATATGGAACAGACGTATAAGGCCTTGGTGGCGACACGCCAAGACGGAAAACTATCAGTGGGTTTTGAGCAGCTGGCGGCATCAGATATTGGTGACGGCGATGTGGAAATTGCCGTTGAGTATTCTACTTTGAACTATAAGGACGGTTTGGCAATGAGTGATGCCATTCCCATCGTTCAGCAAGACCGCTTGATTTTGGGTATTGATATGGCCGGTACGGTTGCTAGCTCGGATAACCCTCGCTTTATTGTTGGAGATAAAGTGGTGATGAATGGCTACGGCGCGTCGGAAACCCATCATGGTGGATACACTCAGCGGCTTCGTACCAATGCCGACTACCTAGTAAAACTGCCTGCAGGTATTAACACTCGTCAGGCGATGGCAATTGGCACGGCGGGATACACCGCGATGTTATCGGTGATGCGCTTAGAAAAAATGGATGTTAGACCTGAATCAGGTGTTGTCCTAGTCACCGGCGCATCAGGTGGCGTAGGCACCGTGGCAATTTCATTGCTGTCTGCGCTGGGCTACCGGGTTACGGCGTCAACAGGTCGCTTGCAAGAAGCAGACTTTCTAAAAGGTCTTGGTGCTAGCGACGTGATAAACCGCGCCGAGCTCTCTGAGCCGGGTGAGATGATGCAAGCACCGCGTTGGGCTGCTGCTGTCGATTCTTGCGGCAGTCATACCTTGGCAAACGTCATAGCGCAGCTTCATTACAGCGGTGTAGTGACCGCCTGTGGCTTGGCTCAAGGTCTGGACCTCCCAGCTAATATGATGCCCTTTGCACTGCGCAATGTATCTTTGCTTGGTGTCGATTCTGTACACGCACCTATGTCATTAAGAGAAGAAGCGTGGGGCAGGTTAGCGAAGGATTTAGATATGGCGAAATTGGAAGCCTTGACGGTAAATATCCCTTTCGATGATCTACCCGTTGCCCCAGGTAAAATTTTGCAGGGCCAAATACGCGGGCGCGCCGTAGTCGAAATTACTGACTAATTATGGCGAGAAGATTACTAAGAATAATAATAGTAAGGACATGGTTATGAATAAAGAACTGAGCGTATTTGGCTTGGAAGGCAAGGTTGCGGTTGTAACTGGCGCCGGCACAGGGATTGGTGAGGCCTGCGCGCGGTTGTTTGCTAAAGCCGGCGCTGCAGTGATGCTTAGCGATATTAATCGTGAGGCCTGTGAGCGTATTGCCGCTGATTTAAATGAGCAGGGATTGCAGGCCAGAGCGATGCGCCTGGATGTGACAAGTGAGGCGGATTGGGCTGAGTTAAAGACAGCGCTGCAAGGATGGAAGAATCGCTGGGATGTATTGCTTAATAATGCGGGAATCTACATCGGGGGCATGCTTGAAGACAACACGATTGCGCAGGTAAGTAAAATTAATCAGATCAATATTGAGTCAGTCTTTTTAGGTACCCGCACCGCGGCTGAGAGTATGAAGCCGGGATCAACATTCGGACGGGGAGGTTCCATTATTAATCTGTCATCAATTGCGGGCTTGGTTGGTGTTCCTGGCCACAGTATTTACGGTGCAACGAAGGGCGCTGTGCGCTCCTTAAGCAAGCATAGTGCGGTTGAGTTTGCCAAGTTTGGCTACGGCGTTCGTGTTAATTCCCTGCACCCTGGTTTGATTGAAACCTCAATGGGGGATCAGGCCTTACAGGAATTTGTTGATATTGGCGTCGTTGCGAATGTTGATGAGGCGGCTGCCTTGCTGAAGTCAGCCATGATACCAATGGGGCGCTTAGGTAATGTGAAGGATATTGCTTATGCGGCATTATTTTTGGCTTCGGATGCCAGTTCCTATGTAACCGGAATTGAGCTGACAGTTGATGGCGGTTTTTGCGCAGCTTAAAGGAGATTGTTTATGTCTTGTCAGGGAAAAGTGGCATTGGTGACTGGTGCCGGCGTAGGGATAGGGGCAGCAACAAGTAAGGGCTTGGCTGCTGCGGGTGCCGTTGTTGTGGTGACCGATATCGACCAAGCATCCGGTGCTCAAGTGGCTGCTGAAATTAATTCGGCGGGGCACCAAGCTATTTTCTTGAGCCTTGATGTCTGTGACGAAGCGCAGTGGCACTCCGTGATAACTGATGTTGTGGCACGTTACGGTGGCTTACAAATTCTGGTTAATAATGCGGGTATTGCCAATATCTGCGGGATTGAAGACGAGACCTTAGCGGGTTGGCGCAAAACCAATGCCATCAATAGTGATGCGGTGTTCTTGGGTACTCGCGAGGCGATTCGAGTGATGAAAGCTTCAGGTGGAAGTATTGTTAATATTTCCTCTATAGAAGGTATTGTCGGTGACCCGATGTTACCTGCTTACAATGCGAGTAAAGGGGCGGTGCGCGCATTTACAAAATCTGTAGCCTTGTATTGTGCGGATAAGGATTACTCTATTAGAGTCAATTCCGTTCATCCGGGCTACGTTGTTACGCCTTTAGTGAGTGGTGCCTTGGCGCGATTAAGTAGTGGTGATGCAGAAGCATTCGCGCAGCGCGTTTTGGCGAGTATTCCGATGGGTCGAATGGCGGAGCCGGAAGAAATTGCCAAAGGCATAGTATTTTTAGCATCTGATGATGCCAGCTATATGACGGGTTCAGAATTGATTATGGATGGTGGTTACACTGCGCGATAGTAAATAGAAAGATCAATAAGTCCACTGGCGCGGCGATTAAGCAACTGTCAGGGGGCAGTTTCTAGTTAGTCTAATGGACACATGGTCGGATGCCTTGGGTATGATAGTGCGATCTGCCATCGCATCTATAATGAGCTGTTTTTCATGACCGAGAATACTGAAAAGAAATTGTCGCCCCTCTGCCGCACAATTGAGCAGGACGGAAAGATAATCCGGGTGGAGATCTATCAAGATGTCGACGGCAATTGGTTGCTCGAAGTCTATGATGAGTTTAATAACTCTACCGCTTGGGAGGATGCTTTTGAGTCTGATCAAGACGCTTTGTTCGAAATAGAAGCGACCGTGCGTGAAGAGGGTATAGACTGTTTAATTGGCCCCGTTGATAGTGGTTTGGCGTGAACGTTGTGGCGGGCAATGGCAGTGCTCCCGTTGCCTTAGTGACGGGAGCCGCGCAGCGCTTGGGTGCGGAAATTTGCCGCAGTCTTCACGCCCGCGGTTACCGTATTATTATTCATTATCGACACTCCCATGTCGCCGCTGAAGAGTTGCGGGACGAGTTAAATTCCCTGCGTGATGATTCTGCGGTGATACTTGCAGCCGATATGAATTCTTTGACTGAGCTTAAGAATTTGGCTGCCAAGGCGATATCCCAGTGGCAGCGCTTGGACGTATTGATTAATAATGCGTCGGGTTTTTACCCAACGCCTGTGGTGAGCGCGGATGAAAACGATTGGGACGCGCTGTTCAATAGTAATCTGAAGGGGCCATTTTTTCTGTCGCAGGCGGTGGCGCCAGCCTTAAAAGCAAGTACAGGTTGTATCGTTAATCTCGTTGATATTTATGCTCAGAAGCCCTTGAGTGGCTTCCCTATTTACTCCATGGCTAAAGCGGGTGTGGCGATGATGACGCAATCATTGGCGCTTGAGCTTGCCCCAGATGTTCGCGTGAACGGTGTTTCTCCGGGTGCGATTTTATGGCCAGAAGAAGAGACCGATTACAGCATCAAAGAAAAGCAGCACCTCAAGCAGCGGGTTCCACTTCAGCGCCAGGGAGACGCGACTGATATCGCTCAAACGGTGACTTTTTTGGTGGCAGATGCCCCTTATATTACCGGGCAAATAATCGCAGTTGATGGCGGTCGTTCAGTATCTACATAGTTTTGTTGATGCGTCCTAGAGTTCGATTTATTTGGCGCATACAGTTTGATTGCGAGGCGAGCATTTAAGTTACCCCGGCTCGCTACCGTGAATATCATGACCGTTTTGGTTTGGATAATTGAAGGTGACAAGATGGGTCATGGGGCAGATGGTGGCGTTACCACCTACCCCACGAGGCATCGCAATGTTTTAACGATTCATACGATGGTCGATAAGCTCTTCTACCACCGCAGGGTCAGCTAAGGTTGATATGTCGCCCAGAGTGTCTAATTCATTGGCGGAGATCTTCCGTAAAATACGGCGCATTATCTTGCCTGAGCGTGTTTTTGGTAGGCCGGGTGCCCATTGGATTAAATCCGGTTTGGCGATGGGCCCTATTTCTTTTACGCAAAGGGCGATGAGTTCACGGCTGAGTTCGTCGCTGCCCTCTATGTCGTGCATCAGGGTGACATAGGCGTAAATTCCCTGTCCTTTAATGTCGTGGGGGTAGCCAACAACAGCTGCCTCGGCGACGTCTTCATGTAACACTAGCGCACTCTCGACTTCGGCGGTGCCCATGCGGTGGCCGGATATATTGAGCACGTCATCTACGCGACCAGTAATCCAGTAGTCACCATCGGCATCGCGACGGGCGCCATCACCGGTGAAGTAGTAGCCGGGATGGGTGCTGAAGTAGGTTTCTATTAGGCGTTGATGGTCACCGTATACACTGCGAATTTGGCCTGGCCATGAGCGTTTAATCACTAATAAGCCCTCGCCTGGACCTACTATTTCTTTGTCGTCGCTGTCTAGCAGGGCGGGTTCAACGCCAAAGAAAGGTCTGGTTGCGGAGCCGGGTTTCATGTCGATGGCGCCGGGCAGCGGCGTGAGCATATGTGCCCCTGTTTCTGTTTGCCACCAGGTGTCTACTATTGGGCAGCGACTGTCACCGATTACGCGGTGATACCATTCCCATGCTTCTGGGTTAATGGGTTCGCCGACTGTGCCGAGTAAGCGTAAGCTGCTGCGATCTGTTTTCTCAACGAACTCGTCACCCGCGCCCATAAGGGAGCGTAAGGCGGTTGGCGCAGTATAAAAAATGTTGACCTTGTGTTTGTCTACGACCTGCCAGAAGCGCGATGCATCTGGGTAAGTGGGTACGCCCTCAAATAGTAGTGTGGTTGCGCCGTTGGCTAGCGGGCCATAAACAATGTAGCTGTGGCCGGTTATCCAGCCAACGTCGGCGGTACACCAGAAAATCTCGCCGTCTTTATAGTCAAAAACGTATTTGTGGCTCATTGCTGATTGTAGTAGGTAGCCGGCACTGGTATGCATTACACCCTTGGGTTTGCCAGTAGAGCCAGAGGTGTAGAGGATAAATAGGGGCGCCTCGCTTTCGACGGCTATCGCAGGACAATCAGCCGAGGCATTGGCGACGGCATCGTGATACCAGATGTCGCGATCATCTTGCCAATCGATTTCGCCGCCGGTGCGTTTTACTACTAGGCAGGACTCTATGCTAGGGCAGTTGCTAAGAGCGCGGTCTGCATTGGACTTGAGGGGAATCTTTTTGCCACTGCGTAAACCCTCATCGGCCGTGATCAGCATTTTACAATCGGCATTTTGGATGCGGTCTTTGAGTGCTTCCGGTGAGAAACCGCCAAACACAACCGAGTGAACGGCGCCAATACGGGCGCAGGCTAGCATCGCGTATGCCGCTTCGGGAATCATCGGCATGTAAATACAGACGCGATCGCCCTTGGTCACCCCTTGGGCGAGCATCACGTTCGCCAGTTTACAGACCGCAGTATGAAGCTCTCGGTAGGTGATATGGAGTGATTCGCTGGGGTTGTCGCCCTCCCAAATAATGGCGGTTTGCTCGCCGCGGGTTTCGAGATGCCGGTCTATGCAGTTATAAGCGACGTTGAGTTTACCGCCGTCAAACCAACTGGCTTCGCCCTTCGTAAAGTCATAGCTGTTTACGGTGTGCCAGCGCTTGTCCCAACTTAAAAAGGTATCGGCTTGGGCTGCCCAAAAATTATCGGCGTCATAGAGTGATTGGTGGTACATCTCATCATATTGCGCTTTATTGATATGCGCACTTGCCGCAAAAGTCGGGGGCACGGGATGTACGTTCGGCTTGCTCATGGTATTGCTCTCTTTGTATGGTTGTTATGATTTTTTGATCTGCAGTAAATGCAGAAACGACCAGAAAGGGCTGTAGTTGTTAATGGCAGGATAACGGCTTGGCGGCGAGGATTGAAGCCCAAACTGGACAAATTTAAGTTGTCATAAACGAATAGGGCACGCTGTGGCTAAGCTGCAATCGCCAGCGGCTTGTATCGGTAGTGGGAAAATGGCAGAGACGGGCGCCTCTGCCATTGAATCAGGCGACCTGAACAGGAATGGCGTTACTGGCATGGCTGACGGTATTGTCAGCATTCATATAAATAAGACGCGGCTTAAAGTTTATTAGCTCGGCCTCAGAATATGTTGCATAAGCACAGATGATTATGACGTCATCGACGTTGGCTTTATGCGCCGCAGCACCGTTTATAGAAATGATGCCGCTATTATCTTCGCCACGAATTGCATAAGTGGTGAAGCGTTCGCCATTGGTGACGTTGTAAATTTGAATCTGCTCAAATTCACGGATACTCGACATGTCGAGTAATTTCCCGTCAATGGCGCAAGAGCCTTCGTAATCAAGCACTGCATGAGTAACTCGGGCTTTGTGAAGTTTAGCTTTCAGCATAACTGACTGCATAACGCTGTTCCTTTTTCTCAGTCTCTACTGGCTTAATTGGCAGCCAACATTCCCCAGTCGGCGCTGGGGTTAACATTCAGGGTGACGTTGTCGATCAAACGCGTGCTGCCAAGCTTGGCAGCAGCGAGTATGACCACTTCTTCGGTATCCGGAGTTACCGAGCGCAGTGTACGAGCATCGCAAATAGCAAAATAGTCAGATTCCAAGCCAGCCTTTATAAGGCTGATCTTAGCGTGCTGTTCTAATTTGCTATAGCTGTCGTAACCGCAGGCGATAGCCTCGCGAGTTTCCTGTAATACTTGGTGCAAAATCGGTGCAATTCTGCGCTGTTCGGCATTGAGATAGCCATTGCGAGAACTCAGCGCTAAACCGTCTTCAGCACGGGCAGTCGCAACGCCAATAATGTTAATCGGCATGCACAGGTCGCGTACCATTTTACGGATAACGCTAAGTTGCTGAAAATCCTTCTCACCAAATACCGCAGTATCTGGCTGTACAATATTAAAAAGCTTCGCGACGACTGTTGCAACACCGGTAAAATGACCGGGTCGACTTGCTCCACAGTGTTCGTCGGACAACTCTGGCACAGCGATTTTGCTGTGGCTGTCCATGCCTTCTGGGTAAATTTCATTTACCTGCGGAAGGAATAAGCATTGCGCTCCGGCGGCAAACAACTTTTCTTTGTCTGCGGCTAGGGTGCGCGGGTAGCTGCTGAGATCTTCGTTGGCGCCAAACTGCAGCGGGTTAACAAAGATGCTCACAACCACGATGTCGGCGTGCTGACGGGCACGCTGAACGAGGCGCAAATGCCCCTCGTGGAGATTGCCCATAGTCGGTACAAAGGCGACGGTTTTACCGGCGCGTTTACCCGCATTGAGAGCTGCCCGTAGTGATGCGGCTGTGCTGTAAGTTTTCATACCACTAACTTCCCAATCTCATACTTCGCAAAGCGAAGGTAGTTTGCTGTGAAGTCAATCCGCGCACATCGCGGGCTGGCGACCAAGACACTGGCAATACGGCCTCAAAAGCTGAAAAGACTGTTCATAATCTGATCAGTTTGGCCAGTGGCGGGCAAGTATGCCCCAATCGCAATGGCCGTTCAATGCTTTGGTAACAAAAAATTCACGACTTTGTTACCTGCTAAAACGTTTCCCGAGGTAACAGTTCGAGATTATAAACCCTTAGTCAAAACTATGCTCGTCTGCGGGAAAGCTACCGTCGGCGACGGCGGTATTATAGCGTTTTAGCGCATCTTCGACACTAGTGGCGCCATCCGCAAAGTTGCGTACGAAGCGTGCCGTTTTCTCGGTTATACCGAGGAGGTCGTGTAACACCAGTACTTGGGCGTCGGTGTTGCTTCCCGCACCGATTCCGATGACCGGGATTTTAAGCGAGTTAGTGATTTCAGCGGCAAGCTTGCGAGGCACGCATTCAAGCACCAGCATCGCTGCGCCAGCGGCTTCTAGGCTTAAGGCATCGGCGAGAATGGCCTTGGCTTGGTCGTTGTCACGGCCCTGCACGCGATAGCCGCCTAATACGTTGACAGATTGCGGTGTGAGTCCGAGATGGCCGCAGACAGGAATGCCCGCCTGATTTAGCCGAGTGATGCTCTCCGCTAGCCAGCCACCACCCTCAATTTTGACCATGTGTGCGCCCGCACGCATCAATGTGGCCGCATTATCGGCACATTGTTGAGCGCTGTTGTAGCTGCCAAAGGGCATATCGCTGATGATCAGTGGTTGATCGCAGCCGCGCGTTACGCAGGCGGTGTGATATGCCATATCGTCAATAGTGACGGGGAGGGTAGAGTCTCGGCCCTGCAGCACCATGCCCAATGAGTCGCCGACCAGAATGGCATCTATGCCCGCTTTTTGCACAAGCCTGGCAAAGCTGGCGTCGTAGCACGTGACCACGGCAAATTTTTCATGCTGTTGCTTTTTTGTCAGCAGTTTGAGGATATTAACCTTGCTCATGGAGTGCCTCGGCGGTGCTTAGAAAAATGTCGGGTTAAAATAATGGCGGCCGCTGCGTATTTCCAGCAGATATTGTAATAATTGCTCATATTGACTGTCATTATTCGCAAAATCGATGTCGCTGGCGTTAATGATGAGCAGCGGAGAATCATTATACGATAGAAAGAATTCACTGTAGGCGGCGTTTACGCTCGCTAGATAGTCACCGCTTATACTCTGTTCAAATTTCACTCCGCGATTCTGTATTCGCTCTTTAAGCACTTTTACCGGTGCTTGAAGGTAAACAACCAAGTCTGGCGTGGGTATATCAACCTGAACTTGTTGGTAGACTTTTTTGTACAATTCTAGCTCGTTGGCATCTAGGGTGATTTGAGCGAATAAAGGGTCTTTTTGAAAGAGAAAATCAGCGATATGAGTTTGATTAAACATATCACTTTGGCGTAAGTCGCTGAGCTGCTGTGCGCGTTGAAATAAGAAGAAGAGCTGGGCTGACAGCGCCGCATGGCGTTGGTTGGCGTAAAAGCGCTCTAGAAAGGGGTTGTCTTCGGCCTTCTCAAGTAGCATTTGGTAGTTAAGTGACTCGGCTAGACGTCGGACTAAGGTGCTTTTACCGACGCCGATTGGCCCCTCTACTGCGATAAAGCATGGCGGTTTTCCGGTGTTGATGATGGGTTCGTTAACTAGTGATCGCTTTATCATCTGATTCTAAAACCCATAAATTGTCGTTGTCGGAATAATCTAGTTCGGCATGGTCACCCAGCTTATCGCGAAGATAGTGGCGAAGTAATGCTTTGGGTGCAATATCTGCGAGTGGGCGAAGTACAAAATCTCTATCAAACATACGTGGATGCGGAACTGTAAGCTCGGGTGTATGAATGTTTGCGTTGCCGTAAAGCAGTAAATCTAGATCTAGGGTGCGTGCTGCCCACCGCACAGTGCGTTCGCGCTGATGTTGGGTTTCTATGGCTTGCAGGGTATTTAGCAGGCTGGTTGCACTCAGTGTTGTGTCAATGGCGATGACGGCATTAACGTAATTGTCTTGCGTTCCGGGACCGACGGCTACCGAACCGTAAAGGTGGGACTGCGCAAACAGTTCGCAACCAGGTGTCGCGGCGATTGTCTTTATGGCTCTTAAGACTTGCTGCTTGGGCAGGTTTAAGTTGCTGCCCAAGGCAATATAACTGCGGATCATCTCGGTTTGCGAGGGCTGCGGCGGCGTCTGGATGTGCGTGGTTTGTCATCACTGGCTGGGATTTGCGTGAGCATGGCGCCGCGGGTATCGATATGGGCTTCTTGGAACGCTAGCCACCACTGCCCCAGTCCAGGCTCAATTTCGCCTGCTTGTTCGCGCAGTAAAAGAAAGTCGAAGCCCGCTCTAAAATAACGGTGATCTAGTAGCAGCTCGGCGCGCTTGCCGGAGCGGCGAGTTAGGCGGCTCTGCAGCTCCCATATATCGCGCATTGGCAAAGAGAAGCGCTTTGGTATGGCGACGGTAAGCTGCTGTTTGCGTAACACGCGTTCAGCGGCTTGGTGAAGTGCGGGAATTTCTGGCACGCCACTATCAAGGATTTCTTTGTGAATGCGTTTTACCACTGGCCACAAGATTACGGCATAGATAAATGCGGGTGTAACGGGCTTGTTTTCGGCGATTCTGGCGTCGGTATTAATGAGACCTTGTTGGATGATGGTCTCGGCCGCGGGTTCGTGTTGGTTGAGCATTTTTTGCGTGCTTGGGAATAATGGGCTGAACAAGCCGTAACGCTGCATTAGCGCATAGGTCTGCAGTCCCTGGCCGGACATAAGCAGTTTGATAACTTCGTCAAACATGCGTGCGGCAGATATGTCTGTCAGTAGCGGCGCTAAACGCTTTAGTGGTTCTTCGGTATGTTGCTCTATATCGAAGTTGAGTTTCGCTGCAAAGCGGACAACGCGCAGCATGCGAACGGGATCTTCGCGGTAGCGAGTTTCCGGGTCACCTATAATGCGTATCAGTTTTTGTTCTAGGTCGCGCATACCGCCGACATAGTCGTAGACACAGAAATCGCGGCTAGAGTAGTAAAGTGCGTTGATAGTGAGGTCGCGGCGAGCGGCGTCCTCGTTGACTGAGCCGTAGACATTGTCTCGCGTAAGCATGCCTGATTCGGTGCGAGCGGAATGCTTATTGCGTTGTACATTGTTGCTGGCGCTAGTGCTGGGCGCATCGTGACCACCTCTAAAAGTGGTGACTTCGATAATTTCGCTGCCAAAGCGGACGTGGACAATACGGAACCGGCGACCAATGATGCGGCTATTGCGGAACGCACCGCGAACTTGCTCCGGTGTTGCATTAGTGGCTATGTCGAAATCTTTGGGTTGGCCACCTAATAGCAAGTCTCTTACCCCTCCGCCAACGAGGTAGGCGTCGAAGCCTTCCTCATTGAGTCGCCGTATCACTTTTATGGCGGCGTCGTTGATATGTTTGCGGGAGACGCAATGCTCGTCTCGCGGGATAATTGTCGCGGAGGGTGGCGCGTATTGGGTGGGTTTGGAAAACTTGTTAGAGAGTTTTTTCCAGAGCCCGGTAACGGAGCTAGATGTCATGGAGTTCTATGGGTAGCCAATAAATAGTATAAAGCCGGTATTCTAGCACAGCCTTATTTGGAGTGTTGTTAAAGGCGTGATGGAATTTTATGGCTTAACTGAGTTCAAAGAAGTGCTTGGAGGATAATTTGGGGGTCTTAAAAGGAAGAAGGGGAAAACAATGTCTTCCCCACCCAGGTCTCTTTGCTTTTGTATTATTATTATTTTTTATCTGTTTTCTTATTATTATTTTGTTTTTTTATTATTCTTCGCTCCCAACATAGAGCATATGCCGTGCCATCTTTTATTTTTCTTTTGTTATCAATGGCTTGCTGATATTTCGTGATTTTAGCTGGCGTTAAAAATAAGTGGTTTGTTACCTTAGTAAACGCTCTTTGTTACGCTTATCGGTCTGGGGTAACGCTCGGATATACCTTATGTTCCCGAGCGCGAGCTTACTTTCTTGCGCGGAATGCCCAAGCGCTGGCGGCGTTCCCATAGGCACTTTCTACTTACGCCAAGTTTCTGTGCGAGCTCTGTTTCGCTCATAGAGTCTTGGTGTTCAAGAACAAATCGTTGGAAATAGTCTTCCAAAGACAGGTCTTCGCTCGGATCGGCATGAAGGGGTTTACGACGCTCTGGCGCAGCGGTATTGCTTGCAGGCCGAGGTGGTTGCTCGTTGCGGCGGCCGCGAATCTGGCTGATATCAACCAGCTCTAGATCAATATCGAGTAACTCATTGTCGATCTCTTTGCGGTCGCACAAGATTACTGCTCGCTCGATGGCATTTTCCAGCTCTCGGATATTACCCGGCCAAATGTAGGTGGTAATGGCCTGAATGGCCTTGGGGCTGAAGTGCATTAGCGGTTTTCTCATCTTCTCGCAGCGGTTTTTAAGTAGCGCCTCGGCGAGCTCAAGAATGTCTTTGCCACGCTCGCGCAAGGGCGGTAATTCCAGCTTCATGACATTGATTCGGTAGTATAAATCTTCTCGAAAGCGCCCTGAGTGAGCCATGTCCTTTAAGTCGCGGTGGGTTGCACAGATCAGTCTAACGTTAACCTTGATGGATTCTACAGACCCTATGCGGCGGATCTCATTTTCCTGAATAAAGCGTAACAGGCGGGCTTGAGCTTCCAGCGGCAGCTCGCCAATCTCGTCGAGGAATAATGTGCCGCCATCCGCGGCCTCTATCAGACCCGTGCGGTTGGCGTTCGCGCCGGTAAATGCGCCTTTTTCATAGCCAAACAGCTCTGATTCTATGAGCGTTTCTGGAATAGCTGCGCAATTGACACAGATAACTGGCTTGCCGCTGCGTGTACTTTGGTTGTGAATGGCGCGCGCGACTAACTCTTTACCCGTACCGGTTTCGCCGTGGATCAGAATGGTGGCGTCGGTGGGTGCCGCTCTGCGTATATGATCGTAAAGTTGCTGCATTGCCTTGCAGCTGCCGATCATGCCGTTGAAGTCGGCTATTTGCTTGCGTTGATTGCTATTCGGCTCAGGTGTGTTGGGTTGGTGCTCTGCGCGTGCGGCGCTGATAATGCGCTCGACGGTCTCGATCATTTCGTCGTGATCGAAGGGCTTGGCGATATAGTCGATAGCGCCCTTCTTCATTGAATCGACCGCAGATTTCAAACTCGCGTAGCTAGTCATAATTAGCACGGGTGCATCAGTTTTACTGATCAGATCGGTTCCCGCGGCCCCGGGCAGGCGTAAGTCACTGATAATTAATGCATAGTCGTTGACGTTATAGCTACTCAGCGCTTTTTGTACGGAGTCGGCTTCATCAACCTGATAGTTATGTCGTTCGAGTAGGCGCCGCAGGGCCAGACGGATGACATCTTCGTCTTCGACTATGAGGATTTTGGGCATAATTCTCTCCGTGGTTTCTTGCGGCCACTAGCGAACAGGCGCGTAGCCGAACAACATAACGCGATCAGCGAAATAATTCTAGTTTGGCTGGGGCTGGCTTAAAACTAGGTGGATATGAATCCGGGTGCCGTGGGTGCTGAATTCAGGCACGGGGCTTTCAATACTAATATCGCCGCCTAGATCAGTAATAATGTTGTACGCCAGAGCAAGCCCTAAGCCGGTGCCTTTACCTGGGTCTTTAGTGGTAAAAAACGGCTCAAATATTCTGTTCTGAAGCTTTTGATCGATGCCGGTGCCATGATCCGTCACTGTAATATGGGCTTCAGCATTATCCTCTTCGGCTTCTATGGTGATCATTGCGCTGTCGCTGCTGGCATCCCTGGCATTCGATAGCAGATTGATAAAGACCTGCATTAGTCTTTGATTGTCGCCATTCACGACAATGTCAGTGGGGCAGTTGTTATTGTAGTGAATCTGTTGAGCTTCATTATCGAGGCTGAGTAACTGGATGGCCTCAGAGACACAATTTCTTACGTTGACGGCCTCCCTCGCTTGGGCGCGGTCTTCCCTGCCGGTGTGGGCAAAGTTCACTAAGCTGCCAACAATACTGCTGATTCGTTGCGTCTGCTTCACGATTTGTGATGCAGTTTCGAGAGTGTCTGGGTTTTCTGTCTCATAGCGCAGGTTTTGAGCAAGGCAGGCGATGCCAGTGACAGGGTTGCCTATCTCGTGGGCAACACCGGCGGCGAGTCGACCAATAGACGCGAGGCGTTCCTGGTGAGTGAGTTCATGCTCCAGTAGCTGGGTATCGGTGATATCTTCAACAACGATAATTAGCTCGTCTCTTCCCCACATCTGTGACTCGGTCCGGTGTAGGTTGAGCCAACGTAAACCTTGCTCGGTTTCAACGCAAAATTTGCTGCGATGCAGATCACTGCTTTCTAAGAAATTAATTAGGCAGTTTGCCCATGGCTCGGGTAAACCGTTGAGGCTTGAGCCGGTCACCGTGCTGGATTGGATGTCGGTAATGTCGGCCATGGACATATTCCACAGTAATATTTCTTGGTCGCCACCGAGGGCGCATACGCCGATGGGGAGGTCCTCTAATGTTTGGCGATGGTAGCGGCGGAGGCTGTCTAGGTCGGCCGCTAGACCGGTAAGATTTGTTTGATATCGCTCTAGGCGCTCTTCAATATAAGTGATGTCTTCACCGCTACCTAAAACACTGTCGGTGTAAGGCAGCACGCGATCAATGACGCGTCGAGCACTGGATGGCCCAAGTAGCGACGATAGGTTGATTTCTATTCTGTCGCGTATGCGGCGTAAGGCATAGGGCCGAGTTTCCTGCTCGTCAAGGTGGAGTTCTTCCAGTGCACGCTTAAATTCTTGCTCGGCGGCGTGATCTCCCAATGCATCTTGAAGGCGCTGCTTTATTTCTACCGCAGTTTGTAAATTTAGGACGTGGCGGCTGGGGCGGTTGAGGTCGTCTAGGGTGCAGGCTTCCGCGGCGCTGCGCTCTTCCGCTGAAGTTTCGCTAAACATCGAAACGAGAATAAAAAGTGCGCTATTGATGCCTATCGATAAACTGGCTACCACAACCCAGAACTCATCGTTACTTATCTTGTTGATATATAGGCTTTCTAGGTAGGCTGGGTAGTAGTCGCTGAACATGGGGATGAGTAAACCTATCCCCCATACGATAAACCCGGCGGTGAGACCGCTTATAAAGCCGTTGCGATTGGCGCGAGGCCAATACAGTACCGCGAGAACGCCGGGTAGAAATTGTAGGCAGCCGGTGGCCGATGCGATGGTGAGATTGGTGAGGCTTTGCACGTCGCCAATCAGATCATAAAAAATGAAACCGACTAAAATAATCGCGCAGATAAGTAGCTGGCGCGCTGTTAATAGCCAGCGATAGATATCTACATTGTGGTCTTTGGGGCGAAATAGCGGTAAAACCAAATGGTTCAGGCTCATTGAGGCCAAGGCGAGGGTGGTGACAATGATGGCGCCGCCTGCTGCCGACAAGCCGGCCAGATAGATCAATATAGTGAGCCAAATGTTGTCGATGTTTAATGACAGGCCGAGTGGGAAGTAGTCTGTTGTTATGGTCAGCCCAGAGGCCTTACCTGCCCAAAGTATGGGTAGCACGGGTAGGCTCATAACCAGCAAAAATAATGGCAGCCCCCAGCTGGCGGTAGCGAGGTTTTTGCGACTGGAGTTCTCGGCAAATAGCATATGAAACACATGGGGCATACAAACAGACCCAGCGAAGAACATGATCAACATGAGTCTTTTGGTGTCGCCGGATTGCGGTGTGCTCAGGTCTTTCAATATTTCCGGGTGGGCGACTAGCCATTGCTGCAGGCCGCCGAAACCTCCAAATACCGAATATATGGCGACAAGGCCGACTGAGACGAGGGCGAATATTTTAATAATGGATTCAAATGCCAGGGCGACAACTAGGCCTCGGTGGCTGTCTTTGGATGGTAGGTTCCGCGATCCGAATAAAATCGTAAAAACCGTTATCACAACACAAAACAGCAATGCGATTAGGTTTTTGAAGTTGGCGCTATCACCGACCAAGGCTTCGCCGGCGCTCAAAATTAGGGTGGATTCAGAGACTATTTTTATTTGGATGGCGAGTAGAGGCCAAACTGAAAGTGCTAAGAATAAGGTGGCTAGTGAGCCTACCCAAGAACTGCGAAAACGGAAGCTCAATAGGTCGGCCAATGAGTTTAGGCGGTAGCTTCTGCATATCTGATGCAATGGCGCCAGTAGTATGGGTAATAGTATCAGTGCGGCTGAAATGCCGATGTAGTAGTTGAGGAAGCTATAACCGTAGCGCTCCGCGAAGCCAACGGCGCCATAAACAGCGAAGCCGCTGGCGTAAACCCCTAGCGATAAAACGAAGATACTGGGGTGATTGACTAGGCGCGACGGCAATAATTGACGCTCGGTGGCGTAGGCAATGGCAAACAGCAGAGACATGTAGCCTATGCCGAGGAAAAAGAGTGTGTTGAGGCTAAGGGTCATTGCGGCGCTGTTTATAGTGACTGATGAAGATAAAAATAATGATCACTAGCCAAACCAGATGATGGCGATACCAAAGGGGGCTGGCGTCATTTAGCCAGCGACTTAAGGTCGGAGCATAGATAAAGCCAAAAGTTGCCAGGAGCAGCAGTGACGAGTGAATTTGCATGGTGGCCGCGAGGTGTGCAATGTCGGAGTGATGTTACTGGAGCGGCTGCAAAACTGCAAAATATTGCAAGCCGAGCTTACAGGGGTAGTGCGGTCTGAGTGGGGATGTGATCGGCGCGCCAATGCTGGGTCGCCCATTGCAGTATGCCGGCAATATCAAGCTCCGGTGCTGGCGGGGCTTGCTGTAAATAACGCAGGACCCGGCGGAGGTTGTCCTTGGCAAGTTGGTCGTCGATGGCGGGGGCAAAGCTTTGTTTGCTCAGTTTGTGGCCGTCGTCGCCAACAATAAGCGGTAAATGCAGATAGCGAATCGGTGCTAGCGATAGGGCGTGCTGAAGGTGTATTTGCCACGCGGTTGCATCTATGAGATCTACGCCGCGCACGATGTCGCTAATATCTTGGCTTGCGTCATCCACCACGACGGCTAGTTGATAGGCATAGAGACCATCGCGGCGTTTGAGCACAGGATCGCCTATTTGATCGCTCAGGTAGCGCTGGCTGCCCTGCACTCGGTCTGAAAATACCGCATCTGTTTGCGGAATCTTTAGGCGAATGGCGGCGTCGCCGGCAACAAAAGGCGTAATGCAGCTACTTGGGTGTATGCCATCACTCTTGGCGAGCTGCGCTCGTGAACAGCTGCAATAGTAGGCATGCTGCTGGTTCAGTAAACTAGTCAGGGCGGCTTCGTAGCTTTCGCTGTGCTGGCTTTGCCATAGAATATCGCCGTCCCAGTGCAGGCCATGGGCGATTAAGCTGTCGATAATAAGTTTGGCTGCACCGGTTTGCTCGCGGGGTGGGTCTATATCTTCGATGCGTAACAACCATCGCCCGCAATTAGCGCGTGCGTCTAGATAGCTGGCTACAGCAGTAAGCAGGGAGCCTAGATGTAATGGTCCGCTGGGAGAGGGGGCAAACCGGCCAATATAGCCGGTATGAGGATCTGGCATAGCAAACCTATTTGCATGGGCCTAAGGGCAGCCCATGTAAATTAACCGCGTTCCTGGCGCTCTTTGATTTCGTCTAGCGTCTTGCAGTCGATACACAAAGTGGCAGTCGGTCTAGCTTCAAGACGCTTAATGCCGATATCTACACCACAGGTGTCGCAGAAACCATAGTCGTCTTCGTCAATCAGATTGAGGGTTGAATCAATCTTCTTAATCAACTTGCGCTCGCGATCACGGGTGCGCAACTCAAGACTAAACTCCTCTTCCTGGGTCGCGCGGTCTGCGGGATCAGGGAAGTTAGCGGCTTCGTCCTTCATGTGACTTACAGTACGGTCAACTTCTTCCATTAACTCAGCTTTCCAGCTAAGCAAAATCTGGCGAAAGTGCTCCTTCTGTTTCTCGTTCATATATTCTTCGCCCTTTTTTTCTTTATAAGGAACGAAGGTCTTTAAATTGTCAGTTGTACTCTGCTGTGCAGGCATGGCTGGCCCCTTCTGTACAAGCCGTTAACCGCAAACTGCGGACATGCGCGACGACGCTGTGTCGCCAAATCGGCAAAACTACCAGATATGTCCCTCTTGTGCTACACGAAATTCACCTTAAATGCCTCTAGTAACCAGTTGCGGCGATGTTAAGGCCTTGCAGATACGGCTACACTGCCATTTTTGACTAACAGGTACAGTATAGGTGATGAATTCTTTTGCGCGGCGGCTGGCAGATATAGAGCCATTTCGAGTGGTTGAAGTATTGACGCGGGCCAAGCAGCTTGCGGCGGCTGGCCGCGATATTGTGCATATGGAAGCGGGCGAGCCAGACTTTAGCACGGTGGCGTCCGTTGTTAGTGCCGCGAAGGCGTCATTAGACCGAGGAGAAACCTATTATACCCCCGCCGCGGGCATCCCTGAGTTGCGACAGGCCATTTCTCGATTTTATCGAACCGAGCACGGCCTGGATATTGCGCCTGAACGAATAATGATTACGCCGGGTGCATCTGGCGCTTTGCTATTGTTGGCGGGCTTACTAATTAATCCTGGTGATGGCATGTTGATGACCGACCCGGGCTATCCCTGCAATCGTCATTTTCTACGTTTGGTTGAGGGCGAAGGTCAGCTGGTGCCCGTGGGGCCAGAGGATCGGTTTCAGCTCAATGCCGAGAAAGCGGAACAATATTGGCAGCCAAATACCAGGGGAATTATGGTGGCGTCGCCAGCAAACCCGACCGGTGAAATATTGAGTGCAGAGCAGCTGCGAGACCTTCACGCCTTGTGTGAACGCAAGCAGGGTTATTTGGTGGTGGATGAAATTTATCACGGTTTAAATTACGGCGTAGACGCGCCCAGTATTTTATCGATCACCGACAAGGCATTTGTGATTAACAGTTTTTCAAAATATTTTGGTATGACGGGTTGGCGTCTAGGTTGGTTGGTTGCTCCGGAAGAGGCCGTGCCGCATTTAGAAAAGCTCGCTCAGAATTTCTTTATATCTATGTCTACCATGGGGCAATACGCGGCATTGGCCGCGTTTGAGCCGGAAACTCGCGTGGAGTTAAATCGGCGTCGAGATGAATTTGCGGCGCGGCGTGATTATCTGCTGCCGGCGCTGCGGGACCTAGGGTTTGAGATACCGCACTGCCCGGATGGCGCCTTGTATTTGTATGCGGGAATTCAGCGGTTTAAGACTAATAGTCAGCAGTTTTGTTTAGACCTGCTGGAAAATCATGGCATTGCCATTACGCCCGGCGAGGACTTTGGCCGCTATCAGGCGGATCAGCACGTTCGCTTTGCTTATACCACTGGGCTTGCGCGTTTAGAGGAGGGGGTGGCGCGGCTGCGTAGCGTTTTGGGCTAGCTGGCTTGGGGTTCTATAGGCTTAGCGCCTAGGCCTTAGGGTGTAAAAAACTGGACACCGTATAGCGCGGTATTGCTGGGTGTTTTTTGTTCCAGAGCCGAGGCCATAGCGTCTGCGATGCGCTTGGCTCGGCCCTTCATTTTTGTACAGTATGGGCCTTCAAAATAGCGATCGATATTAGTGTTTAGTAAGTGCAGCCAGCGGAGGAAATGATGAGGGCTAAGCTTGGCTTGCCGGTGGATATTTTGGTGGCGTTCAAACAGCTGGCCTTGATAGGTGGCTCGGCCAAAAAGTAGTTGCTCCCAAAAATCTATAACATGCGGCAGGTGATGTTCCAGCGAAAAGGGTATGACGTCACTAAAGTAAAAACCGATGATAGGGTCTGTTAAGACATCTTGGTAAAAACCTCTGAGTAATAGTTCAAGGTCGTGGCGATTTGCAATATCGGTTTTTGTTGGCTGCATAAACTTCCTTTTTGCCGTTTGGGTGGGATTGTCGTCAAGCTAATGACTTGCGGTGCTAGTATATTAATAATTTTTAGCGTGTTTATGTTAGCACTAGCGTGTCGATACGGTGTTAGCGTGGGCTGAAGGGGTTGGTATTGAGAGGTAAAACGGTAGAAGAGGTGGCGCTCCTGCATATTATTGAGCGCCTAGGTAAATTTAAGCCTCGGCAACGATGGTGGCGGCGCTGGGTGAAGCGCTCCGCGGTTGCAATCATTCTGCGCGAGCTGAATGACCAAATTGAAGTTCTAATGATAAAAAGAGCTGATCGAGAGGGTGATCCTTGGTCTGGCCACATGGCATTTCCCGGCGGCAGAATGGATAGAGGGGATATTACTGGCCTGCGCACGGCAATACGTGAGACCGAGGAAGAAACCGGTATCTATTTAGAAAAGGCCGGCCATTGTATTGGTCGCTTGTCGGACATTGTGAGTCGCCCCCATTCTGGTCGACAGCCCATGGTAGTGACACCCTATGCGTTCAGATTGCATACGGCGGTAAGTATTGAGGCAAATCATGAGGTCGCTGAGGCAGTGTGGATCCCATTAAGCTTTTTAATGGATCCAGAGGAGCGTCAGACGATGGAGTGGGGCAGTGGCAAGCTGACAATAACACTGCCATGCTATTTTTTCGGAAAACGCCGTATATGGGGAATGTCGTTAAAGATGTTGGACGAGTTACTCAGCCTCGTTTGAATCATTATCTGCGTTAGTCGGTAGCTTGATGTTTTCTAGCCTGCTTGGCGGGCGAAAGTCCATGGTATCGGCGCTGGGCAGGGGATTGCGCCGCTCCTCCCAAAGATGAATTTTTGTTTGGTTTAGCAATTGGCGCGCGCGAGTTTGCGGTTTTACTGCTTCTGCGATGGCTTCGTCAGGCAGTATGTTTTTAATCCACGCTTCAAACACCGGTATGATGACCGGCGTCTTTTTGGTGTCGAGGTATTGCCAGCGCGAGCCATCGAGAATGTTTCCTGAAACTCGCTGTTGTTTTACCGGAAGCCAATAAACACCGCAGCTGGAGAGGCTGAAGTCATCTTGGCGGCCAAAGCTGATATTTGCTTTAAAAGGGTTGAAGGCATCCGCGGGGGGATTGTCGATGCGTTTAAGTGCCATAATCCACTGACTGCCCGGGGTAAATTCGCTTACCTCCGGGCGACATAAATCATCTTTTTTGCCCCAGATTCGAATTTCTTCCCGATATTCGCTGCCCTGAAAAATAGTATCAACGACTAAGTCGAAGCCATTGCCTTGGCTGGCGCGTACTTCGCCATACACAACGAGGTCTGTATTCGCGTAGACCGATTTAAACGGGCCTTCCCACAGGCATTCGCAGGCCGAGGCGATGGGGCTAAGCATGAGACCGCCAATGAGGGGGAGCGTTTTTAAAATAGTGCTTGTCATGTTCGTGAGTGCTTTCTGGGCAATAATACTAGTAGTAAATGAGTAGACCAATTTTAAACAAAAAAGGCGCAATAAATTGCGCCTTTTTTTGAGATCTTCTTTTTGGCGGGTCTTAAATGTCTATTACTACACCTAAAAAGTAACCATCTACAGTGACTTTCGCTTCTTCGTCGTCATCTTCAAGATCGACATCGAAGTTGCGGTAGCCCAATTCAAGGCCAACAATGCCGAACTCGTAGCCTAGCCCTAAGGTGATATCGCTGATGCTATTGTCACCATAGGAGATCACGTTAGCCAGTGCTGAGGCATACAAGCCTGTCAGCGGAAGGTCAAAACGTGCGTTGACGTAGGCCATAGGAACAGGGACATCAATGTCGACGGAACCTTCGCGCCCTGTGGTTGATAAGCGAACTTCGCCGTCGAAAGCTCGTACTGTTATGCCCACGTCTAGGTTTACCCAGTTATCCAAAATTTCGTAGTACAGGGTGGCGTCAGTGTGGCTTAGGTCTGTGGTTGAGTCTACGGTGTCAGTTGAGGTGTAGACGGTACCGTCAAATGTGAAGGTACGCGACAGCTGGTTTGTCTCGGAGATGTCGAGATCGGTGCGCTGTAGGCGAATATTCGGCAGTAGCGGTACAGGGTGTTCTAGGGCGACGAAAAAGCTCTTGCCGGTTTCATCGTCATAGCCAAGATCATCATTCATATCGATGCTGTCTGAGCCTGCTTTAACATTGCCATCCCAGCTTTGCTTCCAGATATAGGCACCGGCGGTGGCACCGACAATATCAGCCTGAGTGGCAACAGACGCGCTTGCTGCAAGTATGGCCAAGGCTATTAGTCGTTTTTGCATGTTAGGTTCCCTGTGTATTAAATTTTATTTAACGTAACAATAAGCGGTCTCTATGACAGCGTAAATACTAGTTATTCAGTAATATTGCCATGTCTTTGGCAAAGTAGCTCAGGATGCCATCGGCTCCAGCTCGTTTAAAGGCCATTAAAGATTCAGCCATTACGGCATCTTTGTCCAGCCAGCCATTTTCAAATGCCGCGCAGTGCATAGCGTATTCCCCGCTCACCTGATAGGCATAGGTGGGCACGGCAAGCTCGTCTTTTACGCGGCGCACAATATCAAGGTAAGGCATGCCGGGCTTGACCATAATCATATCGGCGCCTTCAGCAAGGTCCAGCGCGCACTCGTGCAGCGCTTCGTTGCTATTGGCGGGATCCATCTGATAAGTGTATTTGTTGCCGCCGCCTAAATTTCCCGCTGAGCCAACGGCGTCGCGAAAGGGACCGTAATACGCCGAGGCATATTTAGCGGCGTAACTAAGAATACAGGTATTGATATGACCTGCGCTTTCCAAGGTTTGGCGTATTGCGCCAATGCGGCCGTCCATCATGTCTGAGGGAGCCACAATGTCAGCGCCAGCATCGGCTTGGGCCTTGGCTTGTAGGCACAGTATTTCGCTAGTGCGATCATTTAACACATAGCCCTTATCGTCAATGATGCCGTCTTGGCCATGCGTGGTGTAAGGGTCTAGTGCCACATCAGTAATGACGCCAAGCTCGGGGGCGGCATCTTTAATGGCTTTGATTGCATTTTGAGCAAGGCCATTGGGGTTGTAAGCTTCTTCGGCGAGCAGCGATTTTTTCTCTGCGCCAACTACGGGAAATAATGCGATGGCGGGGATGCCCAGGGACGCAAGTAATTTTGCCTCCTTTGCCAGCAGGTCAATGCTCAAGCGCTCGATACCTGGCATAGAGCCGATTCTTTCGCGCTGGTTGTGGCCTTCGCAGACAAACATGGGATAGATCAGATCATTGACGCTGAGTTGATTTTCACGCATTAAACGTCTTGAAAAGTCTTGTGCCCGCATACGCCGCAGTCGGGTGTTGGGGAACGCGCCCCGTGTTAGTGATATTGTCATGGTGTTTTCTCAGCCCAAAGTCTTAAAAACGTGTTCCGCAATATCCAGTGTTTCTTCAATAACGGCGTCGCTATGCGCGGCAGACATAAAGCCGGCCTCATAGGATGCGGGGGCAAGATAGACGCCGCCCTTTAACATGCCGTGGAAAAAGCGATTGAAGCGTTCTGTGTCGCAGGCCATGACTTGCTGGTAGTTGGTAATGTGTTTTGCTTCGGTAAAAAACACCCCAAACATGCTGCCAACGTGGTTGCTGGTCATGGGAATGCCAGCCGCCGTTGCTCTCTCCACTAAACCTTTTACCAACATGTCGGTGGCGCGGAAAACTGGGTCGTAAAAGCCGTCTTTTTCAATGTGTTTCATCATGCATAGGCCGGCAGCCATGGCAATGGGGTTACCAGAAAGCGTACCTGCTTGATAAACCGGCCCGCTTGGCGCGATGTATTCCATAATGTCGCGTTTGCCGCCGAATGCAGCTACCGGCATGCCGCCACCGATTACTTTGCCAAGACAGGTAAGATCTGCAGTAACGCCGTAATAGCCTTGTGCACCTTGCAGGCCTAGGCGGAAGCCGGTCATGACTTCGTCAATAATTAATACCGCACCGCTTTGGTCACAGCACTCTCTTAAGCATTCAAGAAAGCCGGGTATTGGCGGTACGCAATTCATATTGCCAGCGACGGGTTCCACAATAATACAGGCAACCTGTTCACCGTATTCGGCAAAGGCGGCGCGCACGCCTTCAATGTCGTTGTAATTTAGGGTAACGGTGTGCTCGGCAAGTGCTGCGGGTACACCGGGCGAGCTTGGTACGCCCATAGTGAGCGCTCCTGAGCCGGCCTTAATGAGTAGTGAGTCTGAGTGACCGTGGTAGCAACCTTCAAACTTAATAATTTTATCGCGTTTTGTATATCCGCGGGCAAGGCGAATGGCGCTCATGGTGGCTTCTGTGCCGGAGTTAACCATACGAACCATGTCCATTCCGGGCATGATGCTGCAGATCTTCTCGGCTAGCTGAGTTTCAATTTCTGTTGGCGCGCCAAAGCTGAGGCCCTTTTGCAGTTGCGCAGTGACGGTGGCAATAACGTCCGGGTGGGCGTGTCCTAGCAACATTGGTCCCCAAGACAATACGTAATCAATGTATCTCTTGCCCTCTACATCATAGAGGTAGGGCCCAGATGCGCGGTCGATAAATATTGGCGTGCCACCGACGGCTTTGAAGGCGCGCACTGGGCTGTTGACCCCGCCCGGGATGCGGTGGCGGGCGGTTTCAAATAATTGCTCGGAGCTAGTCATAGAAGGCATCTTAATAGTCAAAAAGGTAAGGGGGTATTATTGCGTGCTGGGTTAAATATCGCCAGTGCGGGTGTCGCTTGGCATTTAAAAGGGTTTGAGTACGGCTAATAGTACAATTGCAAATAAGGCGATGACAGGAGCCTCGTTGAACCAGCGATAAAATACATGGCCACGTTGATTTTGGTCATTGGCAAATTTTTTGACTAAATGGCCGCAATGCAGATGGTATGCAATTAGGGCGATAACAAAAAGCAATTTGAGCTGCAGCCAGCCTGCGTGGATATAGTAGCTGGGGTTTTGTGCAATTAGCAAAATACCAAATACGATCGTTAGCACGGCAAATGGGCTTACAAAGCGATAAAGTTTACGCTCCATGATTTTAAGGTGATTGCGTGTGGCTTGGTCTTCGGCCATTGCATGGTAGACAAATAGCCTAGGTAGATAAAAAATACCGGCAAACCAGCAAATAATTGTGATGAGATGAAAGGCTTTTAGCCAGAGCATGATGATGTTCCTAAATTGGTGATACTGGGCATTGCGGCAATAATAGATTCAATACCCTTGCTTAAGCCCAATGTTGGGGCTGCATTTTGCCGTATTTGGGCGGAGTCACATTCCGGGACACTGGGTGTTGTCGGTGAATTAGCATACAATATCTACCGGTCAATTGCGGCCCGCCGTACTAATTTTTATTTGGCGCATTCTTATTAAGTTCTGCCGCCTGCACACAGGCCCTTTATTACATGATCCCCAAGACAAAGCGCACCCAGACTGCCCGAAGACTTCGTCTTTGGTGGGTATTGGGTAATCGCCATACACGCCGCCAGCTAGGTACAGTCGAAGACTGGAAGACACGTGGCGTTTTCTGGTTCGGTGCATTGACGGTTGGTTTGGTTATTCAGGGCTTTGCATGGCTGTCTGAAGAAAGCTTTTCGGTAACCGAGCATGTCTTCGATCGCTACCCCTATGCCTTTCTATTGATTACTCCTTTTGGACTGATGGCCATTGTATGGGTGATGAATTTTGGGGGTAAAGCCGCCCGAGGCAGCGGTATTCCGCAGGTGTTGTTGGCGCATAAGCAGAGTTATCATTGGTTGCGCGCGCCATTTTTGTCTTTGCGGGTGGCGGTGTTGAAAGTGCTGCTAACCTGTGCAGGTTTGCTAGTTGGCGCAACAGTC
This sequence comes from Zhongshania sp. R06B22, assembly GCF_040892595.1. Taxonomy (NCBI): domain Bacteria; kingdom Pseudomonadati; phylum Pseudomonadota; class Gammaproteobacteria; order Cellvibrionales; family Spongiibacteraceae; genus Zhongshania; species Zhongshania arctica. The sequence continues at coordinate 7,590 of NZ_JBFRYB010000001.1, read as the reverse complement.
GGGCGAGAGGGGCCCAGCGTTCATGTTGGGGCTGCGATCATGTATAAATTTGGCACATGGGCCAAGTTGAAGCAGCGCCAAGTGGAAAGTAGTTTGATTGTGGCGGGTGGTGCTGCCGGTGTGTCTGCGGCCTTTAACGCCCCTCTTGCGGGTATTGTGTTTGCTATCGAAGAGTTGCAGCAATCGATGGAAGCGCGAACCACCGGGACATTTATTATGGCGATTATCCTCTCGGGGGTGGTCGTATTGGCATTCGCTGGGCACTACAGTTACTTTGGTGTTCCAGATGTGACCGCAATGCCGCTTGCAGATTACCCTTATATAATAGGCGTGAGCGCGGCCTGTGGCTTACTGGGCGGCCTGTTTAGTTTGTTTTTGGTTCAAGGCAATCGAGCCGTTGCGCCGCTGGTATCGAAGAGGCCCCTGCGAGTCGCGTTTATTATTGGGATCTTTTTGGCTTGTATGGCAATACTGTCTGACGGTTTGACCATGGGTAGCGGTTATGGGGAAGCAAGGGCATTGCTGGCTGGTGAGTCTGAGGGCAGTTGGCTGACAGCCGGGGGTAAAATATTGGCGACTCTGCTAACCTATTTTAGTGGTATTCCTGGCGGTATTTTCTCGCCGAGTTTGGCGGCAGGTGCCGAGTTGGGCTCGGCGATGGGGCCGGTGTTTCCCCAAGTGCCCGCGGTATCCTTAATTTTGGTGGGTATGGCGAGTTATTTTGCCGGCGTGGTTCAGCGGCCGATAACGGCATTTGTTATTGTGCTGGAGTTGACGGGCAATAATCACGATATACTGCCCGCGCTTATGGTTAGCGCGCTTGTCGGGGCGGCGGTATCGAAATTGGTGATGGCTGAGCCTGTATACCATGTGTTAGCCAGAGATTTAGTTCGGGGTTGGGATCACTTGCTCCGTGAAAAAGAAGAGTTAGCGTCGGCGGCTGCAACAGATGGCGCCGTCGTCGAGCAGAAAAAATGAACAGCGTTAAGGGAGGAATATTCGGGTGTTAAAAGTTGGAATAGTAGGTGGTACCGGTTATACCGGCGCAGAATTGCTACGGTTATTGTCTACCCATGCCGAGGCGGAGGTGGCAATGATTACGTCGCGCGCTGAGGATGGCGTTGCGGTTGATGAGTTGTTTCCGAGTTTGCGCGGGGCGGTGGATTTACGTTTTACCTCGCCAGATGTGAAGGCGTTGGCAAGTTGTGATGTGGTGTTTTTTGCTACCCCGCATAATGTTGCCATGAATATGGTGCCAGAGTTATTGGCGGCGGGAACCCGGATTATAGATTTGTCAGCGGATTTTAGAATTAGCGATGCGAAGCTATGGTCTAAGTGGTACAACGAAGAACACGTTTGTCCTGATGTGCTTGCCACGGCAGTATATGGCCTGCCCGAGCGCAATGCCGATAAGATTCGCGACGCTAAGTTGATAGCGTGTCCGGGGTGCTACCCCACGGCCATTGAGCTTGGCTTGATTCCGCTGCTCGAACAAAAGCTGATCGACCCAAAACGCTTGATCGCCAGTGGCGCCTCAGGAGTTAGTGGTGCGGGTCGGCAGGCAAAGATTGACAACTTGTATGCCGAATTGTCTGAGAGCTTCAAGGCCTACGGTGTTGCAGGGCATCGTCATCTGCCAGAGATTGAACAGGAATTGGCTTTAGCGGCTGGTGGTCCGGTCAATCTGACGTTTACGCCACATTTATTGCCGCAGGTGCGGGGTATTCACGCGACGATGTATTCAGAGTTGCTGGATCCCGCGGTACCCTTAGATGAGCTGCAGTTTATGTTTGAAAAACGCTACGCCGACGCACCATTTGTCGATGTTATGCCCTTGGGAAGTTTGCCGCAAACTCGCTCAGTACGCGGTGCGAATACGTGTCGCTTGGCGATTTATCGGCCGCAGAATAGAGACACCGTGGTGGTATTGTCGGTGATCGATAATTTGGTGAAAGGGGCGTCTGGTCAGGCCATCCAAAATATGAACCTGATGTTTGGTTTGCCAGAAACGATGGGTTTGCAAGGCTTGCCGTTGCTGCCTTAAGGATCGGGCCTTAATGGCTGCTCGGGAAATACTTGACTGTTTTAGTCGGAAAAGCCGATAATTGCATCAATTGCGATGCAAGTTTGCATCTATGTAGTAATGAGGTGATATATGTCTGCGGTTGAACAATTCACGCCGTCAGTACTTACGTTGACTGATAAGGCCGTGACCAAGGTTAAAAATCTCGTTGAGTCTGAGGCCAATGACGATCTGAAATTGCGTGTGTTTGTCACTGGTGGCGGCTGCTCGGGGTTTCAGTATGGATTTACCTTTGATGAAATTGCGGAGGAAGATGACACATTAGTCCAGCGCGATGGCGTCACGGTGCTAGTTGACCCTCTGAGTTATCAATATATTGACGGTGCTCAGGTCGATTACACTGAAGGTCTTGAGGGTTCGCGCTTTGTGGTCAGCAATCCCAATGCCAGCACTACCTGCGGCTGTGGCTCATCTTTTTCGGTTTAATTTTTAGTTTGGTTTATTGCGCTGGATCAGTTTTTATTTGATTGGTCCGCCTGCCCCGTTATTTTCTGATTCAAATCAAATGTCCCGGCTGTATCTTCCGTTTTAATGCCTCCACAGAATTTTACTGTGGAGGCTTCAAAAATGAAAAAAATCTATTTGGTCGCGGCCATTGCCGCTGCTGTTATTGCCCCTTCTTTATCTGCATCCGAAATGGCTTATCAGCCGGGTCAGTGGGTAGTGCGTTTGGGTGCAAGCACAACAGAGCCTAGGGAAGATGGCGACAATATTAAGCTGAATGGCTCAGTGCTCGTGTTGGGCGGACAAACTTCCTCGCTGGGTATTACCAACGATACCCAGCTTGGTATAACAGTAGAGTATTTGCTGGATAGTCACTGGGGAATAGAGCTGCTTGCGGCAACGCCTTTTGAGCATACGGCTACCGGTAAGGGCGCGATTCAGGGCGTTGATGTTGCTGATTTTAAGCACTTGCCGCCGACACTTAGCGGTATTTACCACTTCACTCCGATCTCCGGTTTTCAGCCTTATGTTGGTGCTGGCTTAAATTACACGCTTATCTTTGATGAAGAGTTAACGCCCCAAGCTAAAACTACCTTTGCAGGTCTGGGTTTGACCGGTGGGAAAATAGACCTAGAAGACTCGATTGGTCTCTCGTTTCAAGCGGGGGTGGATTATCACATCGATGAAAGCTGGTTGATAAATGCATCGGCGCGCTGGATAGATATTGATACGGATGCGGAAATTCGCTTCGACAGTGGTGACAGGCTGACTAGCAGTATTGAGGTCGACCCATGGGTGTATACCGTCAGCGTCGGTATGAAGTTCTGAGTGCTAAGCTAAATAAATGGCGCCGAGTATGCGTGGTCCGTTCGCGCCGGTGACGGCGGGGACATTGCCTGGCAAGTGATTTAGGGTTTGCTTGGCAAGCCATGCGAAGGCAACGGCTTCAACCCAATCTGGCGGAATACCAAGTTGGTTGGTGTCCGACACCACCCGCTTGCTGAGCAGGGTGGAGATGCGTGAGCGAAGGGCTAGATTGGCGCTACCGCCGCCGCAGATAAAAACGGGCGCCAGATCTGTGCTGGCATTTTCTATTGCGTCACAAATTGTGCGAGCGGTAAGTTCTAGCAATGTCGCTTGCACGTCCGCAGGCGCTATTGGCGGGAAATACGCTAATGACTCCTCAATGGTGAGCATATTAAATTGCTCGCGGCCGGTGCTTTTGGGCCCAGTCTGGCTGTAGTACGGTGCCTGTAAAAAATGCTGCAAAAGTGCGGTGTTGATCCTTCCGCTGGCCGCCCAGTCGCCATCGCGATCAAAGTCGCGCTGCATACGGGCGTTTATCCAGCTATCCATTAGGACATTGCCTGGCCCAGTATCAAAACCTTCTACGCCGCCATTTTGTTTAACTAGGCTAATATTCGCCATACCGCCAATGTTGAGAATAACCCGGTCCTCGGCTTCGCTTCTAAATGCCGCTGCATGAAATGCGGGTACCAGAGGTGCGCCCTGTCCCGCCGCCGCGATGTCGCGACGTCGAAAGTCCGCAATCGTGGTAATGCCGCTAAGCTCTGAGATGGTGTTGGGGTCACCAATTTGCAGGGTGAATGCGTGCTCGTGATGGCGGTCGGTATTTGGTGGGCGATGGCGCACGGTTTGGCCGTGGCTGCCTATTGCGGTTATATCGGCGGGCTTGAGTTTGGCGCTTTCGCACAATTGAAGCGCAGCGTTGGCAAAAACGCGGCCAATCTCCCTATCAGTCCTGCCCAGCAGTTCTATTTCTTCGTGACTTGTTCCGCAAAGCTGAAGGATGTCGCTTCTTAGTTTTGGGGAAAGCGGTGCTGAAATACTGTGTTCGAAATGGACGGTGTTATCGGCATCGACGCGAATGAGTGCTGCGTCGATACCATCGAGGCTAGTGCCTGACATCAAGCCTATATAGCGTGATTCCATTAGCCCGCGTCAATATTGGTGTAATTTCGTTGCGCAGCGTAGGTTCTAAGCTGTAGTTGCATCCCAGATATTTGGTTTTCGAAGGTTGGCATTTCGCCGCTATTCACCTTGGTTGGTGGCGGTAATTTGGTCACGATTGTCGCAGGATTGCGGTGCACGCCATTGACCAAAAACTCATAGTGAAGATGTGGTCCGGTAGCATAGCCGGTCGATCCTACCCAGCCAATAGTTTCACGCTGGCGAACTCGCTCGCCCTTGGATACTGCGCGTTTATGTAAATGCAGGTACTTGGTCATATAGGCTTCACCGTGTTTGATGAAGACATAGTTGCCATTGGCTTTTGAGTAGCCGGCCGCTGCCACACGGCCATCGCCGGCGGCGTAGACAGGTGTGCCTCGAGGTGCGGCGTAGTCGATGCCGCGATGCGGCCGCACGGTTTTAAAGACGGGATGCAGGCGGCGCGGATTAAAGCCAGAGCTTATGCGGGTGAAGTCCAGTGGTGCTCGTAAAAAAGCCTTGCGCATACTTTCGCCACTTTCCGAGAAATAGTCGATTTCGCCGCGAGTATTGACGTAGCGATAGGCCTCAAAGGAGCGACCTTGATTGAAATATTGCGCCGCGAGTATTTGTCCGCTGCCTAAGTTCTCGCCATGTAGGTAAAGCTCTTCATATATAACAATGAAGTAGTCGTCTTTGCGGACGTCGTATACAAAGTCTAATACCCCACCAAAAATATTCGCAAGCTCCATGATGATACTTTGGTTTACGCCTGCGTCTTGCGCTGCTTTATATAGTGATGAGGTGATAGTCGCGCTGGCGACGCGTTGGCGAATTTCTGGCGTCTCGGCGAGTTCGGTGGTGCCGAAGCCGGTTACGCCGCGTTCAAAAACGAGGCTATTGAGTTTGTCTAGTTGATAGCTCATTGCTTCGAGCTCGCCGCTATCGTCTATTTGAAATGCAAGTTTTTGCCCGGGTCGAATTTTGTTGAGTGCTTTAGCTTTGGGGGCGGTGGTCAGTAGTTCGTGTAGATCTTGTGGCGTGAGATTGGCGCGACTAAATATAGTGGACAGTGAGTCGCCTGATTTTACTTGTACCTCTATCCAAGGTTTTTCTGTTTCTTCTATCGCCACTGAATCCGCTGGAATACTTGCCGCTCGAGTTGGACTAAGCTCCAAGTTCAGCGGGATGGCGGTGCGCTTGGCTTCAGCGTTTTCACCGGGAAGTAGTAATAGAGATAATCCCAGGGCGATAAGTGTCGAAGCGGCAAGCGCTAAATGGCGTCGCGGGAACTTGCCGTTGTCGGACTTGGTAACGGCGTGTCTTTTGGGAATCCAGTTTTGCATAGGTCTAGTACTACATGCCTGTGGAGAGTTTTTTGTGCAGTATAGCAAATGTGTTGCGCGCTTGAAGCCCGTAAAAACCGAAACTTAAAGTAGATTCTAGTTTGAGTGCGGCCGTCTGTCAGCTTTTCGCAGTTTGCATTTGTTGTTGGTTGTTGTATCTTGCCGGCTCTTCAGTATTTTCCTAATTATGCAAATCATGTTCGCGGAATGGTTTGCGCGTCTTATATAGTATGAAGGTCGATTTATGACAGCTGTAAACTCAGATTTACTCCCTGAATTAGAGGCGAGAGGGCTTGTTGCGCAAATGACCGGCGAGCACGGCTTGGCCGAGTATCTCTCTGAGCGGTCGCGCACGCTGTATTGTGGTTTTGATCCCACTGCTGACAGTCTTCATATTGGCCATCTTGTCCCGCTGTTAGCGCTGCGTCGTTTTCAACAGGCAGGGCACAAACCTATAGCGCTGGTTGGCGGTGCGACGGGGCTTATTGGTGACCCAAGCTTCAAAGCGCAGGAGCGCCAATTAAATACGCCTGATGTTGTTGCTGACTGGGTTGATCGTTTAAAGCTGCAAGTGTCACGGTTTATTGATTTTGACTGTGGCGAGAACTCTGCTGAGGTTGCCAATAATCTGGACTGGTTTGGCCCTATGTCGGCGCTGGAGTTCTTGCGGGATGTTGGTAAGCACTTCTCTGTTAATACCATGGTTGCCAAGGAATCGGTGAAGCAGCGCATTAATAGAGAGGGGGCAGGTATTTCGTTTACCGAGTTTAGCTATTCCTTGTTGCAGGGCTTGGATTTTTCCGAGCTGTATAAAAGGTATGACTGTACGCTGCAGTTGGGTGGTTCTGACCAGTGGGGCAATATCATTGCGGGGGTGGATCTAACCCGTCGCCAGCACGGTGCTGCGGTTCACGGCTTAACCATGCCGCTGGTCACTAAGGCGGATGGCACCAAGTTTGGTAAAACTGAGTCGGGCACCATTTGGCTTGATCCGACCAAAACCTCTCCCTATGCCTTTTATCAGTTCTGGCTGGGTACCGCCGATGCCGATGCGTATAAGTTTCTTCGTTACTTTACGTTTTTATCGCTTGCCGATATCGATGCCATAGAGGTTGAAGATCGTGAGGTGGGGCGTCCCGCTGCTCAGCGTATTCTTGCGGAGGAGATGACGCGGCTGATTCACGGGGTCGATCAGTTGGCAGGGGCGCGCCGTATAACCGATGCATTATTCTCTGGTGAATTGGCGGAGTTATCGGCAGGTGATCTTCAGCAATTGCAGTTGGATGGCTTGCCGACGGCAAATTTGAATCGCGAGGAATTAAACGACAAGCCATTAACCCAGCTGCTTGCTGACATGGGGATGGGTGTTGGCAAGCAAATAAAGGATGCTCTGGGCCGTAATGCGGTTCTTATAAACGGTGTTTCAATAGGTATTGCTGAGAATATGAGCGTGCCGGAGGTGTTTTCTGCAGCGAGGGCATTGTTTGGCGAGTACTACTTGGTAAAGGTGGGTAAAAAGAAATATCAGCTGGTGGTTGTTAAGTAGTCAACATGCTTAATTAATCACCGTTAAGTGGTTGATAGTTAACCTAAGTGAGCGGTTTTTGTACGCGGCCAAAGCTTTTGAAAATTCTTTTTGAAAGTGTGTTGACTCCCCTCCTAGTATCTCTATAATGCGCCTCCTCAACCGCAAACGCGGACTTCACCGAGGTGGAGGCAGCAAGTATTTAACGCGGTTGAGGTGGTGAGAAAGTTTAAAAAACTACT